>JAFKFM010000006.1:0-300000 GCA_017308135.1 Alphaproteobacteria bacterium
CGGACCGACACCATCGGAAACAAGGAGTCAATCATGGCTGCGAAGAAAAAGGCGAAGAAGAAAGCCGCGAAGAAGAAGAAGTAAGCGGCTTCGCTCGGTGCATTTGGGGGCGTGAGGGTCTTTACTCTCGCGCCCCCATCCACTTCGAGGCCCCGCGAATACGAAGTGCGATGTTTTGAAGCCCGGAAATTCCGGGCTTTTTGTTTTTTAAGCGCCGTCGATCCGCGCAGATCGGGAATGCCGACGGCGCGTCGCGATTTTCCGCACGTTACGATTTGATGACGCTAATCTCCCGCGCGGGGGAGAAACATAAGTTGGACAAACTCGATCCGACCGTCGCGGGCTTGGTACTGCTCGCGGCGTTGATGCACGCAAGCTGGAACGCGGTGGTGAAATCCGACCCCGACCGGCTCGCTTCGTTCGGCTTGGTCATGCTCGCGGGCTGTGTGGCCAGCCTGTTCATCGTGCCCTTCGTCGGCGCGCCCGCCCCCGAAAGCTGGGGCTTCCTGATCGGGTCGGTGCTGATCCACTGCGCCTATTACTATTTCCTGCTGAAGGCCTATGCGGTCGGCGATCTGAGCCATGTCTACCCGATCGCGCGCGGACTGGGACCCACACTGGTCGCCGTCTTCTCCGGCGTGTTGATCGGCGAATATCTCTCATGGCGCGAAACCGCGGGCGTGGTGCTCGTGTCGCTCGGTGTCGCGGGTCTCGCATTGGCGCGGGGTCTGCCCAGCGCCGACGACCGCCGCGCGACGGCACTCGCCGTGCTCACCGGCTGCACCATCGCGGGCTACACGGTGGTCGACGCGATGGGCGCACGCGCCTCGGGCAATGCGATCGGCTACATCGCCTGGCTCAATATTCTGGAAGGCCCGTGGGTCTTCATCGTCGCGTGCCTGAAGCGCCGCGCGGCGATCATTCCCTATATCCGGCAATATTGGTGGCGCGGGACCGCCGGCGGCACGGTCGCGGCGATCGGCTATGGCATCGCGATCTGGGCGAGCAGCGTGTCGCCGGTCGCGCATATCTCGGCGTTGCGCGAAACATCGGTGCTGTTCGCGTCGCTGATGGGCATGTATCTGCTGCGCGAATCCTTCGGCGCCCGGCGCGTCGCCGCCGCTTTGGTGATGGTCTGCGGCCTGCTTTTAATGAATTTCAAAATCGTTTGAGATTCGGCACGATTGCGGCCTGATCCTTCGTCCGGCGCCAATCGTCGAGCGCCAAACGCACGGTCGGGAACGCGATCTCGTCCCACGGGATCTCGTCCCAGGCGCACAGCATGGTTTCCAGGCTTTCCGCGCCGGCGGCGAATTCGCCGTCGATCAGCGTGGCGCGATAGATCATCTGCACTTGGCCGATACGCGGCACCGAATAGACGCCGATCAGCGCGCCGATCTCGATCTTCGCGCACGCTTCCTCGAAGGCTTCGCGCGCCGCCCCTTCTTCGGGCGTCTCGCCCAGTTCCATATAGCCGGCGGGAATCGTCCAGCGCCCGTAAGCGGGTTCGATCGCGCGTTTGCACATCAAGATACGATCGCCCCACAGCACCACCGCGCCGACGACGATCTTGGGGTTGTCGTATTGGATGAAGCCGCAATCCCCGCAGATCAAACGTTCGCGCGTATCGCCATCGGGAATGGCGCGGATCGACGGGCCGGATTGTTTGGGCGGGGAATTCATTTCATCGCCAGCTTGGTGCAGGCGATGCGGCGCCGTCAAATAACGAGATTCACCAGCGAGCCGCGCGGCAGATTGCGCGTGGGCCGCGCCTCTTCGGCAAAATTCGTGTCGGCCGCCGCTTGGGCTTCGGGCGAACGCGACGTACCGGAGAATTCGGGCGCAACGCTCGCGCCTTCGCCCGCACCGATGCGCGACGAACCGCGCGGCGGCGGGGGCCGGAAGCCTTCCGGCCGCGCAAGGCCGCCGGTAACGGACGCGGTACTGGCTTGAATCTGCATAGCGCCGGTTTATACAAAATTTTACTTAATTCTTGATTAACGCCCGAATCGGCGTCAATTTAGGCAGTGACTAGCAAATCGGGTGAGTTACCCCCAGACCGCGCCCGAAAAATTCCGGATCGGTTTGCGAAACGCAAAGAACGAGGAGTTATCGCCACACCTGCATTCCCAAATGCTTGGTGTCGTTTACATGAGACTGGATTCGGCGAATCCGAAGATTTATCTTTCTTATCGTCGCCGTTTTGAAAGGGTTCGAACCCGCTCCATGTCGGGATTCGGTCAAGAGCAACTACACGGCCTGCTGCTTCTGGCACAGGACAAACGCCCGGAGAGCCGGGCGGCTTTGGCCGCGCGCATGGGCGACATCATTCTCGGCACCGATCTGGGCGATATGTCCGCGCGCGAGCGCGAACTGGCCGAGGAAATCCTTCAGCGCCTGCTGCACGATCTGGAAATGCCGATCCGCCGCGCGCTGGCGGAGCGTCTGGCGACCGAAGACGTGGCGCCGCGCAAGCTGATCGTGCAGCTCGCCAACGACCGGATCGAGGTCGCTTGGCCGGTGCTGCTGAAATCCGAAATTCTCGACGACGACGAATTGCTCAACGTCGTGCGCACCCGCACGATGCAGCATCGTTTGGCGATCGCGCGCCGCGCGCGGCTGTCGGTCATCCTGTCCGACGCGCTGGTGCGTCCGGGCGAGGCCGACGTGACGCGCGCCGTTCTCGAAAACTCGGGCGCGTCGATCGGCTTCGACACGTTCGAAACGCTCGTCGAGACCTCGGTTTCCGACGCCGATCTGCAGGAACTCATTCTGCGCCGCGAGGATCTCGATCCGCGCTTGGCGTCGCGGATGTACACTTGGGTATCGGAAGCCTTGCGCCGCTACATCGTCGAGAATTTCGACGTGGAGCCCACGCTGCTCGACCGCGCCATCGAACAAGCGCTCGCCGAAGTGATGGCCGATCACAAGCGCACGGTGGCGCTGAACGGCACGCTGCAACGCATCCGCTTCGCCCTCGATCGCGGCGAACTCGACGATCTGGCTGCGCTGCTGCCGCTGGTGCGCGCGGGCGAACGCTCGCTGTTCGAAAGCCTGTTCGCCAAATATGTCGGCGTGTCGATGGCGCTGGGCCGGCGCATCCTTTACGAGCAAGGCGGGCGCCCCTTCGCGCTGGCCTGCAAGGGCACGCAGGTCGACAAGGATGTGTTCACCGAGTTGCTGATGGGCCTGCGCCAGAGTGCCGCCCCCGAAGGTACGGCGCTCGACACGGCCGAATTGTTCGACGCGCTGGGGTATTGGGACGCGCTCGACACGCGCGCAGCCGAAGACCGCGTCGATGCCTGGCGCCGGGGCGAATTCGCGGCCCAATTGGTGCCCGAGCCGCCGCCGCGCCGCCCGGCCGACGAAACGCGCCAAGACGCGCCGACGCGCAATATGTACGGATCGAGCTTCCGCCGCCGGCCGCTGAAGCGTTTCCACTAAAAATCGTATCGTACACGGCGGGGACGAATTTAACGTTCTCCTAAGCTGACGCGCGCCTAATCGCACCCTGATTTCTGATGTCCGGGAGTGGCCATGTTCGCCAAGCTGCAAGGAATTCGCGTCAAGCTCGTCGCGCTGCTGTTGATGTTCGGTCTGCTGCCGCTGATCGCAGTCGGCGGCTATCTCGCCCTCCAGAAGGCGGAGATCGAGGACCAGGCGCTGGATCGCCTGGACGACGCCTCGACCACGATCATGGACCGGGTCGACCGCAACCTGTTCGAACGCTACGGCGACGTGCAGGCCTTTCTGATCAACAAGGTCGTTTCCGAACGCGAGCATTGGGCCCATCCGTCGGCGGACAATCCGCTGCTCGGCGCGATGGACGGCTATATGCGGACCTACGGCCTTTACAAGCTGATGCTGCTGGTCGATCCGTCGGGCAAACCGCTCGCGGTCAACCGCGTCGACGGTTTGGGCAAGCCGATCGATACGGCGTTCGTCTATTCGCAGAATTTCGCCGGGGCGGGCTGGCTGAAGCGCGCCTTGGCCGAAGACTATCTCACCGGCACGAACGATCTGACCGGCACCGTCGTCGAGCCGCCCGCCGCCGACGCGACCGTCGCCAAAGCCTATGGCGAAGACGGTTGGTCGATCGTGTTCGCCGCCCCGCTGAAGGACGCCGGCGGCAAAATCGTCGCGGTCTGGGCGAATTTCGCCGATTTCGGCTTGGTCGAGCAGATCGCCACCGCCGCGCAGAAGCAGCTGGCCGATAACGGCCTGCCGGGCACGTCGATCACCCTGGTCGATGCCAACGGCGTCGTGCTTGTCGATTACGACCCAGCGCGCCGCGGCAAGGATTATCGCCGCGATCCCGCGATCATCGGCAAAACCAATCTCGCGACCATGGGTCACGCGGCGGTCAAGGCCGCGCTGACGACCAAGGATCACGGCATGTTTAGCGGCCCCGATCCGCGCACGCGTTTGCCGATGGGCATGGGCTATTCCTACAGCACGGGCGCCTACGACTATCCGGGGCTGGGCTGGGCGACGGTCGTGCAAACGCCGCCCGAGGAAATTTTCGCGGCAGTCTTCACGGTCGAGCGCGCGATCACCATCGTGTTCGTCGCGGGCCTGGTGTTGATGCTGATCGCCGGCCTCGTGATCGGCACGATCGCCGTGCGCCCGTTGAACGCGTTGACCGAGGCGATGAACCGCCTCGCCGGCGGTGATCTGTCGACGCGCGTTCCCGGCGTGGACCGCAAGGACGAGTTGGGCGGCATGGCCGCGGCGATGCAGGTCTTCAAGGACAACGCGATCGAAACCGAACGCCTGAAGGGCGAACAGCAGCGCCTGCAGGAACAGGCGGAGATCGAGAAGAAGCAAGCCTTGCTCGGCATGGCCGAAACGGTCGAACGCGAGACCGGCAAAGCGGTCGACGCGATCGCCGCGACGACGACGCAGGTCGACGGTACGGCGCAGAACATGGCGAAGCTCGCCGACGACGTGTCGCGCGACTCGCAAAGCGTGGCCGCCGCGTCGGAAGAAGCTTTGGTCAACGTGCAGACCGTGTCGTCGGCGGCCGAGGAGCTTGCGGCGTCGATCCGCGAAATCTCCGGCCAGGTGGCGCGCGCTTCCAACGTCACGCGCAGCGCCGTCGACGCGGGCGAAAGGGCCCAAACGACGATCCGCTCGCTGTCCGACGCGGTCGTGAAAATCTCCGAGGTCACCAAGCTGATCGGCGAAATCGCGAGCCAGACCAATCTGCTCGCCCTCAACGCCACGATCGAAGCCGCGCGCGCGGGCGATGCGGGCAAAGGCTTCGCGGTCGTCGCGTCGGAGGTCAAAAACCTCGCCAACCAGACCGGCCGCTCGACCGAGGATATCGACCGGCAGGTGACCGAGATCCAAACCGCGACCGAGGCCGCCGTGCGCGCCGTGGGCGAGATCGGCGATCGGATCCGCGAGGTCGACGAGGTCGCCAGCGCCATCGCCGCGGCGATGGAGGAACAAGGTTCCGCGACGCAGGAGATCGCGCGCAACGTCGCCCAGACGGCCGAAGCCTCGCGCGAGGTCTCGTCGAAAATCCAAAGCGTGAGCCAAGGTGCGGACAATGTCGGCACGCGCGCGGGCGAAGTGCGCCAAGCGATCACCACCGTGTCGCGCAACGTCGAGGAACTTCGCGGCATCTTGGTGCGCGTGGTGCGCACCTCCACGCGCGACGCCAATCGCCGCGCCTGGCCGCGCTACGCGCTGAAGCTGGCCGTCGAAATGACCGATGTCGCGGGCAAGCGCGTCGATGCGGCGCTGATCGATATCTCCGAGGGCGGGGCCAATCTCAAATCCGATGCGGCGATGCGCAGCGGCGATCGCGGGTCCTTGCGCGTGGACGGGTTCGGCCAGCGTTTGACTTACGACGTGAAGGCGGTCGAGAACGGCCGCATCCATATCGAGTTCGATTTCGCGGCCGCCGACCCCGCCGCGTTCAAAGCGTGGCTCGCCCCGCGCGTCGCGGGCATGACTCCGGAAAAATGAGAAATCGAGGTGACGGGTGCGCTAAACGCCCGTCACCTCGAACTCCACGCCGGCGGTTTCTTTGAGATCGACCAGTTCGGTCCGCTTCGGCTTGGTGCCGTCGGCCTTTTCGCGGATCAGCTCGCTCTGAACGGTTTTACCGTTCAAGAACAGCACATCGACATGCGGCGGCGCGACCGGATAACGGTCGAGCGTGTGCCACACGCCCTCCTTCATCAATAGGCCCTTGGTCCCATCCATCAGGAACGCGCGCAGGCTTTCGGGCTTGGGCGCCATGTCCGGCCCGTCCGCCGGCGTGGGCGGAGCCACGACCATCACCAAGGGCGTGCCGTTGACCGGCATGAAGCCTTGCGTCACGCCGTAATGCCGCTCCAGCACCGAGAAGCGCATCGGCTGGTGGTAGAAGCGCGAATAGGAAAGCTGCGCGCCCCCTTCCGCGTCGAAAGGCAGCAGCCACGCATCCGACACGCCGCCCTGGAAATCCGATTTGCGCGACGTATCGCCGATGACGATGCCGAACGGCGCGAAACTTTCCGGCGTGAACTTCTCGACTTTGATTTGGCGTAAGGCGGTCATGAGCGCTCCCTTGGGAGGAGCGCCCGCCGGGTCACGCCAGCGCGGCGACGCCGGGCAGCTCCTTGCCTTCCAGCCATTCAAGAAACGCGCCGCCTGCCGACGACACGTAGCCGAACTTGTCCTCCACGCCCGCATGGATCAAGGCCGCGACCGTGTCGCCGCCGCCGGCGACCGACAGCAGCTTGCCCGCCTGGCTGCGCGCGGCCACACCTTTGGCGAGTTCGACCGTGCCCTTGTCGAAAGGCGGGAATTCGAACGCGCCGACCGGGCCGTTCCACACCAGTGTCTTGGCGTGGTCGAAAATCTTCAGCGTCTCGGCGACCGACAGCGGGCCGATATCCAGGATCATCTGATCGGCCGGAATGCGGCCGATCGGCACGATTTGCGCGCTGGCGCCGTCGGTCAACGCGCCCGCGACCACCGCATCGACCGGCAGCACGATCTGTTTTCCGGCCGTTTCCGCGTCCGCCATGATGCGTCGCGCGGTTTCGGCCAAGTCGCGTTCGCAAAGCGAGCGACCGACATCGACACCCTTGGCGAACAGGAACGTGTTCGCCATGCCGCCGCCGATCGCGAGGATATCGACGCGGTTCAGCAAATTGCCGATGAGTTCGAGCTTGGTCGAAACCTTCGATCCGCCGACGACCGCCGCCAGCGGACGTTGTGGGCTTTCGAGTGCCTTGCCCAGCGCGTCGAGCTCGGCCTGCATCAAACGCCCGGCATAAGCGGGCAGCAGATGCGCAATACCCTCGGTCGAGGCGTGCGCGCGATGGGCGCAGGAAAACGCGTCGTTGACGTAGATGTCGCCCAACGCGGCCAGCGCCTTCGCGAAAGCGGGATCGTTTTTTTCTTCGGCCGCGTGGAAGCGCAGATTTTCGAGCAGGGCGATACCGCCCGGCTTCAACCCCGCGATCGTCTTGGCCGCCGCGTCGCCGACGCAATCCTCGCCGAACGCGACGCGCGCACCGCACGCCTTCGACAGATCGCCGAGCAGCGGGGCCAGCGACTGACTCGCGTCGCGCCCCTTCGGGCGGCCGAAATGCGACAGCACCACGACCTTGGCGCCCTTTTTGGCGAGTTCGACGGCCGTGGGCGCGAATCGGTCGATGCGCGTCGCATCGGACACTTTTCCGTCCTTCATCGGCACGTTCAAATCGGCGCGCACGAGCACGGTTTTGCCGGAAACATCGAGTTGATCGAGGGTCTTGTAACGGGGCATGGGAAATCCGACCGGGCTGGCTTGACCGAGGGTGCGAAACGCGCGAAACGGTCCCTGATATCGCCCAGAAGGAGGTCCATTGCAATGATCCCGCCCCGGATTTTCGTCGCTATCGACCGCTCCCGCAAAGAAGACGCCGCGGCCGAAATTATCGGCCTCGGCACCGAAGGTTTCGCCGTCAAACTCGGGCTTGAATTCTTCGTCGCCCAAGGCCCGCAAGGCGTCGTCGACGTCGCGGGCGGGCGCCCGCTCTTCCTCGATCTGAAGCTCCACGACATTCCCAACACGGTTGCTGGCGGCGTGCGCTCGGCCAGCCGCTGCAAACCGCATTTCCTAACCATCCATGCGTCGGGTGGGGCGGCGATGATGCGCGCCGCCGCATCGGCCGCGAAGGAAGCGGGCGAGGCGCGCCCGAATCTCCTCGGCATCACCGTGCTCACCAGCCTCGACGAAAGCGACCTCGCCGCAATCGGCCAGCGCGGGCCGATGAGCGATCAGGCCGAACGTCTGGCCGTGCTCGCGCGCGAATCGGGTCTCGACGGCGTGGTCTGCTCGCCGCACGAGATCGCGCGCCTGCGTAAAGCCTGCGGCCCCGATTTCAAACTGGTCGTGCCCGGCATCCGTCCCGAATGGGCCGAGGCGGGCGATCAGAAGCGCATCATGACCCCGGCCGAGGCCGTGTCGCTGGGCGCCGATCACCTGGTCATCGGCCGCCCGATCACCCAGGCCAAAACGCCCAAGGACGCGCTCGCGCGCATTCTGGCGGAGATCGGCAAAGCGGCGTGACCGCCGCGATCAAAATCTGCGGGGTGACGACGCCGGAAGCGATTTCGGCGGTGGCGGAGATTCGTGCCGAATACGCCGGCTTCGTGTTTTTCCAACGCTCGCCGCGCTATCGGCCCCTCGCCCGCGCCGTCGAACTCGCTTCCGCTTTGCCGTCGTCGACCCGGCGCGTGGCGTTGCTGGTCGATGCCGACGATGCGGCGATCGGCGAAATCGTCTCGGCGCTGAAGCCGGGCCTGTTGCAGCTTCACGGCGCCGAGACGCCCGACCGCGCCCGCGATATCGCGGCCAAATTCGCGACGCCGGTGATGAAGGTGATCGGCGTCGCGTCGAAGGACGATATCGCCCGCGCCGCCGCTTATCGGGGCGTCGCCGAACGCATCATGTTCGATGCCAAGCCCCCCAAGCGCGACGGCGCCCTGCCCGGCGGCAACGCCGTGTCCTTCGACTGGACGATCCTGGCGGGGGCCGAGATCGGCCTGCCCTGGATGCTGGCCGGCGGTTTGACGCCGGGCAACGTCGCCGACGCGATCCGGATTTCGGGCGCGAAAACGGTCGATGTCTCGTCGGGCGTGGAAAGCGCCCCGGGCGCTAAATCGCCGGAATTGATCCGCGATTTCGCCGCTGCGGTGCGAAAAGCCTGATCTTGGCCCGGCCCGCCCCTCGGGCTATAACCCTCGCCCCATGACCGCTCTCAATTCCTATCGCGCTGGCCCCGACGAACGCGGCCATTTCGGCATTTTCGGCGGACGCTACGTCGCCGAAACCCTGATGCCCCTGATCCTGGAGGTCGAGCGCGCCTATACGGCCGCGAAAGCCGACCCCAGCTTCCAGAAGGAGCTCGACTACTATCTCGAACATTACGTGGGCCGTCCGTCGCCGCTGTGGCTTGCCCAGCGCCTGACCGACGAGCTGGGCGGCGCCAAGATCTATCTGAAGCGCGACGAGCTGAACCACACCGGTTCGCACAAGATCAACAACACGATGGGCCAAATCCTGCTGGCCCGCCGCATGGGCAAGAAGCGCATCATCGCGGAAACCGGTGCCGGCCAGCACGGTGTCGCGACCGCCACCGTCTGCGCGTTGTTCGGCATGCCTTGCGTCGTTTACATGGGTGCGACCGACATCGAACGCCAGGCGCCCAACGTGTTCCGCATGAAAATGCTGGGGGCCGAAGTGCGCCCGGTCACGTCGGGGACCGGCACGCTGAAAGACGCGATGAACGACGCGCTGCGCGACTGGGTCGCCAACGTGACGGACACCTACTACATCATCGGCACGGTCGCGGGTCCGCACCCGTATCCCGCCATGGTGCGCGATTTCCAATCGGTCATCGGCGTGGAAGCGCGCGCGCAAATCCTGAAGGCCGAAGGCCGCCTGCCCGACAAGCTGGTCGCGTGCATCGGCGGCGGATCGAACGCGATGGGCCTGTTCCATCCGTTCCTCGACGATCGCGACGTGGCGATGGATGCGGTGGAAGCCGCGGGCCTGGGCCTGAATACCGGCAAGCACGCGGCGTCGCTGCAAGGCGGCAAGCCCGGCGTGCTGCACGGCAACCGCACCTTCCTGCTGATGGACGACGACGGCCAGATCGCCGAAGCGCATTCGATCTCGGCCGGTCTCGACTATCCCGGCATCGGTCCGGAACATTCCTGGCTGCACGACATCAAGCGCGTGAACTATGTTGCCGCGACCGACGACGAAGCGGTCGAGGCGTTCAAGCTGCTGTCGCGCACCGAAGGCATTCTGCCCGCGTTGGAGCCGGCGCATGCCTTGGCCCATGTCGCGCGCATCGCGCCGAAAATGGCCAAGGACAAGATCATCGTCATGAATCTCTGCGGGCGCGGCGACAAGGATATCTTCGCGCTGGCCGAACGACTGGGCGTGAAGCTATGAGCCGTCTTGCCGGAACTTTCGCGCGTCTCAAGCAGGAAAAGCGCGCGGGTCTCGTCACCTATGTGATGGCGAGCGACCCCGACGCGGCGACCGCGCAAAAAATCGTCGATGGCCTGCCGGACGCGGGCGCCGACGTCATCGAACTGGGCCTGCCGTTCTCCGATCCCATGGCCGACGGCCCGGCGATCCAGGCGGCGGCGCTGCGGGCCCTCGCCAATGGCGGCTCGACCAAGGCGACGTTCGAATTGCTGCGGAATTTCCGCAAGAAGAACACGGCCACGCCGGTCGTGCTGATGGGCTACTACAACCCGATCTATATCTACGGCGCCGAGCGCTTCTGCAAAGACGCCGCCGCCGCTGGTGCGGATGGTTTGATCGTCGTCGATCTGCCGCCCGAGGAGGACGAGGAATTGCGCCCGCACGCGAAGGCGGCGGGGCTCGATCTCGTGCGCCTCGCCACGCCGACGACCGACGATAAGCGTTTGCCGACCGTGCTCGAGGGCGCGTCGGGTTTCCTCTATTACGTCGCCGTGCTGGGCGTGACGGGGACCAAATCCGCCGCCGCGACCGACGTGCAAGCGGCCGTCGCGCGCATCAAGCGCCACACCCAGCTTCCCGTCGCCGTCGGCTTCGGCATCAAGACGCCCGAAGGGGCCGCCGCCATCGCTAAGCATGCCGATGCGGCCGTGGTCGGGTCGGCGTTGGTGCAGATCGTCGCCGACACCAAGACCGATCCGGTCACACCGATGCATAAGCTGGTGCGCGAACTCGCCGCCGCCGTGCGCGGCGCCAAGCAAGGAGCGGCCGCATGAGCTGGCTGACCAATTTCGTCCGCCCGAAGATCCGGGCGCTGGTCCGCAAGACCGAGGTGCCCGACAATCTGTGGGACACCTGCCCGTCCTGCGGCAAGATGATCTTCCACCGCGATCTGGAAGCAAACCAGCGCGTGTGCACGCATTGCGGGCACCATATGCGCTTGCCCGCCAAGCGCCGCCTGGAAACGCTGTTCGACGACGGCGCCTATGCGCGCATCGAACTGCCCAAGACGATCCAGGACCCGCTGAAATTCCGCGATCAAAAGAAATACGCCGATCGCCTGAAGGCGGCGCGCGACAAGACCGGCGAGCAGGACGCGATTCTGGTGGCGCATGGCCGCTTGGGCGGCGTGCAGACCGTGATCGCGGTGTTCGATTTCGAGTTCCAAGGCGGTTCGATGGGCGTTGCCGTCGGCGAAGCCTTGATCGCCGCCGCGCGGCTTGCGGTCCTTCAACAAGCGCCGCTGATCGTCATTCCCGCCTCGGGCGGGGCGCGCATGCAGGAAGGGATTTTGTCCCTGATGCAGCTGCCGCGCACTGTGATCGCGGCGGAGGAAGTCAAAGAAGCGGGCCTGCCCTATATCGTGCTGCTGACCGACCCGACCACGGGCGGCGTGTCGGCGAGCTTCGCGATGCTGGGCGATATCGCGATCTCCGAACCGGGTGCGACCATCGGCTTTGCCGGGGCGCGCGTCATCGAGGAAACGATCCGCGAGAAATTGCCCGCCGGCTTCCAGAAAGCGGAATACCTGCTCGACCACGGCATGGTCGACATGGTCGTGCATCGTCACGAGCTTCGCGCCACGCTCGCCCGCATGCTGAAGCTGCTGACCGAGCCGAGCACGGGCGCCAAAGTGGTGAAGATGCCGCAGCCGCAGCTCGACATTCCCAAGGCGCGCTGAGCACCCGCGAAACAAGATGGCCGTGGACCCCATTCTGGAGCGTCTGACGACGCTTCACCCCAAGGTCATCGACATGTCGCTGGATCGTCTGGTCCGGCTGCTCGCCGATCTGGGGAACCCGCATCTTTCGCTGCCGCGCGTGACGCATATCGCGGGCACGAACGGCAAGGGCTCCACCCTCGCCTATATCCGCGCAATGTGCGAAGCGGCGGGCGAGCGTGTGCATGTCTACACCTCGCCGCATCTGGTGCGCTTCAACGAGCGCATCCGCTTGGCCGGCAAGCTGATCGACGACGCGATGCTCGAGGCGACACTCGCCGAGATCGAGCGCATCAACGCCGGGCGCCCGATCACGTTTTTCGAGATCACGACGGCGGCCGCGTTCGTGGCTTTCGCGCGCGTTCCCGCCGATCGCGTGCTGCTCGAAACCGGCATGGGCGGCCGGCTGGACGCCACCAACGTCGTGCCCAAGCCCGATCTGGTCGCCCTCGCGCCGATCTCGCTCGATCACACCCAGTATCTGGGCGACACGTTGGCGCTGATCGCGGGCGAGAAAGCCGGGATCGTCAAGCGCGGCGTGCCGGTCTGCGTGGGCGTACAGCCCGCCGAAGCCAGCGCCGTGTTCGATGCGCGCGCGGCCGAAATGGCGGCACCCTTGTTCCGCCACGGCCGCGAATGGAATTTCGCGCTGCTCGACGAAGGCGGTTTCCAATATCGCGGGCTCAAAACCCGCCGCTTGCCGCGCCCTTCGCTGCCCGGCCCCCATCAATACGCGAACGCCGCCCTCGCCGTTGCGTGCGCCGAGAAGCTCGGCCTGCCCGATTCGGCGATCGAAGCGGGTATCACCTCGGCGCAATGGCCCGCGCGTTTGCAGCGCCTGACGCGCGGCCCCCTGGTCGAGAAGCTGCCGCCGCGTGTGGCGCTCTATCTCGATGGCGGCCATAACGAAGGGGCGGGCGAAGCGCTCGCCAAATGGGCGCAAGGCCGGCAGATCGATCTCGTCTTCGGCATGCTCTCGACCAAGCAGCCGATCGACTTCCTGCGCCACGTCGCACCCTATGTGCGCCGTTTGCGCGCGATCGCGATCCCCGACGAGAAACTGTCGCTGCCCGCCAGCGATATCGCGGCGGCGGCGCGCCAAGCCGGCATCGCCGACGTGGCCGAAGCCGTGTCGGCCGACGCCGCGATCGCCGATCTGGCGCCCGCGACGGCCCCCGAATCGCCCGTGCTGATTTGCGGCTCGCTTTATCTGTGCGGGCGCATCCTGGCCGATAACGGCTAAACCGCCGGATCGAACAGCAGCCGCACGTAATTGCGGAAATGCAGCACTTGCGCGGGCAGGATCTTCGGATCCTTCAAGGATTTGCCGAGTGTGATCCCGCCGTCGATCAACGCGGCGGCCATGTCGGCGAGCGCCGCGCGATCGATCGGCACGCGCGGCGGATATTTGGCCGCGATCGCGTCGAAGCGTTCGGCGAAGCGCGCGCGCCAGCGCAGGAAGGATTGACGCGACAAAGCGCGCACATCCGCGTCGAACAACTGTTCCTGATAGACGAACGACGCGGCTAGACAGCCCGGATGCGCTTCGGGCAGATCGGCCAGCATTTCGGCGAACAGCTTCAATCCGATCAGGAAGGATTGCAGCGGATCCTCCGACAATTCGTCGCCACGCGCGAACAGGCCGTCGAGAATGATCCTGTCGTTCGCCACGTAGCGCTCGATCAGCGCCTTGGCGAGCGCGTTCTTGTCGCGGAAATGATGGAAGAACCCGCTTTTGGAAATACCGGCGCCGGCGATCAGTTCCTCGATCGAGGTCGCGCCGAATCCCTTCTCGAGCGTCGCCGCTTCGGCGAGTTCGAGAATCCGTTCGCGTGCGCCGCCGCGCTTTGGCGTGGCCGTTTCCTGCATGGGCGTAGCTGTACCGTAAGTACGGTTGCCGCGCCATGCCGGGGCGAAGCACCCGGAACCGCCCGCCGCCCGACCGCACCATAGGTGGGCTGGCGGCATGGCCGTGTCGCGCCTTAGAAGCGCGTCCCCGATCCGAATGGGAGACGCACATGACGCAAGATTTGCTGGGAAATCCCCTGTCCTACGCCGATAAGGCCGCCGTCGCCGCCTGCGACGCGGCCGCCGAAAAGCTGCTGGCCTATCGCGCCGACCCACTGGCCGATATCGACGCGGTGATCGCGGCGCATCCGCGCTTCGCCATGGCCAAGCTGTTCCGCGCCGGGCTGATCGCGACGGCGGGCGATACGGCGTTGGACGCGATGTTCAAGGCAGCGTTCGACGACGCGGCGGCACTCGCACCCGAGATGAACGACCGCGAACGCGCGCATCTCGCCGCACTGGACGCGTGGCGCGAAGGCCGCTTCGCGGCCGCCGCCGATCGCTGGGGCCGCATCCTGTTCGATCACCCGCGCGACACGACGGCGCTGCAAATGGCCCATCTGGCGGATTTCTATGTCGGCCAGGCGGCGATGCTGCGCGACCGACCGAGCTGGGCGTTGCGCGCCTTCGACGGCGCGGCGCCGCGCCGCAATTTCGTGCTGGGCATGCGCGCCTTCGGCCTGGAGGAGAACGGGCAATACGATGCCGCGCGCGCGATGGGCGAAGCGGCCGTCGCCGCCGCGCCGCAAGATGCCTGGGCGGTCCACGCGGTGGCGCATGTCCACGAGATGCGCGGCGACACGGCGGCGGGAATCGCCTGGCTCGAAACCACGCAAAGCGGCTGGGCGCCCGAAAATCTGTTCGCCTTCCATAATTGGTGGCATCTCGCCTTGCTGCATCTCGATCGCGGCGAAACCGGCGCGGCGCTGGCGCTGTACGACACGCGCGTGCGTCCGGCGGATAGCGACGCGGCGCTCGAAATGGTCGACGGATCGGCGCTGTTGTGGCGCATCTGGACGCGCGGCGGCGACGTCGGCGAACGCTGGTCGAAGCTCGCGACCCTGTGGGAAAGCCGGATCGGCCATGGCGGTTACGCGTTCAACGACGTCCACGCGACGATGGCGTTCGTCGGCGCGGGCCGTTTCGATCTGGCGCGAACGCAGATCGAAACTTTGCGCAAAGCGGCCGGCGGTGCGGGCGACAACGCGGCGATGGCAGCGCAGGTCGGCTTGCCGGTCGCGCAAGCGCTGCTCGCCTTCGGCCAAGGCGAATGGCGAAGCTGCGCCGATCTGCTGACCGCCGTGCGACCGCACGCGATCCGCTTCGGCGGCAGCAATGCCCAACGCGACGTCCTCGCCTGGACGGCGGCGGAGGCGGCTTTGCGCGCGGGCGACTCCGCGATGGCGCAAGCACTGATCGCCGAGCGCCTGGCGGCGAAGCCGGACAGCCGGATCAATCTCGACTGGTCGCGCCGCTTGGGCGCGAAAGCCGCGCGCGCGGCCTGAAGAAGCGAAAACCCCGATGCGGTATCCCGCATCGGGGTTTCGGATGCGCCGCGAAGGGGCGGACGGTCAGATGACCGACTGCACCCAGCTGTAAAGGCCGCTTTTCGGCATCGAGCCGATCTTCGTCGCCTTCACTTCGCCGTTCTGGAACAGCATCAGCGTCGGAATGCCGCGCACGCCGTACTTGGACGGCGTCTGCGGATTCTCGTCGATATTGATCTTCGCGATCGTCAGCTTGCCCGCCATATCCTTGGCGAGATCGTCGAGGGCGGGCGCGATCTGCTTGCAGGGGCCGCACCACTCGGCCCAGAAATCGACCAGCACCGGGCCCGGGGCCTGGAGCACGTCGGTCGGGAAGCTCGTGTCGGTGACTTTGGTCGTGGTGGACATTGAATACGCCTCGGGTTCAAAGGGCTCGTTGCAAAAGTAGGTAGCCGGGGCCCAAGGGTCAAGGTCCGCCGCAACGATTGCCGGATAGTGGCTTTGGTGAGCGATTTCCGCCGCTTAGGGTGCTTGCGCGTCGAGAAGTTCGGCCGGAATCTCCTGCACGCGCGGCGCGTAAGTCCAGACGAGGCCGGCGCGAATCGGACGGCCCGGATAGAGCGGCGCCAACGCCGCGCGATACGCCGCGAGCTGCGCCACGTATTCCACCGGCACGTCTTCGATGCGTTCGGGCGGCGGGCGATTGGTCTTGTAGTCGAGCACGAAAATCGCGTCGTCGCGCACGACCAAGCGATCGATACGGCCCGACAAAGCGCGGCCGCCCACACGCGCGACGATCGGCGCTTCGGCCAATCCTTCGCCCGACAGCGCTTGCGCGAAATCCGGCAGATCGAACAGCGCCAACGTCTCGCGCGCGATCTCGTCCTGCTGGGCTTCATCCAGCGAATGACCGGGCCGCGCGAGGAAACGCCGCGCCGCCGCGTCGCGTTGATCAGGCGGCAGATCGGGCAAGGTTTGCAGCAAGCGATGGATCAGCGCACCGCGCTTGATCGCATCGGCCCGGGCACCCGCAAGCGGCGAGGCGGCGGCGGGCATCTGCCCTTCGCGCGAGGGCACCAGCGGCTTGGGCGGGACGGGCTCTTCGGGCGCATCGCCGCGCCGCAGCCAAGCCGGTGCATCGCCGGCGGCACGCGCTTCGGCCATCGCGTCGGCCTTCTGCGTTTCGAGCGTCGCGGGTTTTTCGTAGGACACGATCGCCGTATTGCCGTCGATGCCGGTACCATGCGTCACGCCGGGCCGCGTTTCGATCGCGGCTTTCAGCGCTTCGTACCAGGATTCCTTCGCCGGTTCCTTGTCGCACCAGCCGCAAACGATCAGCCGATCGCGCGCGCGCGTCGCGGCGACGTAAAGCAGGCGCTTGTATTCGGCGATCTCGCGCGTGCGCGCGGCGTTCTTCGCCGCGTCGACCATCGCGCTGCCGTCGGAACCCGACGGCCACCACAGCGGAAACGCGGGCGCATCCGCACTCCACATCGGCGGGCGGCTGGCATTGTTCGGCAATTGGCACGTATCGGGCAGGAACACGACCGGCGCTTCCAAGCCCTTGGCGCCATGCACGGTCATCACGCGCACTTGGCCATGCGCGCGCTCCATGTCGCGTTTGATATCCGTGCCGCCCGCTTCGAACCACGCGAGGAAGCCTTGCAGCGAGGGCGGATGGGCGCGTTCGAAATCGAGACAGGCGGCCAGGAATTCGTCGAGCGGATCGGCCGCGTCCGGCCCCAAGCGGCCGAGCATTTGCGCCTTGCCGCCGCCCGCCCCCAGCACGCTCGCGAAGAATTCGAACGGAGCCGCGAAATCGGCCTGGGCGCGCAGCTTCGACAGGGTTTGCGCGGCATGGCCCCATTTCGGATTCTCGCCCGCACGTTCGCGCAAGATCGTCCACAGCTTCGCGCGCCGCCCCCGGCACAACGCGAATAGATCGTCGTCGTCGAGGCCGAACAGCGGCGATTTCAAGATCTCGGCGAGCGAAAGCTCGTCCTGCGGCAGCAAACAGAAGCGCGCGAGCGACAGCAGATCCATCACCGCGATCTGCGCGCCGAGCACCAGGCGATCGGCGCCCGCGACGGGCACGCCCTCACGCTTCAGCGCTGTCACCATCGCTTCGAAAAAGCGATTGCGCCTTCGCACCAAGATCAGAATATCGCCCGCGTCGATATTCCGGCCCAAAGCGGGCAACGGCTCCCGGCCGATCCAGCTTTTGATCGTGCGTGCGATCGACAGCGCAAGCCGCGCCGACGGATGCGCCGCCGATTCGTAATCGACCGGCAAATCCCAGGGCTTGCCGTCGGGGACATCGGCTTTGACGAAAGGCGCCCACAGATCGACGCGCCCGCCCGCCGTCGCGCGGCGCGCGATATGGCGGATCGGGGCGGTCGACACACCCGCGCGGGCCGCATCGCTATCGAAGGCCGCATCGACGACATCGAGCACGGCGGGGGCGGAGCGGAACGACAGCGGCAGGGCGATCTCGCGCCATGCCGTGCCCGCGCGCGACGCGAAATCCTCGCGCGACGCCGCGAAAGCCGCGAGATCGGCACCCTGGAAGCTGAAAATCGATTGCTTCTCGTCGCCGACGACGAACACGGTGCGCCGCCGCTCGACCGCCCCCTCGCCCGCGAAATATTCGCCGGTCAGCGCGCGCACGACGCGCCATTGTTCGGGTGCGGTGTCCTGCGCCTCATCGACCAGCACATGCTCGATGCCGCCATCGAGCTTGTAGAGGACCCAGGGCGCGCCGTCTTCCAGCAGCGCCACGGTCTTGCCGATCAGATCGTCGTAATCGAGCAAGGCGCGCGCGGTTTTGCGCGCTTCGTAGGCTTGGAACGACGCCGCCCCCAAGCGCAGCAAGGACGACGAGCGGCGCAGCGTCTCGATCTCGATCAGCGTGCGATGCAACGCCTCGGCGCGAGCCTGCTCGGCCACGAGGGCGGCCAGCACCTCGGGCGCGTTCTCGGCGACTTTCTTGGTGGCCAGGCGCTTACGCGGCTCGCGGTCGCCGGTGAGGAATACATCGATCCACGGCTCGATATCGCGGCGCGGCCCCGCCAGGAACGCGCCGATCTCGGCGGCGGAATCCTTGTCGGTTTTGCCGCCGAACCGGTCGAGCGCCGACGCAGCGCTCTTCATCGCCGCTTCGTCGAGCCGGGCGAGGAATTCGGCGATGGCAGAGACGCGATCGGCCTTCGGATCGAGCCCCGCATCCCCATAGCGCCGCGCGATCTCCGCTTCGACGCCGATCCCGACCAGATCGCGCAACTTGGCGCGCGACAACAGCAGAAAATCCAGCGCGTCGGTGACGCTCTGCTCGTTCGCCGCCCCCGCGACGATGGTGAGAGCGTCGCGCAACACCGGATCGTCGCTGGTGGTGAGCGCGTCGCGCGCGTCGGACAGCAATTCGGCGGCGGCCGTATCGTCGGCGATTTCGAAATGCGGCGGCACGCCCGCTTCCAGCGGAAAGCGCTTCAACAGCGATTCGCAAAAGGCGTGGATCGTCTGGATGCGCAAACCGCCGGGCGCTTCCAGCACGCTGGCGAACAGCACGCGCGCCATGCGCATTTCGCGATCGTCCGGCGCGCGGCCCAAACGATCGACCAGTGCCTTGCGCAATTCCGCATCGTCGCAAATCGCCCAGTCGGCGAGCAGCTTCGACAGGCGTTCGCGCATTTCCGCCGCCGCCGCCTTGGTGAAGGTCAGGCACAAAATCGCGGCGGGGCGCACGCCGCGCAGCAGCAGATTGACGATGCGCGCGGTCAGAACATGGGTTTTGCCCGCGCCCGCATTCGCCGACACCCAGACGCTGAAATCGGGATTGGCCGCGACGCGTTGCGCGGCAAGGCCCTGTTCGATCGGATCGGGGGCGCTCATTCGTCGCCCCCTTCGATCGCCCATTCGGCGACACGCGCGAGATGATCGTAATCGCCGGCGAATTTCACGTATTGCACGCGCGGGCGCGAGCGATAGGCGGCATCGGGATCGCGATAGGCTTTGATCAGCGCCGCCAAATTGGCGCGCGTTTCGGCCAGGAACGTGGGCATGTCGGCGATGGCTTTGGCGGGCGCGCGGGTCTGGAAACCGCGATCCTTCGCCGAGCCGCCAAGCCCGATATAGGTGAGTTCCGCGACCGGCGCTTTGGCCACACCTTCGAATCCGCCCGCCTCGGCGATCAAGGCTTCGAGCGGCAATTGCGGCGACAACCCGGTCGCGACTTGCGGGCCCGTCGGCATCGTGCCGGTCTTGTAGTCGAGCACGACCAGCGTGCCGTCGGCTTTACGATCGATCCGGTCGGCCGTCGCCGACAGCGCGAAACCGTCGATATCGAGTGTGCCTTTGGTTTCGACGGCAGCGACGCGCAGGCCCATGGCGCGGCGCGCGGCATCTTCGGCGACGAACATCTCCGCCATCAGCACGAAGCGCGGCCACCAGAAGGCGCGTACCGACGGCGGCGGGTTGATTTTGTCGAACGCGTCGCGGCCGAACGCGATCAATTGCGCCAACGCATCCGGCGGCAATTCGCCGGGATAGGTCTTGGCGAAGCGTTCCAGCGCATCGTGATAGAGATTGCCGCGCTGGCGCGCATCGGCATCGGCGTCGATCTCGTCGAGCGCGTAGAGGCCCAGGATCTTCGACGCATAGATCGCATAGGGATCGCGGATCAGCGTTTCGATTCGCGTGACCGACAATCCCTTGGGCCGGGCGGCGACCGGCGGCTTGGGGGCCGGCGGGCGGATGGGGGCGACGACGCGGCCATGTCCGTCGAGTGTGGCGGCCCAGGCGGCTTGATCGGGATCGAGCGCCGAAGCCCAGCGCGGATCCTTGCCCAGCAATGCGTCGAGCCGGACGAGCCAGCGCGACGCGATGGCGGGGCCCGATTCGGTTTTGCGCGCGCGCGACAACACGACCGACGCGCCGGAGAAAGCTTGCGCGAAATCATGCGCCGCCAAGCCGATCTGACGTTCGAGCGGCGGCAAACCCACCTTGGCGCGCATCGGGCGCGACAGCCACGGGTCTTCGCGCGTTTCGCCGGGCCAAGTCGTTTCGTTCAAGCCGCCGAGCACGACCAGATCGGCCGAAACAAGACGCGCTTCGATCGTGCCGCGAATGCTGATTCGCGGATGCCCGCCATAAGGCGGGCGCCAACTGGCGGTCGCGAGCAATTCGTCGAGCAGATCGGCGAAGCCCATGCGCTTCACGTCGCCGAAATTCGGCGCGGCATCGATCAGGCGCGCCGCGAAGCTCGCCAGCGCGTTGCCCGCCTGCCCGTCCCATAATTTCGTGCGGCCGGTTTCGTCGCGCGCGAGATCCTCGGCGGCGCGAAGATGCGCCGCCAGCAGATCGCGCAAATTTTCGGGCGCCGTTGCCAGCGGCGCCAAGGCGGCGTCGAGTGCATCGATCAACGGCAACGCGTCGTCGGGGGCGGCTTTGCGCAAGCCAGCGATGCCGGGTGCCGGCCGGGGGCCGCGCAAGCCCAAGCGATCCAAGCGCCGCGTTTGGGTGAGATGCGTGGTGCGGTCGCGGCCCAGCGACGCCAGCGGATGTTTGAGCAGCGCGAGCAGATCGACCGGGGCAAGATCGTCCGCCGCCGCGCGCGCGAGCAGGCGCAGCAGCACGGCGGCGGGGGCGAGATCGAGCCGCCGCCCGGCGGAATCGTCGGCCTCGATTCCCCAGCGGCGCAATTTGGCCGACACGCGACGCGCGAGATTGCGGTCGGCAGTGACGAGGGTCGCCGTGCGGCCCGGCGTTTCCAGGGCGCCGCGCAACAGCACGGCGATGGCGCCCGCTTCGGAATCCGGATCGGCGGATTCGAGCCGCATCAAACCGGCGAAGGCCGCATCGCCTTGCCGGGGCGCGGTGCGCCAGGCTTGGGTGGTCGCGGCAGGCCGCAAGGCTTCGGCGGCCAGTGACGCGCGCGGTCCCGGCGCCGTGCCGTCCCAAACGGTCACGGCGTCGCGCGCGACTTCCATCCGGCGCAGCAAATGATGCAGGCCGTATTGCGGATGCGACGGTTCCTGCCCGATCGCTTCCCATGTCGCGGCATCCGAGTCGCGATCGAGGCCGGGCAGCACGACTTCGCCTTGCGGCAGGCCGGCGATCACCTTCAACAGATGCGCGGTCGCGGGCACCGAGCCGGTCGAGCCCGCCGCCCAGATCGGGCCTTGCGGCGGATGCGCTTTCCAGCGCTGGGCGAGCGCACGGATCAGTTGCACGCGCCGCGCCTGCGGGTCCATCTGGCCGCGCGCTTCCAGAATAATCGGCCAATGCTCGCGAATGATCGCGAGGAATTCGAGCGTCTGGCCCCAATGGCGCGCGTAATCGTCGGGCACCAGCCCGTCGAAATTCGCCCACGGCACTTCTTCGATCTGCAGCGAGTCGAGAAGTTCGGCGAGAGCGCGCGCCAAACGCAACGCGGCGGCGGGCGAAGGTGCGGCCTGCCCGCCTTGCTTGGCGACCAACTTCGCCAACAGCAACTCGCGCGCGACGCCGTCGATCGCGGGCGGGAGCTCGGCGTCGAGCTCGGCGCCCTCGCCCGTCAAAATCAGCTCGTCCTCGTCCACGTCGCCGATCGCGGCGATGCGCGGTAGCAGCAACGGCTTGCCGCCCGCTTCGGCCAAGAACGCCTCGCCCAAAGCGCGCACCGCGCGCCGATTGGGCAGCAACACCGTGGCGCGCGACAAGGTTTCCGGCGCGGTGCCGAGCTTGGCGAGAATGCCCTTGGCGAAGGCCGCGAGGAAATTCACGCCAGCCGGGATCGTGCTGACGCGCATGTCGGACTAGACCTTCTTCGCCGACCAGCCGAGTTCGCGCTCGGTCGCGGTCACGCTGTCGGGCGTGCCGACATGGAACCACAAACCGTCATGCACGACCGACCAGAGGCGGCCTTTGGCTTCCGCCGCGTCGTAGACCTTGTTGAGCGAGAAGGCGCCGGGGGCGAAACCCGCCAATGCGCGCGGATGCAGGATCTGCACGCCCGCGTAAACGAAGGGCGCGATCTCCGGATCGCGGCGGCGGCGCGCCTTGCCGTTGGGATCGACGAAATAATCGCCGCGCCCCTCGTAGCCGCGCGCCGTGGCGGCGGAGGTCATCAACAGCAGCACATCCATGGCGCCGTCGTCCCACGCATCGGCGAGACGCTTCAGCGCCGGGCGCGGCCCGTCGAACCACAGCACATCGGCATTGGCGCAGAAGAACGCGCCCGGCCCGAGCACGGGCAGCGCGTTCAACACGCCGCCGCCGGTTTCCAATAGATCGGGCTCATGCACCGTGACGATCGCCACATCCTTGCGCGATTTCACATGCGCTTCGAGCGTGGCGCGATGATGGTGGAGATTGGCGACGACGCGGTGCACGCCCGCCTCCGCCATGCGGTCGATCACGCGGTCGATCAACGCGCGCCCGGCGACCGGCACCATGGGTTTGGGCAGGGTGTCGGTCAGCGGGCGCATACGCTTGCCCAAACCCGCCGCCAGAACCATGCCGGTGTCGAAGGCGCTCATGCCGCGATCTCCGCTTTCGGACGCGCGCGCCATTCGGCGGGCACATGCGCGTCGAACCACGCGCGCACCGGCGCCAAGGCCGGATGCGCCAGATCGGCGTTCAATTGCCGCCAGACGCGGTCGATATGTTTCAGATATTGCGGCTTGCCGTCGCGCCGGAACAGCCGCACGAAAATCCCGGCGATCTTGGCGCTGCGCTGGGCCGACAAGATCGCCAACGCCGCTTCGAATGCACCGCGATCGATTTGCGGCCGCGCCGATAGATAAGCGTCGATCGACGCGCGCACCACCGCGGGCGACACGTCGCGCCGCGCATCGCCGATCAAACTAGCCAGGTCGTAGGCGGCGGGGCCGATCAACGCGTCCTGGAAATCCAGCAAGCCGCAGCCGCGAATGCCGGGCCGGTCGAGACTGATGAGATTGTCGACGTGATAATCGCGCAAGACCAGCGTTGTGCCACCCGCGCGGGCGAACGGATAGACCGCGTGCCACGCGGCGAGATAGGCGGCGCGCACATCCGCATCGGTCGGTTTGCCCGCCCATTCGGGCAGGAACCAATCGGTCAGCAACAACGCCTCGCGATCGAGTGTGGCGTCGTCATAGGCCGGGCAATCGACATGGGTTTGCGCCGGATGCGCGTGCAACGCGAGCAGCGCATCGACCGCGCGCGCGTAAAGATCGGCTTCCGAGGCGCCCGCCTTCAGCGCGCGCGTGAAGGTGTCGTCGCCCAGATCCTCCAGCAGCAGGAACCCGGCATGCGGCTCGGCCGCATCGATGCGCGGCGCCGACAAGCCCAGGCGATAAAGATGCGTCGCGACCGTCACGAAGGGGCGCACGTCTTCCTGCGGCGGCGGCGCATCCATCAGCACGGCTTGGCGATCGCCGTCGCGCAGGCGGAAATACTTGCGGAAACTCGCGTCGTCGGCGAGCAGCGTCGGCTGGATGCCCGCCCACCCATGCGCGTCCAAGAAGGCGCGCGCGGCCTTGCGCGGAACGGGCGTTTCAGCCGCCATGCGCCAGCTCCGGCCGTCCGGCCCAATTGGCACCACCCGAGACGATCGCGTGGCGCGAATTTTCGTCCGCGCCTTGCGACAGCGCGACCGTCAAGCGATCCGCCGGCAAATAGGGCCCGAGGCGCTGCGGCCATTCGATCAACGCGATGGCGCCTTCGCGCGCCGCTTCCCAGCCGAGTTCCCAGATCTCATCCGGGTCCGCGAGACGATACAGATCGAAATGCCAAATCGGCCCGCCGGGCAGGTCGTAGGTCTGCACCAACGTGAAAGTCGGGCTCGGCACTTCGACCTCGGCGCCCGCGCGGGCATGGATGAAGCCCCGCGCGAATTCGGTCTTTCCCATGCCCAAATCGCCTTCCAGGGCGATCGCGTCGCGCGGACGCGCCGCTTTCGCGAGCAACGCGCCCAATTTCCGGGTCGCGGCGGCGTCCGGAAGGTCCAATTCGCGAATCGGCGTGGGGGCCAGCATGAGCAATCTTCTACCCGGAAATCCTATGTCCGAAAATCCGTTGAAAAGCGCGCCCGGCTTGGCCATCAATGGCGGCCATGTCCCAGATCCACACCACCGATGTCGCCATTATCGGCGCCGGCCCCGTCGGCCTGTTCGCCATTTTCGAATGCGGCATGCTGAAGCTGAAGACCCACGTCATCGACGCGCTGGACTTCGCCGGCGGCCAATGCGCCGCGCTCTACCCGGAAAAGCCGATTTACGACATTCCGGGCTACCCCAAGATCGAGGCGGCCGAACTGATCGCCCGATTGCAGGAGCAAGCAGCACCCTTTTCGCCGACCTATCACCTTGGCCAGCGCGTGGAAAAGCTGACCCGCGAGGGCGATGCGTGGCGCCTGGAAACTTCGACCGGCACGGTGATCGTCGCCAAGGCGGTGCTGATCGCGGCGGGCGTGGGCGCGTTCGGCCCCAACAAACCGCCGATGCCGCGTATCGACGAGTTCGAAAACAAAGGCGTGCATTACCTGGTGAACAGCCGCGAGGCGTTCCGGGGCAAGCGAGTCGCCATCGCGGGCGGCGGCGATTCGGCCCTCGACTGGACGCTGAGCTTGGCCGATGTCGCGGCACGCGTGATGGTTGTGCATCGCCGCGACAAGTTCCGCGCCGCGCCCGACTCGGTCGCCAAGGTCAAGGCGCTGGCCGATGCGGGCAAAATCGACATGGTCGTGCCCTATCAGCTCGATTCGCTGGAAGGCGAGCCGGGGGCCCTCGAGGCCGTCATCCTCAAGGATCTCGACGGCAAGGCCCGCCGCCTGGAAGCGGACGCGCTGCTCGCCTTTTTCGGCCTGTCGATGAATCTGGGGCCGATCGCCGAATGGGGCCTCGATATCGAAAAGGCCCATATCAAGGTCGAACAGCGCACGGCGGCGACGTCGGCACCCGGCATTTTCGCCATCGGCGATATCGCGCATTACCCCGGCAAGCTGAAGCTGATCCTGTCGGGCTTCGCGGAAGCCGCGGCGGCGGCGCATGCGGCGCGCGCGATCTGCCATCCCGGCGAGACCTATCACTTCGAATATTCGACGACGTCGGGTGTGCCGGGCGCGTAAGCGCGCCGATCAATTCTTCCAAATCGGCACGCGGGCCATGACGGTCGTGCCGTCGCCGGGCATCGAGGCGAGATGCACCGTGCCACCGTGCAATTCGACGATGCGCTTCACCAGCGACAGACCCAGCCCCGCCCCCATGCGCCGCGCATCGGGGGCGGTGCCGCGCTCGAATTCCTTGAACACGCGCGACTGATCTTCGGGCGCGATGCCCATGCCGGTATCGGCGACGGCCAGCGCCACATATTGCCCCGCCCCTTCGGCCGAGAGCGTGATCTTGCCGCCCGCCGGCGTGAACTTGATCGCGTTGGACACGAGGTTGCACAACGCCTGTTTCAAGCGGCGCGGATCGGCGCGCAGATCGGGCAAAGCGCGCGGGATCCGCACGTCCAGCGACAGATCGCGCTCGCGCGCCAGATCGGCCATGATCTGCGCCGTTTCCTCCATCAGGCCGAGCACAGGCACGGGCGCCAAATCCAGTGTCATGCGGCCCGCGTCGATCGAGGCGAGATCGAGAATGTCGTTGATGATCGCGAGCAGGCGTTGCGAGGCCGACAGAATATCGTCGCAATACTCGACCTGGCGTTCGTTGAGCGTGCCGAAATACTGCTTCGACAGCATTTCCGCGAAGCCGATGATGGTATTGAGCGGCGTGCGCAGCTCGTAGGACACGGTCGAGATGAATTCGGATTTGAGCCGGTCGGCGGCTTCCAGCGCCTCGGCGCGTTCGCGCAAGGCGCGCTCGACGCGGATCGTGTCGGTGACGTCGAGATAGGAAAGCTGCGTGGCGCCGTCGGGCAACGGCACCAGCGCGTAATCGAGAATGCGCCCGTCGGCGCGTTCCAGCCTTGCGCGCACCGGTTCGCGCGCGCCGATATCGTCGGCAAGGCGCGATTTCGTCTCCTCCCAATCCTCGTCGGCCGGGTAGAAGGGCCGCATCAGATCGATTACTTCGCCGATATGCGGCTCGGCGATCAACGCGGCTTCGGGCATATCCCAAATGCGCGCAAAGGCCGGGTTGTGCAGCTTCATCTTGCCGTCCGACCCGAACACCGCGACCCCTTCCTGAAGGTTGTCGAGCGTGGCGCGCTGCACGGCGATGAGGGTGTTGTAGGAGCGTTCGAGCGTGAGCCGGTCGGTCACGTCTTCGAACGCGAACAGCAAGCCGCCGAGCGGATGCGCCAGGCAGCGCTCGCGCAGCGTCGTGCCGTCGGGCAGATACATCAATTCGTCGATCGGCTCGAAGATCGAATCGAACAGCGCCACGCGCTGGCGCTTGAACATGCGGAAATCGGCGAATTCCGGCAGGCGGCGGCGCTCGCGCAAACTTTCCAGCACTTCGCCGTATTCGGGCTCGGTCGCCAGCCAATCCTCGTCGACGCGCCAAAGCCGCGCATAGGCCGAGTTCGCGTATTTGAGCCGCTTGTCCGCGCCGAAAATCGCGATCGCGACCGGCATGGTTTCCAAGACCGTGCCTTGCGCGCCGATATGGCGGGCAAGCTCGATCCCGCCTTCCTCGCGCTCAGTCTGGTCGACCGCCATGCCGATCGTGCCGCCATCGGGCAAGGGCGCCTCGACGAAATCATAAAGCCGGCGCGCGCCCGCGACGATCAAATGGCCCGAATCGCTTTGCGACGTGCGCGCGGCCAGCGCCAAGCGCGCGAGGGCCGACAGCTTGCGCGCGATCGCGTCGCCGCCCAGCTTGGCGATGCCGTCGATGAAATCGTTGCGCTCCGCCCCGCCCGCATCGGCATAGGCGATGTTGCACCACACGACGCGCTGTTCGGGATCGCGCCGCCACATGGGGACGGGCAACGCGTCGAGCGCGGATTCGAGGCGGCGCAGCGCGTCTTCCGCCGCTTCGCGTTCGACGCGCTGGAGATTGGCGCGCACCGAAATCTCGCGCTTTTCGCTTTCGGCCTGGGCCGCGCGCGCCTCGGCGGCCGCGGCACGGCCGCGTTCGCGCCACGCCCAATAAAGGGCGGCGGCCAGTGCCAACGCCAAGGCGGCAAGGGCGAACTCCATGGGCCGGGAGTGTAGGGAGGCCCCCCGCGTCGCGCCAAACGAAAACGGCCGGCGGGTCGCCCCGCCGGCCGTTCGGTCTTACGCCGAAGCGGAAGACTTAGTAGCGGTAGTGGTCGGCCTTGAACGGACCCTGCTGGGTCACGTTGATGTACTTGGCCTGGGCCGGGGTAAGCTTCGAGAGCTTCACGCCGATCTTTTCCAAGTGCAGGGCCGCGACCTTTTCGTCGAGGGTCTTGGGCAGCGTGTAGACCTTGTTCTTGTAGATACCGGCGTCGCGCTTGGTCCACAGCTCGATCTGGGCGAGCGTCTGGTTCGAGAACGACGACGACATCACGAAGCTGGGATGGCCCGTGGCGCAGCCCAGGTTCACGAGGCGGCCTTCGGCGAGCAGCAGGATGCGCTTGCCCGACGACAGCTCGATCTCGTCGACCTGCGGCTTGATGTTGTTCCACTTGAAATTCCGCAGACCCGCGACCTGGATCTCGCTGTCGAAGTGGCCGATGTTGCACACGATCGCGCGATCCTTCATCGCGCGCATGTGGTCCACCGTGATGACGTCGATATTGCCCGTCGCCGTCACGAAGATGTCGCCGCGCGGGGCGGCGTCTTCCATCGTCACGACCTCGTAGCCTTCCATCGCCGCCTGCAACGCGCAGATCGGATCGATTTCGGTGACGAGCACGCGGGCACCCGACTGGCGCAGCGACGCGGCCGAGCCCTTGCCCACGTCGCCGAAGCCGGCGACGACGGCGACCTTGCCCGACATCATCACGTCGGTCGCGCGGCGGATCGCATCGACCAGCGATTCACGGCAGCCATACAGGTTGTCGAACTTCGACTTGGTGACCGAGTCGTTGACGTTGATGGCCGGGAACAGCAGCGAGCCGTCCTTTTCCATCTGATAGAGGCGATGCACGCCGGTCGTCGTTTCCTCGGTCACGCCGCGCACCGAGGCGCCGACCTTCGAATACCAGCCCGGCTGTTCCTTCACGCGCTTCTTGATCGCGGCGTAGAGGACTTCCTCTTCCTCGTTCGTCGGGTTGGAGACGACCTTGAGGTCCTTCTCCGCCTTGATGCCGAGATGGATCAGCAGCGTGGCGTCGCTGCCGTCGTCCAGGATCATGTTCGGCACGCCGCCATCGGCCCACTCGAAGATCTTGTGGGTGTAATCCCAATATTCGACCAGCGTTTCGCCCTTGATGGCGAAAACCGGCGTGCCGGCGACGGCGATCGCCGCCGCGGCGTGATCCTGGGTCGAGAAGATGTTGCACGAGGCCCAGCGCACGTCGGCACCCAGCGCCTTCAGCGTTTCGATCAGCACGCCGGTCTGAATCGTCATGTGCAGCGAGCCGGCGATGCGGGCACCCTTCAAGGGCTGCGCCTTGCCGTATTCGGCGCGGATGGCCATCAGGCCCGGCATTTCGGATTCCGCAATCGACAGTTCCTTGCGGCCCCATTCGGCGAGCGAGATGTCCTTGACGATATAATCGGCCATGTGCGGCGTTTCTCCGGTGAAAAGGCGGGATCGAGCGCGTTCAACGCGCGGACCCGGCGGGGAATTCCAAGGCGAGGCTTATAACCGCCGCCCCCGCCCCCCTCAATACGAAAAGGGCGCTGCGCCAAGCCCTTAAAACAACGAAACAATTCCGGCTATGGCGGAGCCGGGTGCCGTGCGCTTATGCTGCGGCGTCAAGTCCCCGCCATATCCCGATTCCCGCGCCCCACATGACCGGTCCGCCGATGAGCCAGAAGCCGCCTTACCGCGTCGAATTCGCCGCCTATCCGATCCTGGTCGTCGAGGACGATCCGGTCATGCGCCGCAACCTGATCCAGATGCTGCGCAATATCGGCTTCTACCAGATCCACGAGGCCGCCGACGGCGAGGCCGGGATTACGGCGCTAAAATCCATGGCGCATTGCGACGTGGTGCTGTCGGACATTTCGATGGCGCCGGTCGGCGGGCTAAAATTCCTGGAGCGCGTGCGCACCGAATTGCAGCCGCCCGCGCGCGACGTGCCGGTCGTGTTCGTCACCGGCCATGGCGACGTCGAGACCGTCGGTAAAGCCAAGCAGCTGCGCCCGGCCGGTTACGTGCTGAAGCCGGTCGCGGCCGAGAAGCTTTCGGCGCGGCTGGCGCAGATCTTGAACCTGAACGAAACGGCATCCGGATAAAAGCCGCGGGGGGAACGATCGGGCGCATGAACGACGGCCAGGAGGGATATTTCACGCTGCGCGGCGCGCCTGCGCGCAGCAAATCCGACGAGGAGCGCGACCGCGACCGCGCGGCCGAGCAGATCCCGGCGGAAAAGATGGTGCGCCTGTCGGTGCGCGACGCGCCCGTGCTGGCGGGCGGTGCGGGCGGCGGGCGGTTGTCCATCCTGGCGATGACGCTGCTGGGCTTCGGCGCGCTGGTCGGCGTACTGATCGCGTCGATCGTCACGGGCATCGTCCAGACGCGCGAGATCGGCGCGGAATTCGCGCGCCTGCGCACGTTGAAGGAAGTCGCCGATACGGCGAACACGATCGACCGATCGCTGGGCCAGCTTCGCTTGTCGGTGCGCGAATTTCTGAGTTCGGGCGACCCCAGCCATGCCGCGATCGCGCGCGTCAAACTCGCCGACATGGCCGAGCTGGTCGCCGACGCCAAACGCGGCGAACGGGCGGGCGAGCGCGCCGCGGTGCTGGAAGCCACGCGCGAGGGCCTCGCGCGATTCGGCAACGTGTTCGAGCAGGCGGCCGGGCTGCAAGCCGACCGAAACATCGCCTATGAACGTTTGGCGCTGATCGCCGAACAGGCGGAATTGAACTTACGCGACATCGCGGCGACGCGGTCGGCCCAGCGCGATGCGGCCGGGGCGGCGCGCGCCAACGGGTTGCGCGACGCGCTGATCGAAACGCGCACCCTCTCCCTCGCCTATCAGGCCGAACGCGGGCGCGCCGATCTTTCCGCGCGGCTCGACGTGGCGCTGGCGGCATTGGAATGGGGCCGCAACGCGGTCGATGCCGATCTCGCGTCGGAAATCGCCGAGGTCGCGCGCGGAGCCCGCGCCGTGCGCCTCGCGGCCGAAAGCGCCGAAGGACTCGTCGCACGCGGCATCGACGCGGAAGGCCGCGAGATCGAGCAATTGACGGAGCGCTTGCGCGCCCTTGCCGCCAACGCCGAAGCCGGTCTCGTCACGCTGGTCGAACGGCGCGTGACCGATATGGGCGGGCAAGGCTTGGCGCTGATCGTCATCGGCGCGGTGCTGGGCCTGTTGTCGGCGCTGGCGGTGGCGCGGCTGACCACCGGCCCGGTGCGCGACATCGCGCGGGCACTGGAGGACGTGTCGGCGGGGCGCATCGACACGGCCATCCCCTATCTCGATTTCGGCAACGAGATCGGCCGCATGGCGCGCGCGACGGAAGTGTTCCGCCAAGCCATGTCGGAAATCCAGCGCGCGGAAACGGTGTTGCGCGCCAGCCTCGACAACATGGATCAAGGCTTGGCGCTGCTCGACGCGAATTACGAATTGCAGATCGCCAATTCGCGCTTCGCCCAGATGCTGGGCTTGCCCGCCGCCGCCGCCCGGCGCGGCACGCCGATCGAAGACATCATCCGCGCCTATTTCGAAGCGCATATCGCCGATCCGGGACGGCGCGCGGCGGCGATCGCCGAGCGCATCGCCATCGCGCGCAACGGCCAAGCGCAAGCGTTCGAGCTGGCCGGGGCCGGCGGCAGCGCGCTGGAAGTGCGCGTGCGCCCGATCCCGGAAGGCGGCGTGGTTTATACCTTTACGGACGTGACGCGCACGCGCGAAAGCGAGCGCGCGGCCAAGCAGGCGCGCGACTTCCTGGAATCGGTCATCGACGCGATGCCGGCCAATGTGAACGTCAAAGGCCGCGATCTGCGCTACACGATGTTCAACCGCTATCAGGCAGAAGTCTTCGGCTTCGACCGGCGCACCGCGATCGGCAAGCGCCTCGCCGATCTCGTACCGCTCACGCCCAGCGCCACGCAGGTCGTGCGCAACGAGGATCTCGACGTCGAGATTCTGGACGGGCGGCGCGGCACGATCGTCTACGATTTCGAAAACATCGACGCCGACGGCCGCCATCGCGCGTGGCTGACGACCAAAACCGCCGTGCGCGACGATGCGGGCGAGATCACCGGCGTGTTGACCGTGTCGATCGATATCGGCGAGCGGCGCAAGCTGGAACAAGCGTTGCGCGACGCCGCGCAAGCGGCGGAAGAAGCCGCGCGCGCGAAGTCGGAGTTCCTTGCGGTGATGAGCCACGAGATCCGCACGCCGCTCAACGGCGTGATCGGCACGCTGGAATTGCTGCGCCGCCAGCCTTTGACCGCCGATCAGGCCGAGCTTGCGGGTATCGCCCACGAAGCGGCACAGAGTCTGATCCAGATCATCGGCGACATTCTCGATTTCTCGAAAATCGAAGCGGGCAAGCTGGAACTCGAATCCGTGCCGATCGCCCCGCGCCGCGTGATCGAAACCGTGGTCAACGCGCTGGAACCCGCCGCCTCGGCCAAGGGCCTGCGCTTGGCGAGCCGCGTCGACGAAGGCTTGCCCGAGGCCGTGTTCGGCGACGCGCTGCGCTTGCGCCAAGTGCTGTTCAACCTGATCGGCAACGCGGTCAAGTTCACCGAGGCGGGCGAGATCGACGTCGCGGTCACGCATGCGCCCGTTCCCGGAACCTGGCGTTTCGAGATCCGCGACACGGGCATCGGCATGACGGCGGAACAGCAAGCGCGGCTATTCTCCGCCTTCCATCAGGCCGACACTTCGACCACGCGCAAATATGGCGGTACGGGGTTAGGTCTGTCGATCTGCCGCGGCATCGTCGAGATGATGGGCAGCCGGATCGAGATCGATAGCCGGCCGGGCGAAGGCTCGACCTTCCGCTTCGACGTGAAGCTCGATGAGTGCGATCCGGCCTTGGTCGTGCAAAGCGACATCGAAGTCGGACGCCATCGCCTGCTGTCGCCGGGCACCCGCGAAACGGCTTTGCGCCGCGGCCATCTGGTGCTGGTGGCGGAGGATAATCCGACCAACCAGCGCGTGGTGCGCAAGCAGCTCGAACAGCTCGGCTGTGCGGCCGATATCGCGGTCAACGGGCTGGAAGCGCTGGAGATGGCCAAGACCGGCCGCTACGCGCTGGTGCTGATGGACCATCACATGCCCGAGATGGACGGGCTGGACGCCACGCGTGCGATCCGCGCGATCGAGACTTCGACCGGCGCCAAGCGCACGCCGATCGTGGCGCTGACCGCCAACGCGTTGCGCGGCGAGGCCGAGCGCAGCTTCGAAGCCGGCATGGACGATTTCTGCGCCAAGCCCCTCACTCTCGCTCAGCTCGCGCGCGTGCTGCGCCGCTGGCTGCCCGATCGCGATTCGGCGGAAGCGGAAATGGCGGCGATGGTCGACAGCGTGCTGCCGCCGGCCGACGATCATACGGTGCTCGATCTCGCCCATCTTGTCGCCACACTGGGCGCCATCGACGACGGCTTGCGCGAGGATTTGCAGCTGTTCATCGAAACGACCGAGGATTACGTGCGCCGCATCGTCGTCGCCGTCGAAGCGCGCGACGCGCGCACGGCGCGCGAAACCGCGCATTCGGCCAAGGGTGCGGCGCGCACGGCCGGGGCGCGCGAACTCGCCGCGTTGATGCAGGCGATCGAGGATTCGGTCAAACAGGACGATTTCGTCACCGCGGCGTCGCTCGCCGGCGCGCTGCGCTCCACGCTCGACCGCGTCGCGCGCGCGGTCGCCGCCCTATAAGAAAACGGGAATATCCGCCATGTACAGACCCGAGTTTTCCGCCTTCGCCGTGCTGGTCGTCGAGGACGACGCCTTCGTACGCCGGTCGATCGTGCGCATGTTGCGCGCGATGGGCTTCGTCGAGGTGAAGGAGGCCGCCGACGGCGAAGCGGCGCTGCAGACGCTGAAGGCGATGCCCCAATGCGGCGTGGTGTTGTGCGATATCGGCATGAAGCCGGTCGGCGGCCTGCAGTTCCTCGAACGGCTGCGCAAGGAATTCATTCCGCCGCTGTCGGACACGCCGGTCATCTTCATCACCGGATCGGCCGACAGCGAAACCGTCAAACGCGCGATGACGATGAAGGCGGCGGGCTATGTGCTCAAGCCCGTCGTGCCGGACAAGCTGTCGGGGCGCATCGCGACGACGCTGAAGCTGCCGGGCGCTTCGGCCTAATCCGTTCCGAAGGAATCGTTGAAACCATCGACCAGCGCGGCGATGCGCGCGGCGTCGGATTCGTCCATCACCGCGCGGGCGCGTTGCGTGGCGGCGGAAAGGTCGAGAGCGCGCACGCGGCTTTTGACGCGCGCGATTTTGGTGGGCGACATCGACAACTCGCGGATACCGAGCCCCGCGAGTAACGCGGTGTAGCGCGGATCGCCCGCGATCTCGCCGCAGATCGACACCGGAATGCGGTTGCGCAACGCCGCTTCCGCCGTGAACTGGATCAAGCGCAGCACCGCGGGATGCAGCGGGTTGTAGAGATGCGCCACCTGCTCGTCGCCGCGATCGATGGCGAGCGTGTACATCGTCAAATCGTTGGTGCCGAGCGCGAAGAAATCGCACACCCGCGCCAAGGCGTCGGCCGTCAGCGCCGCCCCCGGCACTTCGATCATCGCGCCCAAGGGCGGCAACGGATCGGGGATCGCGACACCCTTTCGTACCAATCGCCGCGCGGCCTTGGCGAGCGCTTCGCGCACCGCGACCATTTCGTCGGGCGTGGAGATCATCGGCACGAGAATGCGCAACGGCCCGACCATCGCGGCGCGCAAAATCGCGGCGAGTTGCGTGTCGAGCAATTCGGGCCGCTTCAGCCCCAAGCGGATCGCGCGCAGGCCCAAAGCCGGGTTCGGGCCGGGCGAGAGGTCGCCCAGCGCCGAGGCGAGTTTTTCGCCGCCGACATCGAGCGTGCGTACGGTCACGAGCTTGCCGTTCATGCCGCGCAGGATTTGGGCGAGCTGTTCGAATTGCTCGTCCTCGCCCGGCACGTCGTCGCGGTTCATGAACAGGAATTCGCTGCGCAGCAAACCCACGCCCGCCGCCCCCGAGGCGACGGCGAGATCGACCTCGCGCGGCAGTTCGAGATTGGCGAGCAACGTGAACGGCACCGAATCCTTGGTGATCGCGGGCAGTTTCGCGGTGCGCGCCAAGCGCCGCTCGGCCTTTTCGAATTCCTGGCGCTTCTTTTCGTACTTGGCGAGTGTGGCCGGCGTGGGGCGCACGATCACGCGCCCGGCCTCGCCATCCAGAATGACGGCGTCGCCCGGCTTCACCGCGCCGACGAGTTCGGGCACGCCCAAAACGGCGGGCAAGCCCAAGGCGCGCGCCATGATCGCCGTATGGCCTTCGCGCCCGCCGATCATCGTGGCGAAGCCGCCGATCGTTTCGGGATCCATCACCGCCGTATCGGCGGGGGTGATTTCCTCGGCCACCACGATCGCGCCATTGGGAACGTTCTTGAATGCGCCCCACGGCGTTTGGGTAAGGTTGCGCAACAGGCGCCCGGCGACTTCGCGCACTTCCTGCACGCGCTGGGCGAGATAGGAATCGTCCATTGCCTCGAACGCTTCGGCGATCGCGTCGGCTTCGGCGCGCACGGCACTTTCGGACATCAGCAGATTTTCGGCGATGCGCTTTTCCACGCCGCGCACGAGGCGCGATTGGGACAGCATTTGCGCATGCGCGTCGAGCAAATGGCCAAGCTCTTCGGCCGCTTCGGGGGGCAAGGCGGCCGTCTTGCGCTTGAGCTTAGCGAGCTGCTTGAGACTGACGTCCACGCCCGCGCGAAAGCGCTTCAGCTCGCCTTCGACCTGGTCGGGTGCGACGCCGCATTCGGCGATCGCGAACGCCTCCACGCCGTGGACGTAAGCGGGACCGATCGCGATGCCGGGCGAGACGCCAAGCCCCTCGAACACGGCCATCCCTTCGCCGCGGGTCTTGCGCGGCTTGGATCCACGCGACGCCGGGCGAGCGGGGGGCATATCAATCCTCGTCGAATTTGGCGGCGATCAACGCGGCGATCGCTTCGACCGCTTTGGGCGCGTCCGATCCCGTGGCGCTGACCTTCACGGTACAGCCTTTGCCCGCCGAAAGCATCATCAGGCCCATGATCGACAGACCCGAGACGGTGTTGGCGCCCTTGGTGACCTGGATATCGGATTCGAACTCGCCGGCGAGCTTCACGAACTTCGCCGCGGCGCGGGCGTGAAGCCCGCGCATATTGCCGATCAGGCAATCGCGTGAAACGGTGGCGCGCGAAACGGCCGGATCGCTCATCGCGCCCCGCCGGCGGCGGCTTTGACCTCGCCCGCCAGCAGCTGCGAAGCGACGTTGATGTATTTGCGGCCCGCTTCGCGCGCGCACTGCACGGCGGCGGCGAGCGGCTCGGTATTGCGCACGGAGGCGAGCTTGATGAGCATCGGCAGGTTCATGCCGGCGATCACTTCGACGCGCGCGCGATCCATGATCGAAATGGCGAGGTTCGACGGCGTGCCGCCGAACATGTCGGTGAGGACCACCACGCCCGCCCCGGTGTCGCATTTGGCGACCGCGTCGAGGATCTCGGCGCGGCGCTGCTCCATGTCGTCTTCGGGGCCGATACAAACGGCGAGGACGTTCTTTTGCGGGCCGACGACATGCTCGAGGGCGGAGATGAATTCCGCCGCGAGGCGACCATGGGTGACGAGAACGAGACCGATCATTCTGGAAAGCGTCCTTGCGCTGTCTTCACTCAACCCGCCCCGCGATCGAGATCGCGGTGAAGCAGGGTCACCCGCCGGCCGCCTTGCGCGAGGCGCGCGGCGAGACGTTCGGCCACGAAGACCGAACGATGCCGGCCGCCCGTGCAACCCACGGCGACGGTGAGATAGGATTTGCCCTCCGCCTCGAAGCGCGGCAGCAGGGCGAGGATCATGTCCGAGAGTCCGTCGAAAAACGCGGGGAAGCCCGGGTCGCGCTCGACGAATTGCGCGACCGCCGCATCCTTGCCCGACAAGGGCTTCAGATCCGGCCGGTAATGGGGGTTCGACAGGAAGCGCACGTCGAAGACGAGGTCGGCTTCGCGCGGCAAACCGTTGCGATAGGCGAAGCTGACGACCGACAGCGCCAAACCTTGCGGCGCGTCGAGCGCGAAACCGTCCTGCACGAGATGTTTGAGCTGGTGGGCCGATAGCGCCGTCGTGTCGATCACCTTATCCGCGCGCGCGCGCAAGGGTTCGAGCAGGCGGCGTTCGGCCTTGATGCCGTCGGCCAGCGGCCGGTCGGCGGCGAGCGGATGGCGACGGCGCGTTTCGGTGAAACGGCGCGCCAGCGTCTCGTCCTCGCAATCGAGATAGAGCAAACGCGCGGCGAGGCTTTTTTCCGCGACCAAGCGATCGACGGCCGCGACGAAGGCGGGCACGTCGAAATCGCGGGTGCGCGCATCCACGCCGATCGCCAGCGGCCGCGCCTTGGGATCGCTCGCGTCGGGCAGCACCAGATTGGCGAGCAGCGTCAGCGGCAGATTATCGACCGCCTCGTAGCCCTGATCCTCCAGCGCGCGCAAAGCGGTGGAGCGCCCCGCTCCCGATAACCCCGTCACCAGCACCACGCGGCGCTGCGCCGGGGCACGGTCGGTGTCGTTGGAGGCGGAAAGGGCGACGGCCATGGGATGGATGCTCAGACGGCGAACAACGTGCCGGCGGCGGCTTGCTTCGCCGCGACCGCGACCTTGGCGGCAGCCGAAATCTCAAACGGGTCGAGGGCGAGCAGCGGCACGGCCACGCCCAGATAGTCGCGCGTGCGGGCGGAAGGCAGGCGTTCGACCTTGTCGCGCCCGACCAGATCGATCGCGAGGCCGATTTTGGCCGATGCTTCGGTTTCGACGCGCACGATACCCACACCCCGTACTTCCAAAAGCCCCTGGATCGACCGGGGGCATCGCGCCACCAGATCGCCGTCCTCGCGCGTCAGATCGACGCGGTCATCCGCTATCAAACGCGCTTCTGTTTGGATCATCCTTAAAGCCAGGTCGGATTTCCCGCTGCCCGATGCACCGCACAATAAAACGCCGATCCCGGCGACTTGGACACAGCTCGCGTGCAGTTGAAGGGTCGAGGCCGTTGGCACCGCAAAAAGGGTGGAGGCTTTGTAGGGGCTTGTCAATCCGACTCGGTGCTTATGCACAGCAAATGGGCATGTCCGAACGATGGGCAAAATCGGACTGAAAAGAACTGAAATATCATTTATTACAATATATTAAGCATCCGAAATCGGAGCTTAGCTTCGATCCGCGTTAACCATGGTTAATCAGAAACTCGATTGCTGACCCGGGTAGAGGACGGATTCGTCCCGCCGGTCGCGCGCGCCCACGCCGCTATCCGGTCCGGGCACATTGTCGCCGTTCAGTTTTGTTTAATCCCTCCGCCACGATATTGCGGCCAAATCGAGCCGTCTTGGCGACCGCGACGGCGAGAAAATCTTTAGGAGTGGGAATGCGCGCACGCGCGACCTTCGGCATCGGCTTTCGCATTGCGGCGAGCTACGCGCTGATCTTGTGCGTGCTCGCGATCGCGGGCTGGGTCGGATATGTCGGGCTTTACGACGCGCGCGGCTTGTTCGGCCAGGTCGACGCCGCCAACCGCAGCGTCATCCGCACCGCCCAATTGAACGCCGATTTCCAGGAACTGCGCCGCCTGGTTCAGTCCCACGCCGCGCGCGGCGGCACCAGCCTGCGCGAGCGCATCATCGAACGCGCGACGATGCTGAGCGTCGATCTGGAAAAGCTGGAAGCGAACGAAACCACCCAAGGCGCCAAGGCGGCGCTCGCGCGATTGCTGCCCGAATTCGCGCGCTACCGCGAAGCCGCGCATAAGCTCGTCGAATTGCGCCACGACTACGAAGTCGCCGTGAACGGCCGGCTGGAGCCGACGGCGCTGACCGCGCGCCAGACCCTGACCGCCGCGTTCGAGGCGGCCGTCACGGCCGGCGCGCCGGTACTGGTGCGCGAATTGGGCCGCGCGCAAGACAATCTGGGCATCGCCCGGGTGCGCATCGCGCGCTTTCTGGCCGATCCCACGCAAGCCTATATGCTGCACGCGATCGAGGCGCTCGAAGCGTTGAACGAGAATTTCGCCCGCGCGCAGGAACTCGCCGACGACGACGCCGCCGCCGAAGCGCTCGCGACGGCGCATATTCCGATCGCGCCTTTGCCGCGCCTGCTGATCGAGGCGGGCGACGTGGCGCTGCGCATCGAAGCGCTGCTGCGCGTGGGCGAACAGGATCTGGCCGATACGATCGGTCAGAATCTGGATCAGCTTTTCCTGAACGAAGTCGACGCGTCGCAAGCCACCAGCGACGCGGCCGGCGCCACCGTCACCGGCACGGCGACGACGATCGCCCTTATCTCGTTCGCGGCCTTGCTGGCGGGGTTGCTGGTGGCCTTCCTGGTCGCGCGCAACATCACGCGCCCCTTGGCCGAGATGACGACGGCGATGCGCCGCTTGGCCGGCGACGAAATCGACGTGACGATTCCGGCCCGGCATCGGCGCGACGAAATCGGGCAGATGGCGCAAGCGGTCGAAGTGTTCCGCGACAACGCGTATCGCGTGCGCAAGATGGCGGCCGAACGCGATGCGCTGGAAACGCAAGCCGCGGAGGACCGGCGCGCGGCGATGGCGCAATTGCGCGACGCGTTGAACCGCGCGGAAAGCGCCGACCGCGCCAAGGGCGCCTTCCTAGGCCGCATGAGCCACGAATTGCGCACGCCGCTCAACGCCATCATCGGCTTCGCCGAGCTGATGACCCACAAAGTGATGGGACCGATCCCCGATATCTATGCGAGCTACGCGCGCGACATTATCGACAGCGGACGGCATTTGCTGGCGCTGGTCGAACGCGTGCTGGAGGTTTCGCGCCTGGGCGGTGCGGCGCGCGCCCTCGAAGCGACATCGGTCGATCTCGATCTTCTGCGGCGCGACGCCGTGCGCCTGGCCGCCAAGGATATCGCCAAGGCCGAAGCGACGGTCGAGATGACCGGCGCATCGATCCCCGCGATCGGCGATCCGGTCGCGATCCGGCAAATTCTGGTCAATCTGGTCGCCAACGCCGCACGCCACGGCAAGCACGGCGGCCTGATCACGATCGATTTGAGCGGGGGCCAAAACGGCCAAGCCCAGATCGCCGTGCTCAACGACGGCAAGCCGGTCGACGAGGCGATTCTGCGCGCCATCGGCACGCCGTTTATCGGCGGCGGTAGATCGGAAATCGCGGGCGGCGGGGCCGGTCTCGGCCTGGCGATCTCGGTCGAGCTTGCGCGCCTGATGGGCGGCACGCTGACGCTTTCGAACACGCCCACGGGCGTGTGCGCGGAACTGGCCCTGCCCCTCTCGCAGGAACGGCCTTTGCCCGCCGTCGCTTAGGCGACCGGCAATCTGATCGTGAAGCGTGCACCCTGCTTGTCGAGGCGGTTCGACGCCGCGATCGTGCCGCCATGCGCTTCGACGATCTGGCGCGAAATCGACAGGCCGAGCCCCGAATGGGTGCCGAATTTCTCGTTCGCCGGACGCTCCGAATAGAAGCGATCGAAGATCGCTTCCAGCTTGTCCTCGGGAATGCCGGGGCCTTCGTCGTCGATGCGCACGACGATCCAGGCGCGATCGCGCGATACGCTCACGCGGATATCGGCCCCCGGCGGCGAGAAGGATTGCGCGTTGCCGATGACGTTGCGGAAAACCTGCGTCAAACGATCGGCCACGCCCGACACGAACAACCCGCCGCCCGCCGGCCCTTCGTAGACGGGCTTGGCCTGGCCTTCCTTGGCGACGGCGGCGAGCGCGTCGCACAGACCTTCGAGCAACGCGGCGACATCGAGCGTTTCGGCGTCGGCGCGCGACAATTCCGCGTCGAGGCGCGACGCGCCCGAAATATCGGTGATCAGGCGATCGAGGCGCTGCACGTCGTCGAGCACGATCGCCATCAGCTTTTCGCGCACCGCCGGATCGGGCACGCGCGCCGCCGTTTCGACGGCCGATTTGAGCGAGGTCAGCGGGTTCTTGAGCTCGTGCGCCACGTCGGCCGCGAAACGGTCGATCGAATCGAGACGGCGCGCGAGCGCTTCGGTCATCGCGCGCAGGCTGGCCGACAAATCGCCGATCTCGTCGCCGCGTTTGGAAAGATCGGGAATGGCGGTGGCGAGCGCCAGCCCCGCCCCCAGCGTGCCGCCGATCCCCTGGCCGCCGATCGATGTGCGCCCGCCCAAGCGCACGCGTTCGGCCGCGCGCGCGAGGCGGCGGATCGGGCGCGCGATCGTGCCCGCGAGATAAAGCGAGATCAGCACCGTGATCGCCAGCACGCCGGCGGTCAGGTGCAGAATGTCGCGGCGCACGGCGCGCAGACTGTTCTCGACGTTGAGCCCGTCGCTGGTGAGCTGCAAGGCACCCAGCACCTGGCGGAAGCGCTGCACGGGCACGGCGACCGAAATCGACAAATGCCCGCCGCCGTCGCGCCGTATGGCGGAGCCCGTCTCACCGCCCAGCGCCGCCACGGCTTCCTCGTAATCGCGCGCACTGGTCTGGGCGCGCTCGCGATACAGCGGCAGGTCCAGCTCCGCCGGGCCGATGCCGCCGGTCAATAGATCGATCGCGGCGTCGAGCGCGAGCTGAAGAACGTTGGGCGGCGTGCCGGGCGGCAGCAGAATGTCGATATCGACCGAGAACGAGCCCGAGCCGAGCGAGCGCGTATCGGCCAGCAACGTGCCGTCGTAATCGTAAAGCCGCGCGCGCAGGCGGGCGGGTTCCACCAGACGGCGCAGCACCTGGCGCGACGCGTCGGGCGCCAAGCGATCGTCGGCTTCCTCGTCGTCCGATTCCGCGATCGACACCGCCGCTTCGCCCAACGCCGCCGCGATGATCCGGCCTTGCGTGGTCAGCGATTCCATTTCCGCCGCGATCAGGCCGCGGCGGAAATCGTCGAGATAAAGCACGCTCGCCGCCAGCAGCAGCAGCGGGACCATGTTCAGAAAAAGGATCCGCCGCGTCAGCGGCGAGAAGCGCCGGCGCGGCCCGGGACGAGCGGCCATGTCGACGCGATACTAGCGGGGGTTTACTTCTCTTTGTAGCGATAGCCGAGACCGTACAGCGTCTCGATCTGCGAGAATTCCGGATCGACCGATTTGAACTTCTTGCGCAGGCGCTTCACATGGCTGTCGATCGTGCGATCGTCCACGTAGATCGACTCGCCATAGGCGAGATCCATCAACTGGTCGCGGCTTTTGACCATGCCGGGGCGCTGGGCCAGCGCCTTCAGCAGCATGAATTCCGTCACGGTCAGCGTGACCGGCGTGCCCTTCCATTCGCAGGCATGGCGCTCGACGTCGAGCGTCAGGTCGCCGCGCAGCATCGGCGGTTCGGCCGCCGCACCCGAGGCGGGGCCGGTCACGCCCTGGATCAGATCGCGCCGGCGCAGCAGCGCGCGGATGCGTTCGACAAGCAGACGTTGCGAGAACGGCTTGGTGATGTAGTCGTCGGCCCCCATGCGCAGACCCATCACCTGATCGACCTCGTCGTCCTTCGACGTCAGGAAGATGACGGGCATCGCGGATTTCTCGCGGATGCGCTCGAGCAGCGTCATCCCGTCCATGCGCGGCATCTTGATGTCCAGCACGGCGAGATCGGCGGGATCGGCCCCCAGCGATTTCAGCGCTTCGACGCCGTCGGAGAAGGCGCGGACTTTGAAGCCCTCGGCCTCCAACAGCACCGTGACGGAGGTCAGGATGTTGCGGTCGTCGTCGACCAGAACGATGGTGCGTTGGCCCGTGGCGGCGTTCATCGGCAATTCGGTCGGGAGGTTGGCGGTTTCGAAGATCGAGAGGGACATGTTTTCGGGCCTTCCGCTGCCAATGGTCAAGCTCGATGGGACGTTGCGCCGCGAACATGGCGGAAAATTGACTTCCGCTTGCTCTTTTCCGGGCGCGTAAGACGCGGCAAAATCACCGGCAAATGACCGAAAACACGCCCCAAACGACCGAAGATTTCCTTGCTGCGGCGCGACATCTGGTCCGCAGCCGCGATAAAGCGGTCCTCGCCACGCTCGCCCGGCCCGACACCGCCGAAGCGGGTGCCCCCTATGCGAGCTTGGTGCAGATCGCGTTCGATCACGACGGCGCCCCGCTGCTGCTGATTTCGGGCCTCGCCGACCACACCAAAAACCTGCTGAAAGACGGGCGCGTGTCGCTGCTGTTCGACGGCACGCAAGGCCGCGCGGAACCGTTGACCGGCCCGCGTGTCAGCCTGATGGGTGTCGCCGCGCCGACGACCGAGGAACGCCATTCGCGCCGTTACCTCGCGCGGTTTCCGGCGGCGGAAATGTACGCAAGCTTCAAGGATTTTTCGTTTTGGCGCGTGGCGCCGGGCCGCGCGCATCAAGTCGCGGGCTTCGGCAAAATCCAATGGTTCGCGGATTTCGCGATCGAGGCGTCACAAGCGCTGATCGACGCGGAGCCCGACATCGTCGCGCATATGAACGCGGATCACGCCGACGCCGTGCAGCTTTACGCCACACTCGCGGGCGAAAGCGGCGATGGCTGGGTGATGACCGGAATCGATCCGGAAGGGGCGGATATCCGCCGTCCCGAAACCGGCACCGCCGCGCGAGTCAAGTTCGACAAGCGCGTGACCGACGCCGAAACGGCACGCGTCGAACTCGTGCGCTTGGTCAAGCGCGCGCGGTCAGATACGGCTTGATCCAGCCGAGCCCTTCGCGCGTGGCCGTGCGCGGCTTGTATTCGCAGCCGATCCAGCCCGCATAGCCGCTGCGGTCGATCAGATCGAACAGGAACGGATACGCGATCTCGCCCGTATCGGGCTCGTTGCGCCCCGGCACGCCGGCGATCTGGATATGGACGATATTGGCCTTGCCTGCTTCGAAGCGGCGCGCGAGCCCGCCTTCGACCATCTGGCAGTGGTAGAAATCCATCTGCACGCCGAGATTGGCGGCACCCACTTCCGCGACGATCGCGTGCGCCTGATCCTGGCGATTCAAGAAATAGCCCGGCATGTCGATCGGGTTGATCGGCTCGATCGCCAAGCGCAAACCCGCCGCCGCCGCTTGCTTGGCCGCGAGTTTGAGATTGGCGACATAGGTCGCGTGGCAGCGTTGGATATCGACACCCGCCGGCGCATAGCCCGACATGATATGGACGAGCGGCGATTTCAACGCTTGCGCGTATTCGAAGGCGACGGGCAGCGTCGCGGCGAATTCGGCCTCGCGCCCCGGCAACGCGGCCAAGCCGCGCTCGCCGCCATCCCAATCGCCCGCCGGGCCATTGACCAGCGCCACATGCAGCTTCGCCGCTTGGACGGCGGCCGCGAGTTTCGCCGCCGGTTGCACGTAAGGGCGCAGAAGTTCGATGCCCGCGAAGCCGTCTTGCGCAGCGGCGGCGATGCGATCGATCAGTGGAAGATCGGTGTAGAGCCAGTCGAGATTGGCGGAGAAACGCGGCATGGCGATGCGGCCTTCAAAAATCGACGCCGCACGCCGCGTTCATCGCGGCGGGAAAAGCGCCCGGGATCCTTCGATCCCGGGCAGCTTAGCAGGGATTCGCCGGACTATTCAGCCGCGGCGAGCAACGCCAGCGCGGTACCGCGACGGCCCCGGCCGCGCACCGCGCGACCGACGAAATATTCGAGCAAGGCGACGCGCAGGGCCGACGACCGCGCGCGCGGACGATCGAACACGCCGCGCACTTGCGCCCATTCGGCGGGCGATTGGCCTTCGAGCTTGGCCGCGTCCTGCAACGCGCGCCAGAAAGAGGGTTCGAGACGCACGGAAGTACGGCGATCGGAATCGACGCGGAAGGTGCGCGGACGATTGGCGGTGATCGGCGGTTGTCGGCGCTTAGTGGAACGCGAAACGGGCATGATGTCTCCGTCGCTATGGGAAGGGTCGGACGATGGCGGAGCGGACGCTCCGCGAAGCGTCATACAGTTGTGGCGCTCATGAAGACATTAGCGCCCGGCTCGCGGACGATTCCGTCCCGGCGGTAACCCGCTTCCGTCCGCGCCTTCGTATGTATGTACGGCGAATCATACCTTTCATCGCCGCGCGCGAACCGGGCGCTTGACGCGCGCGGCACGCGAATGCGAGGAAAACCCGCCGCAAACGGCCTCTTCGCGCCGGCGGCACCCGAATTGTCCCGAGACAACTTCTCGAATTCACAGGCGTCCCCTTTGCCCGAACTCGACCTCGTATTCCTTGCCGCGGCGGCGGCGGCGTTGCTCGCGGGCGGACTCGTCAAGGGGATCATCGGAATCGGTACGCCGTTAGTGGTGATCCCGGTGCTGACGATCTTCGTCGATGTGAAGCTCGCGGTGCAGCTGATGGCGCTGCCGCTGTTCCTGTCGAACGTGTTCCAGGGTTTTCGCGGGCGCGACACATTGGCCGTGATCGGTCGTTTGACGCCCACGACCATCGGCTTGGCGGGCGGCATCGTCATCGGCGTGATGCTGGCCGGCAAACTGCCCGACGCGGTGCTGCTGGTCGTGGCGGGTGCGGCCGTGTGCGCCGGCGCCGCCGCCACCGCCCTGGCGCCCGGTTTCAAAATTCCCGCGTCGCTGGAAAAGATCGCCGGCTTCGCGGCCGGCGCGCTGGGCGGCGTGCTCGGCGGCTTGACCACATTGTTCGGGCCCGCCGTCGCGCTTTATCTGACCGGCTTGCGCCTATCGCCGGGCGATTTCGTCAAGGCGGTGTCGATTCTCTACACCGTCGGGTCGGGCAGCTTGTTCGTCGCGGTGCTGGGCGTGCAAAGCCCGGCGGGCGACACGCTGCTGCTGTCGCTCGCCGCGTGCCTGCCGCTGCTGATCGGTATGGTCGCAGGTGCGCGCATACGCGGGATGCTGCCGCAAGCGGCGTTGCGCATGTTCGTGCTCGCCGTCATTTTCGTCGGCGGCGCCAATATGATCCTGCGCGGATTTTAGCGCTAAGCGATCGCCGCGGTATCGCTGCGCGATTCGCCGCGATTATCGGTCCATTTCACGTCGATCTTGTCGCCGGCGGCCCCGCCCCGAAAGCGGAACTGCAAATAGGGATTCTTGGAAATCGCCGGGCCCCATTGGGCGCTCATCACCGTATTGCCGTTATGCGTGACGGCGACTTCGCGAATGAACCAGGCGGGCACCATCTTGCCGTCGTCGCCCGGACGCTGGCCGGTTTCCATTTCGTGCGTCATCAGCACGCGCACATCGACGATACCGTCGCGGATCGTGGCGCGGATACGGGTGGGGCTGGTCATTGGCGTCTCCCTCCGCTCACGAACTGACGGCGCAGCCGCCGAGCGTCACGCTGACGAGCCGCGTTGCCGTCAGCACCTTGCCGTCGGCGACGACGAAGGCGACGACGTTCGACGATTCCTGCAAGCGCACGCGCGTGGCGATTTCCGGCAGCATGCCCGCCCCGATATCGAACACCGCCGACAGCGTGTTGGGATTGCGCTCGACCATCAGGCCGATCTTCGTGGTGTTCGGCGCGCGGCTAAGGATCTGCACCGGCACGACCGCGCCGTTCTCCGCCACGTCGGACATCACGAGCTGCACCAGATCCGACGCCGCCGGCTGGGCCAAGCCCAAGGCGCGCAAGGATTCGGCCACGCCTTTGGCTTCGAATGCCGTCTGGTTCCACGCGGCGAAGGCGTCGCGCGGCAGAAAGCCCGCCGCGATCAGCGCCGCCACCGCGCCGCCGGTTTTCAGCGCCCGCCGGCGCGTGAGTGCAAAACCGCTCATCTCGAAATCCGCTCCTGATCGCATCCGCCGGAAATGGGTTCGGGGGGTGGCCGATGCAAGCCCACGATCATAACCGCCCGCGCCCCTTCGCCGAAACAATCGAATTTGAACCCGACGTGAGAAATTTGGACGGCCGAAAAGCTTGCGCGAAGCCGCCCTTTCCTCGAATTTCGATGGGAAATCAAAACCGGGATCGCCCGGCGGGAGAAATCGATGAAAAGCGGCCGCAACAAACGCGCGGGCCAAGCCACGCGCGCGATCCATCTGGGCTACGACCCCGCCACCGCGCAAGGCGCGCTGACCCCGCCGATCTATTTGACGTCGACCTACGCGTTCGAATCGGTCGAACAAGGGGCGGCGTTGTTCCGCGGCGAGCGCGAAGGTTACATCTACGGCCGCACCAAGAACCCGACGCAATCGCTGCTCGAACAGCGCATCGCCGATCTGGAGAACGCCGAGGCGGCTCTGGTCGTCGCCTCGGGCATGGCGGCGATCTCGGGCACGTTTTGGTCGCTGCTGAACCAAGGCGACGGGATCGTCGCGGACAAGGTCGTCTACGGCAACACTTACGCGCTGCTCGACAAGGGTGTGACGCGCTTCGGGATCGAGACGAAGTTCGTCGACTTCACGAATCTCGATGAAGTCGCCGCCGCGATCGGGCCGAAGACCAAGCTCGTCTATTTCGAAACGCCGGCCAATCCGAATTTGCGCATCGTCGACATCGCGGGCGTGGTGGCGCTGGCGCGCGCCAAGAACGTGCTGGTCGTCGTCGACAACACCTTCGCGACACCGATCCTGCAACGCCCGATCGATCTCGGCGCCGATCTGGTGATCCATTCGGCGACGAAGTTCCTGGGCGGGCATGGCGATCTGCTCGCGGGCGTGGTTGCAGGCAAGGCGGAGACGATCAAGACGATCCGCATGAACGGCTTGCGCTTCCTCACCGGTGCGACGATCTCGCCTTTCGCCGCATTCCTGATGCTGCGCGGGTTGAAGACGCTGGAGATCCGCGTCGAGCGCCATTCCAAATCCGCCGCGACGATCGCCGAACGCTTGGCCAAGCATCCGGCGATCGAGACGCTGCATTACCCCGGCCTTTCCGATCACCCGCGCGCCACGATCGTCAAACGCCAGATGTCGGCGGGCGGCGGCTTGATCGCGTTCGAGATCAAAGGCGGCATCAAGGCGGGTATCGCCGTGATGGACAAGCTCGACATCATCCGCCGCGCGGTCAGCTTGGGGGATGCGGAAACGCTGATCCAGCACCCCGCCAGCATGACGCATGCGGCCTATGAGCCCGAAGTGCGCGCCAAGCACGGCATTTCCGACGGGCTCATCCGCCTCTCCGTCGGGCTCGAGAACGTCGAAGATATCTGGGACGATCTCGAGCAGGCGTTGACGGCGGTCGTTTAAACGACCGCCGCCGCTTCCGCCGTCGCTTCGATGCGTTCGGGGCTGCGGCGCCCGGCGAGGATGACGCCGAGTGCGCCCAGCGACGTCGCGATCGTCATATAAGCGACGACGCCCGGCGTGCCGAAGCCATCGACCAGCAAACCGCCGAACACGGCCCCGCCGGTGATCGCGACTTGAAACGCCGCGACCAAGATGCCGCCGGCGGATTCCGCGAGGTCCGGCGGCGCCACGCGCACCATCCAGGTCTGGAAGCCGACCGGCAACGCGCCGAAGGCGAAGCCCCAAAGGCCCACCGCGACGCCCGCGACGATGCCCGATGTCCCGAACAGCAACAGCGTGCCGCCCATCGCCGCGACGATCGCCGCGCCGAACACGACGGCGGATTTGGCGCTGCGCGCGGTGATGGCGCCGCCGACGAGATTGCCGACGAACCCGCCCAGACCGAAGGCGAGCAGGACGAGCGAGATCGACTCGACCGACAGACGCGGCATGGTTTCGAGGAACGGCCGGATATAGGTGAAGCCGGCGAAATGGCCCGAGATGGTCACGACCACGCCGATCAGCACCAGCGCGATGGCGGGTTTGCGCGCGAGCACGATCAACGTGCCGAGATCGGGTGCGCCCCGCGCGGGCAAGCGCGGCAGCGACAAAAGCTGCACCGCCAGCGCCACGACGCCGACGAACGAGGCAAGCAGGAACACCGCGCGCCAGCCGATCAACGCGCCGAGATAGGCGCCGACCGGGGCGGCGCTGACCGTCGCCACCGACACGCCCATCAGCACCAGCGAGATCGCGCGCGGCAAGGACTCGGCCGGCACCAAGCGCATGGCGATGGCGGCCGCCATCGACCAGAAGCCGCCCAGCCCGATGCCGAGCAATACGCGCGCGATCAGCAGTGCCGGCAGGCTTTCGGCCGTCGCGGTCAGAATGCTGGAGACGATCAAGGACACGCTGAGCGTCCAGATCACGATGCGCCGGTCGATCCCGCGCGACACGATCGCGGTGATCAATGCCGCGATCCCCGCCGCGATGGCGGTGGCGCTGATCGCCTGCCCGGCCGCACCGACCGTCACGCCGATATCGGCGGCCATCGGCGTGAGCAAGCTTGCGGGCAGGAATTCGGCGGTGACGAAGCTGAACGAACCGAACGCGAGCGAGATGACGCCCGCCCAAAGCGGCTTTTGCGGCGTCTCGGCCGCGACTTCATGCGTGGAATGGGACATGGAAATTCCTTTCGTCCCCGGAGATGGGGTCGAAATCCGGCGTTTCCATGCTATATAACCCCCAATGCATGACAATTCGTCCAAAATCGTCGCGCCGACGACGGCCGATTATCTGAGCGAGATGCTGCGCGGCCTGCGCCTCGACGGCGTCGATTATTGCCGCTGCGAGATGACCGCCCCTTGGACGCTGAGCTACGAGGCGGAGGACGCGGCAAAATTCTATTTCGTCAGCGGGCCGCCGTGCTGGCTGCGCATGCCCGATGGCACGTGGCGGGCGCTCAAGAACGGCGACGCGGTGCTGCTGCCGCGCGGACGCGCGCATGTTCTGGCCAGCGCGCCGGGATCGAACGATGCGTCCACATCCGAATGCGCGGTCAAAAAGCTGTGCGGCGACATCGTCGACATTCACGGCGGCGGCGGCGGTGCCACGACGCGGCTGTTCAGCGGACGCATGGCGTTCAACGTCGATGCCGATCATCCGCTGCTGCGCTTGATGCCCGACACGATGCAGCTTTGCGATTTGTCGGGCAACGAGCCGGGCTTGCTGCCGCTGCTGGAAGCGATGGCGCGCGAAACGGCGCTCGATCGCGTGGGGGCGGGCGGCATCCTTGCGCGTCTTGCCGACGTCATCGCCGCGACGATCATCCGCGCCTGGGTCGAAAGCGGTTGCGGCGACACCAAAGGCTGGGTCGCCGCCGCGCGCAGCCCCCAGATCGGCCGCGTGCTCGCCGCGATCCACGCCGATCCGGCCAACGACTGGACGGTCGAATCGCTTGCCGCGTTGATCGGCCAATCGCGTTCGGGCTTTGCGGCGCGTTTCGCCGAGGTGGTGGGCGAAACGCCCATGCACTACGTCACGCAGATCCGCATGCACCAGGCGCGGCAATGGCTGTCGCGCGACAAGCTGCGCATCGGCGTGGTCGCGCAGCGTTTGGGCTACGATTCGGAAGCGTCGTTCAGCCGCGCCTTCAAACGCGTGACCGGGGCCGCCCCCAGCCATTTCCGCGCCGGCGCTTGATCGCGGGGCTTACGCCGGGCCTTCGGGGCGCGGGGTCGGCGGGATCTGCGATTGGCGCACCGAATTGCGGTGCAGCGTGTAGATCGCCGCGGCGACGATCAAGGCCGAGCCCGCGATCGTCGCCAGCGTGGGCGTCTCGCCGTAAAGCCAATAGCCGACCGCCGCCATCATCAGCAGCCGCAGATATTGCAGTGGTGCGATCGCCGACGCGTTGCCGGTGCGGAACGCCGTGGTGAACAGCAAGGTCGAGACGGCCTGCAGCACCGCCAATACGATTATGATCGCGAGCGTGGCCGGCGTCGGCGTCACCCACACCCACCACGCCATCGGCGTGAAGAAGGCGATCAGCACCAGGCTTTGGAAGAAGATCACCGTTTCGGCGGTGTCGAAGCGCGAACCGAAGCGCAGCGTGACGACCGAAACGGCACCCGCCGCCGAACCCGCCAGCGCCAGCAGCGCGTAGAATTCGATCGGACCGGAGAAAGGCTGAAGCATCACGCCCACGCCGAAGAACCCGACCGCCGTCGCCGTCCAGCGCCGCCAGCCGACTTTCTCGCCCAGAAAGATCGCGGCGAGGGCGGTGATGAACAGCACCTCCGACATTTGGATCGCGGTCACGTCGGCGAAAGGGATGTAGACGACGGCGGTGTTGCCGCACAGCATCGCGCAGACGGCGGCCCCGCCGCGCAGCAGATGCAAGCGCAAGCCTTGCGGATGCAGGATGGCGCTGCGATGGCGCCAGAACAGCGGCGACATGATCAGCACCGCCAAGGTCTGGCGCAGGAACAGGATCTCGACCACCGGCAGCGTTTGGGCCGCGTCGCGGATCAACACGCCGGTGACCACGAACATGCACATCGCCGCGAGCATCAACAGCGAAGCGGCGAAATCGGGCGGTAACGACCGAAAATCGCGCCGCAGGTTCTGAAGCCGCGCGATCGGCGAGGTGGACAAGCGAATTCCTCCCAAACGTCGGATGAATGGTTCGCCGATCCCCACCCCGACGGCAAGCGCGAAAAGCCGTGATCCGCTATGCGGCCGGCCGTCACACGCGTCGCGATGTCGATAAAGCCGAAATGGTGCCCCAGGCCGGACTTGAACCAGCACGCCCTTGCGGGCAACAGATTTTGAGTCTGCCGCGTCTACCGTTCCGCCACTGGGGCCAACCAAGTCGCCGGATAGAGCGCGCGGGATCATAGGGATAGCGGCGCCCACGTCAATATTTTTACGGGGCCTTGCGCCGATCTTCCGCGCGTCGTAGCCAGAGCCATGGGCCGTCGCCTTTCCGACATCGATATCGCCGTGCTTGCGGGCGGTTTGGGCACGCGCTTGGCCGGCGCCGTGCCGGGCCTGCCCAAAGTGCTGGCCCCGGTCGCCGGGCGGCCTTTCGTCGAACATCTGGTCGATTTTCTGGCCGCACAAGGCGCCAAACGAATCGTCTTCCTGCTCGGCCATCGCGCGGACATGGTCACGGCGCATCTGGATGCGCATCGCCGCGCCGGAATCGACTTCGATTGGTCGATCGAGCCCGAACCGCTGGGTACCGGCGGCGCGCTGGCTTTTGCCGCGTCCAAATTCCGCAGCGATCCCGTACTGATCGTCAATGGCGACACATTCGTCGATGCCGATCTGGGCGCTTTCTGCGCCGCTTATGCGAAGCCCGCGACGATGCTGGCGGTCGAGGTCGACGATGCCGGGCGCTACGGGCGGCTCGATATCGCGCATGGCAAGGTCATGCGCTTCGTCGAAAAGGACCCGTCCTTCAACGGCACGGCCGCGATCAATGCGGGCATCTATCTTCTGTCGCGCGAATTGATCGGCGGCATCGAAACCGGCCGTCCCGTTTCGCTCGAACGCGATGTGTTCGAACGCCTGGCGCCCGGCACGATCGCGGCCCCAATCGACCGACGCGCGCGCTTCGTCGATATCGGCACGCCGGAAAGCTGGCAAGGGGCCGCGTCGATCGTCATAGGACCGAAAACATGAGCGACAAGGAACCGCCGGTGCGCGTCGTGGCGCGCGAGACCGCCTTCGAGAACAAGGTCTGGCGCGTGCGCCGCGACCATATTCGCGACGATGCGGGCAACGAAGTGCGCGACTACGTCACACTCGCCCCCAAAGCGGCCCCCGACGCGTCGGAAGGCAAAGCGGCCCCCACGCAAGGTGTGGCCGTCGTCGCGCGCGTCAAGGACGGGCGCATCGCGTTGCTGCGCAATTGGCGCCATCCGATCGGCCGCTGGGGCTGGGAATTGCCCAAGGGCTTCGTCGATGCGGGCGAGGACGAGCCCAGCGCCGCACGGCGCGAACTCGCCGAAGAAACCGGCCTTGCCTCGGCGCTCTCGCTGGTTCCCTTGGGCCTCGTCGCGGCCGAACCGTCGAGCATCGCGGGCTTCGCCGCGTTGTTTCTGGCGCGCGATTGCGCGCCGACGGGCGCCACGCTCGATTCCGAACTCGGCATGGGCCGCGCGACGCTGCTCGACGACGACGAAATCCTCGCGTTGGAATCGGCGGGCGAGATCTTCGACGCGCTGACCCTGGTCGGGCTTGCGCGAGCGCGGAATCTGGCTAAGTTCCAGCCATGACTGGCACTTCCCGCCCCGTTGTCTTGTGCGTGTTGGACGGGTTCGGCCACCGCGTCGAACGCGCGAACAACGCGATCGCGCTGGCCCGCACGCCGAATTTCGACAAGTTGCGCGCCCTGCACGCCCCCGCCTTCCTGGAAGCGTCCGAACGCCATGTCGGCTTGCCCATCGGCCAGATGGGCAATTCGGAAGTCGGGCATATGAATCTGGGGGCGGGCCGCGTCGTGATGCAGGATCTCGTGCGCATCGATGCCGGGATCGAAGACGGTTCGTTCTTCAAACTTCCCGCGTTGACCGACGCCATCGCCAAGGCGAAGGCTGCGGGCGGTACGGCGCAAATCATGGGCCTGTTGTCGCCCGGCGGCGTGCATTCGCATCAAGATCATATCGTCGCGCTCGCGCGCGCGTTTTCGGACGCGGGCGTGGCCGTGCGCATCCACGCGTTTCTCGACGGGCGCGACACCGCCCCGCGCTCGGCGGAAGATTTTCTCGCCAAATTCGACGCGGATATTGCGGGCCTGAAAAACGCGAAGCTCGCCACGATCGCCGGACGCTACTATGCGATGGATCGCGACAAGCGCTGGGAACGCGTCGAGCTGGCCTACAACGCCATGGTCGACGCCAACGCGCCGAAATTCGCGACATGGCAAGAAGGTGTCGCCGCTTCCTACGCCGCCGATATCGCCGACGAATTCGTCAAGCCGTTCGCAATGCCCGGTTACGCGGGCATGAAGGACGGCGACGTCTTGGTGATGGCGAATTTCCGCGCCGATCGCGCGCGCCAAACGCTCGACGCGCTGCTCGATCCCGCTTTCGCGGGCTTCGCGCGGCCGCGCATCGTGAATTTCGCCGCCGCGATGGGCATGGCGGAATATTCGTCCGCCCTCGCCAAGCGCATGACCGCGATGTACGCGCCGCAATCGCTGGCCAACATGATGGGCGAGATCGTGTCGAAGGCCGGCCGCACGCAATTGCGCATCGCCGAGACCGAGAAATACGCGCATGTCACCTTCTTCTTCAACGGCGGCGAAGAGAAGGAATGGCCGGGCGAGAAACGCATCCTGGTGCCGTCGCCCAAGGTCGCGACCTACGATCTTCAGCCCGAGATGTCGGCCCCCGAGATGACCGACAAGCTTGTCGCGGCGATCCTGTCGGGCGAATTCGATTTCGTCGTCGTGAACTACGCCAATTGCGACATGGTCGGGCATACCGGCGACTTGAAGGCCGCGATCAAGGCGGTCGAAACGGTCGATGCTTGCGTGGGCCGCGTGGCCGAAGCGGTCGAAAAGATGCACGGCGCGTTGTTGATCACCGCCGATCACGGCAATTGCGAATGCATGCTCGATCCGGTCACCGGCCAGGCGCAAACCGCGCACACGCTGAACCCCGTGCCCGTCTACGTGCTCGACGCGCGTTTGCCGGGGCGCAACGCGCCCGTCGCGGTGCATGACGGCAAGCTCGCGGACGTCGCACCCACGCTGCTCGAATTGATGGGCTTGGCGGCACCGCCCGAGATGACCGGGCGATCGCTGATCGCGGTTCCGGCGTGAACAAGGCGGCCGCCCTCGCCTTTCTTTCGCTGCTGATCGCGGCTAACGCCGCCGCCCAAACCAACCCGTCGGAACGGCTGGTCGAGCTCGAGCGCCTGATGGAGCAAGAGCGCGGGCGCGAACGCGGCCTCGCGCGCGAAACGCAAGCGACCCTCGCCGCCATCGCCGATCTGCGTTTGAAAAGCGTGGATGCCGCCAACGCCGCGTCGGCCGCCGAAGACCAAGCCTTCGAGATCGAAACGCGCATCGCGGTACTCGACCAAGACGCCGCAGCGCGGCGCGCGGCGATCGACAAGCGCCGGTCGGAAATCGCGGCGACGGCGGGCGCCTTGCTGCAACTCGCCCGCCGCCCGCCCGAATCGCTGGCGCTGGAGCCGCATTCGCCGCTCGAATCCGCGCGCGCCGGCCTGCTCGCCGCCGCCACGATCCCGGAATTGGAGCGCCGCGCCACCGAACTGCGTCGGGAATTGACGGCGCTGGAAACCGCCCGTGTCGCGGCTTCCCGGGAACGCGAAAAATTATCGGCGGCGCTGGCCGCCCTGGCGGCCGAATCCGCCCGGCTCGACGCGGCGATCGAGGCGCGCAACAAGGCGCTCAGCCGCCTGACCGACGATTCCCGCGAATACGCCGCCAGGCTGGAGCGCATGGGCCGCGAAGCCCAGGATTTGCGCGATTTGGTGGCCCGTTTGGAAGATCGCCCGGTCGCCGCACCCGTCCGCGCCCCGGCCGCCCGCACGCTGGCGCCGTCGCGGGCCACCGGGGAATTGGCGGCTTTGGCCGGCTATCGCTGGCCGGTGCGCGGCGGGTTGATCGAAAGCTTCGGCGATACCCAAAGCGGGGGCCAAATCGCGCGGGGCCTGACCATCGAACCGCGCGAAACCGCCGCCGTGATCGCCCCGTTCGACGGAACCGTGGCCTTTGCCGGGCCGTTCCGGGGTTACGGGCTTATCTTGATCCTCGAACATAGCGGGGGATATCATTCGGTTCTGGCGCAGTTGGGCCGAATCGACGCCGTCGTGGGACAAGCCGTGACGGCGGGCGAACCGGTCGGGCGCGCGGGCGCGAGCGAGCAGGGAACGCCGGTGCTCTATCTGGAGCTTCGGCGCAACGGTCAGCCGGTCGATCCCACGCCCTTGCTGTTCGGCGCCGAAGCCGGTGCGCGTCGCTAACGCGGTTTGCTCGGCGAACGCATTTTGAGTGTCGACGGCCGGGCCATCGTGGTCCGGCGGAAAAGGAACCCCCGATGTTCGCCCGTCACTTCGCCGCCGCCAGCCTCGCCGCCACGCTTGCCTTCGTGTCGCCGGTTTCAGCGCAAGCTCCGCAAAGCGGCGGCGGCTCGGAAACCTTCCGCCTGCTTCAATTGTTCGGCGACGTGTTCGAGATCGTGCGCAGCGAGTATGTCGAGGAAGTGCAGGACCGCAAACTGGTCGAAGACGCGATCAACGGCATGCTGACCTCGCTCGACCCGCACTCGTCCTTCCTCAACGCGCGTTCGTTCCGCGACATGCAGGTGCAGACGCGCGGCGAGTTCGGCGGGCTTGGCATCGAAGTGACGATGGAGAACGGCCTGGTGAAGGTCGTGTCGCCCATCGACGACACGCCCGCTTTCCGCGCCGGATTGAAGCCCAACGACTTCATCGTCATGCTCGACGGCGAGCCGGTGATGGGCATGACGCTGCAGGACGCGGTCGAAAAGATGCGCGGGCCCGTCAACAGCCAGCTCAAGGTTTTGATCCGCCGCGGCGAGGCGCAGCCCTTCGAAGTGACGCTGACGCGCGCCGTGATCCGCATCCAATCGGTGCGCAGCCGTGTGGAAGGCGATATCGGCTATGTGCGCATCACCAGCTTCACCGAGCAGACGGACGTGGGCTTGCGCAACGCCATCCAGCGCATCCGCGAGCAGCTCGGCGACAAGATGAAGGGCCTCGTGCTCGACATGCGCAACAATCCGGGCGGCTTGCTCGACCAAGCGATCGCCGTCTCCGACGCGTTCCTGGAACGCGGCGAGATCGTCTCGACCCGCGGCCGCCGGTCGGAGGAAGCGCAACGCTACAACGCGCGCGCGGGCGATCTTCTGGGCGGCATGCCGATGGTCGTGCTGATCAATGGCGGCTCGGCGTCGGCGTCGGAAATCGTCGCGGGCGCGTTGCAGGACCATCGCCGCGCGATCCTGCTCGGCACCAAATCCTTCGGCAAAGGCTCGGTCCAGACGATCCGCCCCGTGGGCAACCAGGGTGCGATTCGCCTGACGACCGCGCGCTACTACACGCCGTCGGGCCGGTCGATCCAGGCGCAGGGCATCGAGCCCGATATCGCCGTCGAGCAAGCGCGCATCGAAGTGACGCCGACGGGGCCGGTGCGCCGCGAGGCCGATCTGCGCGGCGCCTTGCGCAACCCGCAAACGCCCGCCAACGGCCAAGCCCCCGCGGCACCAGCCGCCCCGCAAGCCGCCCCGGCGCCGCAAAGCGACGAACCGCCCGCCGAGGGCGCGCAAGACTACCAGCTCAGCCGTGCGCTCGATCTGCTGCGCGGCCTCGCGCTGTTCCAGCAGCGCGCGAACTGAGCGCGGGCGTTTAGGATCGGAATCAGGGCATGGCGGCGACAGACGAGTCCGATCCGCCGCCCTTGCCGCCCGCAAGCCCCAAGCCGGCCCCGGCGCGAACGCGCAAGCCGCCGCTGCTGGCACTCGCGTGGATTCTGCTGATCGGCGCCGTCGCCGGTTACGTGCTGTGGGCGCAAACGCAGACGCCGGAGAGCGAGCTCGATCTCGGCGATCCGGTCGTCGCGATGGTGCGCTTGCCGACACCGGCGGTGACCGCCCCCGTTCCGCCGCCGCCCGCTCCGGAGCCCGCACCGGCGCCGACACCCGAACCCGTTGCAGCACCCGAACCGCCGCCGGCACCGGTTCCTGCCCCGACGCCTGAGCCCGCCCCGCAAGCGACAGCGCCCGCTGCACCGGTCACACCCCCGGCCCCGCCGCCGGCGGCAACCCCGACGGCCCCGCGTCCGATCGCGCCCGCCCCGCCCGCACCAATTCAAACGGCACCGGCAGCACCGGTAGCGACACCTTCCCCTGCTCCGGCACCAACGCCTGCGCCAGCACCGCAGCAGCAAGCCGCGCGCCCGGCCGCCCCGCCGTCATTGGCGCCGTTGCCGCCGCGCGACGTGGAAGCACCGACTTGGGTGCGGTTCGCGCGTCCCTTCGATCCGGAAGAAAAGCGCCCGCGCATCGCGATCGTGCTGACGGATCTGGGCAAGAGCCAGGCGGCAAGCAACGCCGCGATCCAGAATCTTGGCGGCGCCATTACGCTCGCCTTCAGCCCTTACGCCGATAACCTGACGCAATGGGTGGCGCTGGCGCGCGCGGCCGGTCACGAAGTGCTGTTGAACGTGCCGATGGAGCCCGCCGATTTCCCCGCGACCGATCCCGGCCCGCAAACGCTGCTGACCACGTTGTCGGCGCGCCAGAATCTCGAACGGCTCGACGGCTTGCTCGGCCGCGCGCAAGGCTATGTCGGCATCGCGACGGCGGCGGGCTCGCGCTTCACCACGTCGGCCGACGCGATGCGCCCCGTCGTCGACCGGATGTTCCAGCGCGGTCTGCTGCTGCTCGATTCGCGCACCGCGCAGAACTCGCTCGCCGCGCGCGTGGCCGACGACGTGGGCGTACCGCGCGTCTATGCCGATCGCATCATCGATACCGAAGCCTCGCGCCCCGCGATCGACCGCGCGCTCAACGATCTGGAACGCATCGCGCGCCAGAACGGTGTCGCCGTGGGCATCGGCCAGCCTTTCCCGGTGACGTTCGAACGCCTGATCAATTGGCTGGCGCTGGTCGAGAATCGCGGCTTCGTACTCGCCCCCGTTTCGGCCGTGGTCAATCGGCAACCGGCCCCCGGGGCCGCCCCGGCGCCCGCGACCGCACCCGCCGCCCAGCAACGATGAAAACCGTCACATTGGCCGATTATCGTCCCGGCGTGGGACTGATGCTGTTCGACCGCAAAGGTCGCGTCTTCGTCGCGCGCCGCAACGACACGCCGGACGCCTGGCAAATGCCGCAAGGCGGCATCGACGACGGCGAGGACCCGCGCGCGGCGGCCTTGCGCGAGCTCGCCGAGGAGACGGGCGTGACCAACGCCGAAATCGTCGGCGAGAGCGAAGACTGGATCGCCTACGACCTGCCCGAAGAATTGCGCAAGAAAGTCTGGAAAGGCCGTTATCGCGGCCAGCGCCAGAAATGGTACGCGCTTCGCCACCTCGGCAAAGACTCCGACATCGACCTCAACGCGCATGAGGCGGAGTTCGACGCTTGGCGCTGGGCGGCCCTCGACGAACTCGAATCGCTGATCGTGCCGTTCAAGCGCGACCTCTATCGCCGCGTCGTCGCCGAACTCGGGCCCATCGTGCGCAAAGCCGTCGCGCCATGAGCGAACTGGTTTTGTCCGGTGTGGCGAAAAGCTTCGCCACCGCCCAAGGCGGAACTGTCCGTGCGTTGGAGCCGACCGACCTCAACATCGCGAACGGCGAGTTCGTCGCGTTGCTCGGCGCTTCGGGCTGCGGCAAATCCACGCTGCTGCGCCTCGTCGCCGGATTCGAAACGCCCGATCGCGGCACGATCGCGCTGGGGTCGCGCATCGTATCCGGCGGGGCATCGCATGTGCCGCCCGAAGAACGCCGCGTGGGCATCGTGTTTCAATCCTACGCGCTGTGGCCGCATATGAGCGTGGGCCGCAATGTCGGCTACGCGCTGGAAGTGGCGCATGTACCCGACGCGAAGCGCAAGGCGCGCATCGCCGAAGCGCTCGCCAGCGTCGACCTCGCCGGTTACGAGGACCGCAAACCCGCCGAATTGTCGGGCGGCCAGCGTCAACGCGTGGCGCTTGCGCGCTGCTTGGCGATGGACCCGGCGATCGTGCTGCTCGACGAGCCGCTCGCCAATCTCGACGTCCATCTGCGCGCCTCGATGCTCGAAACCTTCGCGGCGTTTCATGCCAAGACGAAGGCGACGATGCTCTACGTCACCCACGATCAGGCCGAAGCGATGGCGCTGGCCGATCGCATCGCCGTGATGGAAGCCGGCCGCATCGTTCAATTTGCGGACCCACGGACTCTCTATCGCGAGCCCGCGACCGCCACGATCGGCGCCTTCGTCGGGCGCGGCGCCATCGTCAAAACCGAAATGCTGGCGGCGGAAGGCGGCAAAGCGGGGATCGAACTTTACGGGCGGCGTTTCCGCGTGCGCTGTGCGGGCGATCGCGCCCCGGGCCCCGCGTCGCTCGTATTGCGGCCCGAAGACCTCGCCCTCGCTGCCGACGGTTTTCCCGCGACGATCAAACGCGCCGCGTATGTCGGCGGATCGTGGGATATCGACGCCGTGCCCGACGCCGATCCCGCCGCGTTGCTGCGTTTGTCGCTGCCCGACGACGGCCACCCGCATGCGGGCGACAAAATTGCGCTGGGCCTCGTCGACGGCTGGGTGACGGACTAGCCGTCCGTCAGGCGGCTTGTGGCGCGGCTGCCGCAAAAAGTATAGAATGCGCGCATGAATCCGATGTCCCGCATCACCATCCGCGCCGAACAATGCCACGGTCAGCCCTGCATCCGTGGCATGCGCATTCGCGTGACCGACATCCTTGAGATGCTGGCCGGCGGCATGACGCATGCCGAGATTTTGGCGGACTACCCCTATCTCGAAGCGGACGACATCACCGCCGCGCTGGCCTATGCCGCGCGCGAAATCGGGCACCCGGTCGTCACGTCGGCCGCCGAGTGATATTCCTCGTCGATGCCCAATTGCCGCCGCAGTTGGCCGTATGGTTGCGTAACGCCGGACACGACGCCCATCACGTTCAGGAAGTCGATCTACGCGATGCGGCGGATTCCGCCATCCGCGCCTACGCCGCCGGGATCGGCGCGATCGTCGTCACGAAGGATCGCGACTTCACACCGGCCGGCGAAACAGCGATCAAGGTGGTTTGGGTCCGCACCGGTAATCTTGGCACGCGCGCCTTGATCGACCGAATGGAATTGGCCTTGCCGCAAATCCTGGCGCACTTCGCCGAAGGCGCTAAGCTCGTCGAGCTTCGCTAGCGCTAATTCGCCCAGGGCAAGGTGCCCTTGGGCAAGCGATGCGCGATAAGGCCGAGGATCAGCATCAGCACGATCACGGCGGCGACGGCGAGCGTGGACACGGCGGCGGCCAGCGGCGAGTCGCCGCCTTCCTGCAACGAAAACACCATCACGCCCAGCGTTTCCGAGCCCGACGACCAGAGAAGCGCCGAAACGGTGAGTTCGTTGAGCGCGGTGAGGAACACCAGGATGGCGCCCGCCCCGGCGGCCGGCGCGACCATCGGCAAGGCGACGTCGCGCAAGCGCCGCCCGAACCCCGCCCCGGCGGCGGCGGCGGCTTCGTCCAACGCCGGATCGAGCTGCGCGAAGGCCGCACTCACGGGGCGCAACGCCAGCACCATGAAACGCGCGACATAGGCGAGACCGATGATCCACAGCGTGCCGTAGATCGACACGCCCAGAATCGGCAGCGGGCGAATGAAGGTGAGGATCGTCGCGATCGCCAGCACGATGCCGGGCAGCGCGTAGGGCAATTCGATCAACGTATCGAGCAGCTTGACCAGCCTTGTGCGCCGCCACGCGGCGAAGTAGGCGATCGGCATGGCGAGCATCACGCACAGCAGCGCCGCGATTCCCGCCAGCAGGAAGGAATTGCCGAAGGCGCGCGACACCGCGCTTTGGCGGAAGGCTTCGACATAGGCGCGCAACGTCATCGTGGTCGCGTCGAGCGTCACGCCGATCGCGGGTACGAGCGATTGCGCGATCAATGCGACGAACGGCACGATCGCGGCGAAGACCAGCGCCGTCCACAAAAATATCTCGACGCCCAAGCGCGCTTTGCCCAAATGCCACGGTTCCAACGGCATCGAAGCGCCGGACACGCGCGCGTCGAGCGCGCGGCGCGCATGGGCGTGCAGCCACAGCATGGCAAGCGCGAACACGCCGATCAGCGCCGACAACGTCGCGGCTTGCGCCAGCACCGACGGGCCGAATCCGGCCAGACGCTGATAGATGAGCGTGACGAGCGTCGTGTACGAGACCGGAATGCCGAGCAAAGCGGGCGTGCCGAAATTGCCGATGCTCGACACGAAGGCGAGCAAACCGCCCGCCATAATCGCCGGGAACATCAACGGCAGCACGACCGTGCGCGCCACCACGATTCTTGTGGCGCCACAACCGCGCGCGGCTTCGATCGCTTCGCGCGGCAAAGCGCGAAGCCCCGCGCGCACCGCCAAGAACACCAAGGGCGCATGTTCGAGGCCGAGCAGCCAGGAAATGCCGAAGCGGCCATAGAGCGGATTTTCCGAACCCGGCGGCGGCGCCAAGCCGAACGCGCCGAGCAACGCGCTTTGCGGACCCGCCATGTTGATCCAGGCCAGCGCCGCGATCTGCGAGGGCACGACCAGCGGCAACACGAACACGAAGATCAATGCCGCCTTGGCGCGAATATCGGTCAACGCCACGACCAGCGCGAAGCCCACGCCCAGGAACAGCGAGATCGCCGTCCCCATCACCGAGGTTTCGAGCGTATTCCACGCCGCGCGCCAGGTGGCGGTCGCAGTCAAGGCGCGCGTGGCGATGGAAAGATCGAAGCCGCCGCCCCGCGGGGCGACGGCTTCATAAAGCAATCTGGCGAGCGGCCAGAGCGAGACCAGCGCCACGATCCCGGCGAGGGCGAAGAGCCAGCGGCGCTCGTCCGCCCCCGTCCGGATCGCGGAAAAGCTCACTTGCCGAACAGATCGGCGAAGCGTTCCTTGTCGGCTTCGTCGCTGCGCAGAATGTCCGCGATCGGAATCGGCATCAGCTTGACGTTCGACAGGACCGGGAAACCTTCCGGCGCCTTCACTTCGTTGGAGACCGGCAGCATGCCCTGGCTCGCGGCCAAAGCCTGACCGTCGACCGACAGCACGAAATCGACGAAGGCGCGCGCGGCGGCCTGGTTCTTCGCCGTACGCAGGATCGCGACCGGCTCGGTCACGAAGGTCGATCCGTCGCGCGGGAACACGAACTCGACCGGCGAGCCCTTCTTGTTCGCGTTGATCGCCATGAAGTCGACGATCACGCCGTAGAGCTTCTGGCCGCCGGCGACGGCTTCGAGCACGGCGGGATTGCCGCGCGCGGCCTGGGCGCCGTTGGCCTTCAAGGTCTCGTACCATTTCCAGCCGAGATCGGGCTGGCGCACGACGGCCCCCATATGAATGGCGGCGGCACCCGAGAACAACGGCGAGGGCATCACGACCTGGCCGCGCGCTTCGGCCTTGGCGAGATCGGCCCAGCTCGTCGGCTTCATCGCCGCCGATTTGTTGTAGACGATGCCCGTGGTGATAAGCTTCGTGCCGAAATAGGTTTTGCCCGCGTCGAAGCTGCCGGCGGGCAAGCCATCCGTCTTCGCCTGGGTATAGGGCAGCAGCTTGTTTTCCGCCTTCAGCGATTCCATCGTCATCGCATCGGCGATCAGCAGCACGTCGGGCTGCGGATTGCCGGCGACGAATTCGGCTTGAAGCCGGTTCATCAACTGCGTGGTGCCGTCGCGGGTGAAGGTCACCTCGACGCCCGGATGCACCTTCCGGAACGCGTCGATCGTCGCTTGCGCGTCGGCCTGCGGCTGCGAAGTGTAGAGCACCAGCTTGCCCGAGGGCGCTTGCGCGGCGGCGGGAAGAATGGTCAGCGCCGCGAAGGCGGCAACGAGAACGGAACGACGGAACATGAGGGACGGGCTCCCGGTTTCGGGGTTAGGAACGTGCCCCGATTACCCGCCTTCGGTTACACGCTTGTGACAGATCGTTCAAGCGCCCGCGCGCGCCAAAGACGCCGCCCGGCGGGTCATGAAGGCCGTGGCCAGCGCCGCGATCGGGCGCTGCAACGCGCCGTTCGACGGCAGGCCCACCGCCTTCAGCACCATCGCGATGCCGCGATCGATATGCTTGCGGCGATAGACCGAATAGGCCCGGCGCGCATAGGCGCGCGCGGCGACCGCGCGGTCGTAAGGCTCGGGCCACATATTCGCGGCGTAATAGGCGTAGGACAATTCATCGTCTTCGGACTCCGCAATGCGTCCGAGACCGGTCCACACGCGCTTCATTCGGCCGATCTTGTCGCGTTCCAGGTAACGCTGCATGTGGTCGTAGAAAAGCTTGTAATGACGGAACTCGTCGGCCGCGATTTTGCGGCATATTTGCGCGAAGACCGGCTCGTCCGACGCCTCGGCGAGCGCGGTGTAATAGGAACTCGTGCCGGTTTCGACGATGCAGCGCGCGATCAACTCGCCCGCCCGGCTGCCGCGCACCGACGCCGTCGCATCCAAGGGCAGCTTGTAGCCGTCGGTGAATCGCTTGAACGACGCGTCGAAATCCCAGGCCGGGTCGGCCAGCGTCGCCCATTTGGCGAGCGCCTTGCCGTGCTGGATCTCCTCGACTGCCCAGGCATCGACCGCCGGGCGGATCGCCTCGTCGCCGGCGAACACGTTGTTGAGATAGACGGCGTAGTCGGCCCCGTTATGCTCGACCATCGCGGCGGCCTTGGCGACCGCGAGCAGATCGGGATCGACCCGATCCGCGCGGAATGCGGCCCAATCGATATCGTCGAGAGTCCAACCCGCCATGACCGTTCCTTTGCTAATGACGGTTATATGGCGCCGAATACCGCAGCGCGCAAGGCCCCGCGTTGTCGCTGAAGCCCTTGTGAAAATTGCGGTTTTCGGGCACGACTTAGCGAAATCCTTCGTTCCCCGGAGCCATATCCCATGAAATTCGTCCCGCTCGGCCGTTCGGGCCTGATGGTCAGCCGCGTATGCCTTGGCGGCAATTCCTGGGGGGCCGCCGGGCGGCGCGCCTGGGCGGCGTTCGGGCCGGAGGAGTCGGCGCCGTTCTTCAAACGCGCCCTCGATCGCGGGATCAATTTCTTCGACACGGCCGACGCCTATAACCTCGGCGTCTCCGAAACGATCATGGGCGAGAAGCTGATCGGCCTTGTGCCCCGCGACGAACTCGTGATCTCGACCAAGGTCGGTTTGAAAATGGGCCCCGCGCCGAACGCGGTGGGTTTGGGGCGCAAACATCTCGTCGCCTCGCTCGACGCGCAATTGAAGCGCCTGAAGACCGATCATATCGACGTTTATCAGGTCCATCGCTTGGATGGCGTGACGCCGCTCGAGGAAGTGATGGCCACGCTCGACGGTTTCGTGCGCGCGGGGAAAGTCCGCTATATCGGCGGCTCGACGATGCCCGCCTATAAATTCGCGCAGATGATCGCCATCGCCGACGCGAAGGGCTATGCGCGCCCGATCGCGATGCAGAATCTGCATAACGCGATCCAGCGCGAGGAAGAGCGCGAGATGAACGCGCTCTGCTTGGAGCAAGGCGTGGGCTTGATCCCCTATTCGCCGCTGGCGCGCGGCTTCCTGGCCGGCAACCGCGTCAAAGGCGGGGGCGGCGACACCGAGCGATCGAAGAACGACGCGGGTGCGAAGCCCGAAACCTATCGCGATTGCGATTGGGCGATCGCCGACGCGATCAAAGACATCGCCAAGATACGCGGCGCCAAGCCCACGCAAGTGGCGCTGCTGTGGCTATGGTCGAAACCCTATATGGCCGCCCCGATCATCGGATCGACCAAGCTCGAGCAGCTCGACGACGCGGCCGCCGCAGCCGATATGCCGCCGCTGACGGCCGACGAGGTTTCGCGCATCGAAACGCCGTATATTTGGCGGCCGCATCCGGGCTGGAACGGCTAGACAAGCTTCGTTAATCTCTCCCCCAACGATCCGATAATTCGGGGGGAGCCTATGTTGAAGAAAATCCTGGCCGGTGCGGCTTTGGCCGCCTTGGCGTTTCTGCCGATGGTGACATCTCAAGCTGGGGCGCAAGAGCAGCCCAAGCGCGGCGGCAATTTCATTTTCGCGGTCGGCGGCGAACCCGATACGACCGATTGCCACGCGGCGACGAATTTCGCGGTGATCCATCATCTGGCGCCGCATTACTCGACGCTGGTGAAGTTCGACGCCAAGAACTACCCCAAAATCATCGGCGACACGGCGCGCGATTGGACGATCTCGCCCGACGGCAAAACCTATACGTTCCGCCTGATCCAGCCGATCCGATTTCATGACGGCTCGGCGCTGACCTCGGCCGACGTGAAGGCGAGCTTCGATCGCATCAAGACGCCGGCACCGGGTGCGCGCTCCGCGCGCCGCGATCATTTCCAGGACGTCGCGTCGGTCGAAGCGCCGGCACCCGACACGGTCGTGTTCAAGCTGAACAATCCGAACCCGGCCTTCATGACCTATCTGGCGGCCCCGTTTAACTGCATCTATTCGGCCGCCAAGCTCGCGCAGGATCCGCGCTATCCCGAGAAGGAAGTGATGGGCTCGGGCGCGTTCCGCTTCGGCGAGCGCGTTCCCGGTTCGCATTGGACGGGCACGCGCTTCGACGGTTATTTCCGCCAGGGCCAGCCTTATCTCGACGGCTTCCGCGCGGTCGTGATGTCGGGCGCTTCGATGCTCAACGCCGTGCAAGGCGGCCAGGTGATGGCGGAGTTCCGCGGCATCAGCCCGGCCGAGAAGGCGCGCGTCGCCAACCCGAAGGTCACGTTCCAGGAAGCGAATTGGCTATCGGGCCTGATCTTGTCGTTCAACGTCGAACAGAAGCCCTTCGACGACGTGCGCGTGCGCCGCGCGTTGTCGATGGCGCTGGATCGCTTCGGCGCGGAAGCCGCCTTGTCGCGCGTCAGCCAAGTGAAGGCGACGGGCACGCTGCTGCGCCCGGGCTACGACTACGCGCCGCCGCGCGGCGAGCTGACGAAGTATCCGGGCATGACGCCGACCGCCGATATCGCGCGCGCGCGCGCCGAAGCGCGGCGCTTGCTGCAGGAAGCGGGCGTGCCCAACCTGAAATTCGAAATCATCTCGATGTCGCTGCCGCCCTTCCCCACCGTGGCGGTGTGGCTGATCGACCAATGGCGCCAGATCGGCGTCACGGTCGAACAGCGCCAGGCCGAACGCGCGACCTATTTCGCCGCGCGCACGTCCGGCGCCTTCCAGGTAATGTTGGATTTCACGACCGAGTTCGCGGACGAGCCGAATTTCCAGCTGCGCCGGTTTATCTCGTTCGATCGCGTGCCCGGTTTCAACGTGTCGCGCCATCTCGACCGCCGCCTGGACGAGATCTTCGACCAGCAGGAACGCGAAACCGACGTCGCCAAGCGCAAGGCGCTGGTCCGCGATTTCGAAATCCATCTGTTCGATATGGGCTACACGGTGCCGCTGTTCTGGTTCACCCGCATTGTGCCCCTCGCTTCCAACGTGCGCGGCTGGGACATCACGCCGTCGCATCTGCTGGGCCAGGATCTGGCGGGCGTGTGGCTCGCCAACTGATCCCGCCCGCCGATCGACAAGAGAAACGCCGGGGCGCAAGCCCCGGCGTTTTTTTGAGAGTCTGAGCCAGGGGAATTGTGCCGCCTGCGCCGCCGGGATTTTGTGACGCAGGCAGGAGAAGGGCGCCGCGCGTAGTGGTTCTACGCGCAAGCACTTCGACGAACCTGCGGCGCAAAAGAACGCGGCCCTACGGGTTGGGTTCCGGCGGGCGCCCGCTTTGTTGCGGCCCTCGCCGATAGGTACCGCTATCGGCTTCGGACCGCGCCGCGCGGTTCGCACACGCCGGAAGCCCAACGCAGGCGGCACAATTCCCCTGGATCAGACTCTAGCGCCAGCCGTTCTCGTGCAGGAACGCGGCGACCGCGTCGTTGAACGCGTCCGCGATTTCGAAATAGGCCGAGTGCCCGGCCTTGGCGAACAAAACGTCGCGCGCGTTCGGAATTTTGCGCGCCAAGGCGGGGGCGAGGAACGAGGGGAACACCACATCTTCCTCGCCCATCGCGAGCAGCACGGGGCATGCGATCCCCGCGGCGTCGGCCGGATCGCGCCAACGTTTGAGCTTCGCGCGCAACGCTTCCTTGTCGAGCCCGCCGGTGCCCGCCAGCGTATCGATCGATTTATAGAGATGATGCAAGGCGGGTTCGGCTTCGGCATAGCGCCGCCCGGTCGCCGGATGGATCGCGGCTTCACGCATGGCTTCGCGCGCGGCGCTGGCTTGCGCCGACCATGCGTCGAACGCGGCGGGGTCGAGTCGGCGCACATCCAACGTTCCCGATGTCGCGGCCAGCACCAAAGCGGCGACGCGGGCGGGCTTCGTCAGCGCCAACTCGACGGCCGCCCAGCCGCCCATCGATTGCGCGACCAGGGCGGTCTTCGCGATGCCGAGATGGTCAAGGACCGCTTCCACATCGCCCGCGAAATCGGCGGGATCGGGCGGCAGCGTCGCCGCAGTGGAAGGGGCGAAGCCGCGCGCGGCCAAGGTCACGACCTTGTGCCGCCGGGCGAATTCGGGAACCTGCTGCCACCACGACAGATGATTGCCGCCCAGCCCATGGAGGAACACGATCGGCGGGCCATCGCCCGCGACTTCGTAGTAAACGCGCGCACCGGGACGTTCGACATAGCCGGCGGTGATTTTCGGAGCCCAATCGGAATCGCTCATAAGCGCAGTCTGCCACCATTCGAAATCGAATACAGGGCATGAAACCGAAAACAGCGCGACAAAACGGCCCGGACCGTGCAAGGCTTTGTGCGGTTACGTTGCCGCCGCGTCCGTTCCCCTGCCGGAGTTGCGCCGATGTCGTCGAAGCGTCTCACCCGTCGTCATGCCCTTGCCACCGGCCTCGCCGCCGCGACGATTTGGCCCTCGCGCCGTGCCGCCGCGTCGGGCCCCGTCGATCTGCAGCTCGTCCTTGCCGCCGATATCTCCCGCTCGATCGACCCGGAGGAATTCGCGCTGCAACGCCAGGGCTACGCTTCGGCGATTGCCGATCCGCGCGTCGTGAAGGTGATGACCGGCGGACGTTTCCGCGCCGTCGCCGCCACCTATTACGAATGGTCGGGTATTCGCTCGCAACAGACGATCGTCGATTGGACGCGCATCGATTCCGCCGCGGCGGCCGAGGATTTCGGCGCCAAACTTTTGGCCGTGCCCCGCCCCTTCGGCGCGCAGACGGCTTTGGGCGAAGCGATCGCGTTTTCGCTGCGCGAGTTTCAGCGCTGCCCCTTCCCGGCCGAGCGGCGCACGCTCGACGTGTCGGGCGACGGCACCAATACGTCGGGCATGATGCCCGATGTCGCGCGCGATCAGGTTCTGGCGACCGGCGTCACGATCAACGCGCTGGTGATTTTGTCGACCGATCCGATGCCGTGGAATCCGTACCACACGCATCCGCCGGGCGGGCTGGACGAGTATTTCCGTACCAACGTGATCGGCGGCCAAGGCGCCTTCCTGATGGCGGTCCAAGGTTTCGAAACCTTCGGATTCGCAATGGTCAATAAATTGAGCCGCGAAACGGCCTGAGAAGAAGCGAGAGGAATTCCCCGATGAAATCGATCTCCCGCCGCACGGCGCTTTCCGTGGCCGGTGCCGCGCTGGCGTCGCCGGCGCTTGCGCAACATCCCCATCACGGCCAGATGTTCGAGCGGATGAACCAGCCCGGCCGCATCGATCTGCCGCCGCTGGCGCTGGAACACGCGGTCTATGACAGCCCGGCGCCGAAAGCGGCGCAGCAAGGCCGATGGGAAGCCAAGCCCCCGCTGCCGCTGCCGCGCACCGAAATGGCGTGGGCGGCGGCGTTGGACGGCAAGCTGCATCTGGTCGGCGGCTATGCCGAACAGCGTTTCGACATGCCCTATCACCATGTGTTCGATCCCGCGAAGAACGCGTGGAGCGAGGCGGCCAAGCTGCCGCGCGGCGCCAATCACGTGGGCATCACCACGCATGGCGGCAAGCTCTACGCCTTCGGCGGCTTCATCGAACAGAACCGCTTTCCGCACGAGGACGTGTTCGTGTGGACGCCGGGCGACGATCGCTGGGTGAAATTGCGTCCGCTGCCGACCGCGTCGGGCGCCATCGGCGCCGTCACCGTCGGCGACAATATCCATCTGGTCGGCGGTGCCGTCGGCAATACCCAAGAGACGCGCAAATCGATCGATTGGCATCTTGTCTACGACATCAAGGAAGACCGCTACCGCGAGGCGGCGCGATTCCCCACCGCGCGCGACCATGTCGGCATCGTGTTCAACAACGGGCTGATCCATCTGGTCGGCGGGCGTGTGGATACGTTCCACACGAATTCGAATTTGCACCACACCTACGATCCCAAGGAGGATCGCTGGCGCTTCCGCAACCCGATCCCCACCGCGCGATCGGGCCACGGCACGGTCGTCTATCGCGGCAAGATGTTCTGCATGGGCGGCGAAGGCACCAACAAGGTGTTCGGCCAGAACGAGGCCTATGATTTCCAGACCGACAAATGGGAGCAATACGCGCCGATGCTGACCCCGCGCCACGGCGTGGGCACGGCGTTGCTGGGCGACGCGATCCATATGGCCGGCGGCGGGCCGCAGATGGGCGGCGGCGTCAAATCCGCCGTCCACGAAGCCTTCACCTTGGGCTAGTTACAACCCAGGATTTGACCGCGCCCACAGGCCGGCGCACCCTTCTCCCCGGCGGCCGCACGCTCGAAGGCGGCCGGGGAGGAAATCATGAGCCTGTTGACCGACGCGGAATTGGCGGCGCTGAAACCCGCCGATACGGCCACGCCCGCCACGCCGATCCCCACGCAAGTCGTCGCCAGCGACGAATTTTTCCCGATCCCGCAGACCGAACGCCAAGCGAAGGTCGAAGCGCGGATGGGCGATCTCGCCGACGAGCTTGGCGCTAAGCACAAGCTCGATCGCCGGGGGTTTTTCAAGACGGCCGCCGGCATGGCCGCCGCCTTCGTGGCGATGAACGATATCTACGGGCCGCTTTACGAGGTGTCGCGCGCCGAAGCGGCGTCGATCGACAAGGCGGCGCAGCGCGCCCAGGCGCTGTCGGGCCAATTCGTGATGGACGTGCATACGCATTTCCTGCGCGACGATACGCGCCTGGAAGGTTTCGTGCGTGCGCGCGCCGCCGTGGGTCAGGCGGGCTGGAACCCCGGCCTTGCCGGCAAGGAACAGACGATCGCGGATTTGAAATATCCGAACTGGTTCAAGGAAATCTATCTCGACAGCGACACGAAGGTCGCTCTCGTCTCGGGCTCCGGCTCCGAAGACCCGCGCGACTGGTTCCTGACCAACAAAATGAAATTCGACGCGCGCGAACGCGTCAACACCGCGTCGGGTTCGCGCCGGTGTTTGAGCCACGCGATCTTCATGCCCGGCGTGCCCGGCTGGATGGATCAGGTGGACGAGGCGATCGCGCTCTACAAACCCGATAGCTGGAAGGGCTACACGGTCGGCGACAACACCAACAAGCAGTTGGCGCGCCATCCCTGGCGGCTCGACGACGAAAAGCTGCTTTATCCCTTCTACGAGAAAATCCTGAAGGCGGGGCAGAACATCGTCTGCGTGCATAAGGGCCTGTACCCGCCCTCGACCGAGCAGCAATTCCCGCACCTGGTGCAATACGCGAAGGTCGACGACGTCGGCAAAGCGGCGAAGGATTGGCCGCAAATCCGCTTCGTGATCTATCACTCGGCTTATCGTTGGGGTTCGGGCGGCAACGCGGCGGCGGGCATGGCGCAGTTCGAGCGCACGGGGCGCGTGGAATGGGTCAACGACCTTGCCGAAATTCCCGAGAAATTCGGCGTGTCGAACGTCTATGGCGATCTGGGTCAGATCTTCGCGCAAAGCACGGTGATCGAGCCGCGCCTGTGCGCCGCCATGATGGGCATTCTGGTGAAGGGCCTCGGCGCCGATCACGTCGTGTGGGGCACGGATGCGATCTGGACCGGCGCGCCGCAATGGCAGATCGAAGCCTTGCGCCGCCTGGAAATTCCCGAAGACATGCGCCGCCGTTACGGCTTCCCGGAGCTGGGGCCCGCCGATGGCGCGATCAAGCGCATGATCTTCGGAGAGACCTCGGCCAAGATGTACAATTACGACATCACCAAAGCCGGGCTCGACACCGACGGCGTCGCCGCCGTGAAGGCCGCCTATCTGCGCAACGGCGCCGACCCGTCGCATTTACGTTACGGTTATGTCCTAAACGGACAACAGCCCGGCTAAACGATTCGTGATGACGCCGTCGGGGGTGGCCACTTCATCGACGATGGTGAAGTGGTCGCGCCCGGCGATCACGTCGAGCGTGACGGGTGCGCCCGTTTTCGCGCGCGCGTCGGCATAGTCGCGCGATTGGCGGATCAGCTCGGGCAATTCATTGCCGCCGACCGCCAAGGCGATGGGTTTGCGCGAAGCACCGGGATCGGTCATCGGCGACAACGCGGCGGCTTCCGCTTCGCTCAAGCCCAGCTTGTCGTTGATGTAGTTGTGGCGCAGCGGCTCCAATTCGAAAATGCCGCTGATCGCCAGCGCCGATGTCAGTTTCGGATGGTCGAGGGCGCTGACCGCCAGATGCCCGCCCGCCGACCAGCCGGCCGCGCAAATCCGCGTGCGGTCGGATCCCGCTTTCGCGAGCAAGCCGTCGAACGTGTCGATCGATTTGCGGATCTGGCCGACGATGTCGCGCAACGTCGCTTCCGGCGCCAACACATAGCCCGCGAAGCCGACATCGATCCCGCGCGCCAGCGGGCCTTGCGCCAAAGCCGCGAAGGTCGCGCGGGTATGGACGGGGATCTGCCAATACCCGCCATGGATCAACAGCAAACCGGGCGCGCCCTTCTTGCCGCAAGGGTAGAAATCGACCGCTTGGCGTTCATGCGGGCCATAGGCGACGTCGAGCACGGCCCCCCGATGCCCGTCGCGGAACGCCGCACTGCGCGCGCGCCACTCGGCCAGCAATTCCTGCGAATTGGGGACGGCCGCGCCGTTGTTGTAGGCGGCGTCGAGCGCCGCGCGGGTCATTTCGCGCCAATTTTCCATACGGCCGAGTTTACTGGGGCGCTTTCAATTCCGCCACCGGGGGCAAATACGTGTCCACATAAAGGTCGCTCGCCGGCGGCGCGCTCGCATACTCGGCCGCTTCCGACAGAAAGGCGTTCAACTTCTCCAAGCGTTCCTTCGTCACCACGCTGAACCCGTTGGCGCGCACATAGGGCGTCATGATCGACGTGTCGATCATGAATTTGTAGCGCGCGGTTTCGATCTCCGGATTGATCGTCGCGTCGCGCCGCGCGACCGAGCGGATCGCCTCGGGAATATCCGTCAGCGAATCGCGCATCCCCGCCAGCGTCGCGCGGATGAATTTGCGGATCGTTTCGGGATTGCGGCGCGCATATTCCTGCGTGACCAGCAAACCATTGCCCATCAGTTCGAACCCGTGATCGCCCAGCGGGAACAGAACGACGTCCTCCGGCTTCACGTTCAGCGACAGAAGATTGAAATAGGTCGTCGCGGCGAAGGCCGTGACAGCATCCGCCCCGCCGCGCGCCAGCAGCGAATCGCGCAGATTGGGCTGCACGGTCAGCCATTCGATCTTCGACGAGTCGATGTTCTGCAACCGCGACAACACGCCCCAAAGCGGGCGGATGAAATCGCCCGGCGGGTGGGCGATTTTTTTTCCGGCGAGATCGGACATCGTTTTGATACCGGTCGATTTGAGCGTCACCAGCGCGTGCTGCCCCTTGTCCATGTAGAGGAACACGGTCGTCACCTTCGACGCGGGATTGGTGACGTTCCAGCGGACCAGCATATTCGGGTCGCCTAAACCGATGTCATAGGATCCGGCGGCGAGCTTGGCCATCGCATCGCCCGAGCCGAAGCCGCGATCGATTTGGACGTTCAAACCTTCGCGCGCGAAATAGCCGCGATCGGCGGCGATGAACCACGGGCTTTGATGGGGCTGCGGCGCCCAATCGAGGGTAAGGCGTATATTGACCGGCGCTTGCTGCGCCATCGCCGGCAGAAGCATGGCGAGAATCGCGGCGGTCGCGCACAAAGTTCGGGCAAGGAAACGCCTCAATTTCGGCATCGCTACCTCCATATCGCGGCGGACATCGCCGGCACGCAGATACGACGCAGAATGTATGCCAGCCGCGCGCGGCATAAGCGTTGCTTCTCTCTTTCGATTAAGGGAGGACCCGATGACCCGGCATAAAGACATACGGATACCCGAAGCCGGCGCCTATGTTCTGCGCCGCGCGCGCGTGCCCGCCGTGTTCTTCGACGCCACGATGCCGGGCTTGGCGGCGGATTCCGAAGGCTGCGCGCTGGTCGATCTAGCCATCGCCGACGGCAAGATCGCGCGCATCGCCACCGCCGGTTCGGCGGCGCAAGGCCCCGGCGATATCGACCTCGAGGGAAGGCTGGTCTGGGCGACGCTGATCGACATCCACACCCATCTCGACAAAGGCCAAGTGATCCCACGCGCGATGCCCGACGGCACGCTAGACGGCGGTGCGATCGGCACGTTCGAAGACCGCAAGCGCTGGACGCACGCGGATATGCGCGCGCGCATGTCGTTCGGCCTGCGCTGCGCCTATGCGCATGGCGTGGGCGCCATCCGCACCCATCTCGACAGCCAGGAAGAAAACGCGCCGACGAGCTGGGACGTGTTCCGGGAACTGCGCGACGAATGGGCCGGACGCGTCGATCTTCAGGCCGTCGGCCTCGTCCCCCTTACCTTCTTCCGTACACCTTGGGGCAAGGAATTGCCCGGCTTGGTCGCGCGATCGAAAGGCGTCTTGGGCGGCACGACCGACGCGATCGGCTATTACGATGGTGCCCGCAACGACGAGCTGGTGGCGTTGCTCGATTTGTTTTTCGAGGTCGCGGGCGCGCACGGCCTCGACGTCGACATGCATGTCGATCAATCGGACGATCCCGCCGCCTTCTCCCTGCCGCTGATCGCCGAAGCGGCGCTGCGCACCGGCTTCAAAGGCAAAGTGCTGGCCGGGCATTGCGTCAACCTCGCCTTGCAGGACGATGCGACGATCAAACGCACGGCCGAACTTTGCGCCAAGGCGGGCGTCGCGGTCTCGACCATGCCGACGCCGATGGTCTATTTGCAGGATCGCAAACCGGGCCGCACGCCGCGCTGGCGCGGGGTGACGGCGGTGAACGAATTATTGGCGGCGGGCGTGCCCATCGCGATCGGCGGCGACAATTGCCGCGACGCGTGGTTTCCCTATGGCGATCACGACATGATCGACACGTTCCAGCAATCGGTGCGCGTGCTGCAACTCGACCATCCGCTGACGCCGGCCATCGCCGGGGTCGGTCCGGTCGCGGCCAAGATCGCGGGCTTCGCCGGCACCGGACGCATCGTCGCAGGCGGACCCGCCGGCTTGATCCTGTTCGCCGCGCGCACGCTGAACGAATTCATGTGCCGGCCGCAAAGCGACCGTATCGTGATCAACGCGGGCGCGCGCGTGCGCGATCCTTTGCCGGATTACGCCGAACTCGACGCGACGCTCGCGGTCTGACTATTCCGCCTTCATCGGCAGATCGAGATCGAGGCGCTCGGCCAGCGCTTCGAAATCCGGCGTATGGCCGGTGGCGGCGGCGAATTGGCGCTTTTCTTCGGCATCGAGGCCGAGCCCGGTTTTGACCCAGGCGCGCAGTATCGCCAGCGCTTCGCTTTCGGTCGCGAGGTCGATCGTCTGCGCATGATGCGTGTGGACATAGGCGTTGCCCGACAACGCCACATCGCCCGCGCGCGTATTCAACACCAGCACCATCCGGCCGAGGCGCGATTCGAATTGCCGGAAGGCGGCGGGGAGCGTCACCAGAATGCGCCACCAAATCGCGCGCATGTCCGGATGCGCGTAGAACTGCTTCCAGGTGACGTCCGGATTGTCGATCTGCATCTGCTTCCAAGTCGCCTGTGCGGCCATCGACAGGGCGAATTCCTGTTCCTTGCCGATCAGCATGCGGATGAACGCGCGGATCCCGTGGACGAGTTCGCGGCTGACCGAGCCGTCTTCGAACAACGGCGCGATCGGTTTGCACACCAGCCGCCCGAACGCATCGCGGCGCAGTTTGCGCAACAGCGCCTGGCGGCGCTGATTTTCGAACGCGTTGGCGGCGAGCCCGGCGATTTTGGTGAGGTTCCCGCCGGTGACGATCTCGCGCGCTTCGCGGCGCAAGCCCAGCGTGTCTTGCCCGTCATGCTTGGCGATCACGCGCTCGACGAAAGACAGCAGAATTTCCGCGCCAAAGCCTTCGAGTTTGCGCCGTTCGCCATCGGGATCGGCAACATCCGACGGTGTCGGTTCGGGCGGGGGCTGGGTCATGGCGATCGCGACTCCAATTCGAAACATGATCGCATGAATTCCTGAAGTGAGCCTAAATTGTCCAATGTTGCGCCGCAAAATATCGCGAACAGGACTGGGAAAAACGAAGGATTAACGCTAGTTTAGCGCCACGATGAGCCAAGACACTTCCGTCCCCCGGGAAGACGCCGCTCCGGCCGGCGCGGCGGAAGCGACGCCGCCGGGCGAAATCGCTGCGCCCAAGGAAGGCGGCAAGTCGACCCATTTCATCTTCGACCATAAGATCTTCACCTTACCGAATTGCAAATTCGTGCGCGAGCCGGACAAGCTCGAGCAAGGGTTATCGATCGAGTTGGGCGAGCACCGCGCGTTCCTGTCGATCACGATTCTGCAGAAGATGTTCCCGGACATGTCCGAGGACGACAAGCGGCTGATCGCACTGGCCGCGCGCAGCCTCGCTTTCGTCAGCGAGATCGTGCCGGGCGATTCCATCCCCAACGAAATCCTGAACGGCACCGCGTCGTGGAAGGTCGATCCGATCCATAAGGACCGCGCGCGCGGGCGCATCGTCGCGGCGTTGCTGGCGCAGGATGGCGGCGATCTCGACCAAGCTTTGGTGCAAGGCGGCTTGAGCCCGCGTTTGAGCGAGCCCGGCTTCAAGGAGAAGCTCGATTCCGAACATGCGCGGCTTCTCGCCGCACTTGGCGTGTCGGCGGACCAGAAGGAACAATACAAAGCGCGGTTCGAGCGCGTGTCGCGCGAATTCGCCTATATCGAGGGCCTGCGCGACCGCTATGCGCAGGTCAGCTCGATCGTCGAGAAACTCGCCAAGGCCGCGAAGGCCTATCGCAACGCGGGCGCCCTGGGCGAGGAGATCTACCGGGTGCGCATCCTGATCCGCAAACCGGTCGAGGAATATCGCGGGCTGTTCTACAACGTCGACGGTCAAGCGGCGGAGATCAAATCCGTCGCGCGCAAGACCGACCAGATCGTCGATTTCATCCGCCAGACGCGCGACCAGCTGCATGTGCGCTTACTGCTCTGGGACCCGATCGTCGCCGCGTGGAAGAACGAGCACGGCGATATCCGCAGCCGGTCGCTCGAAGTCCTGCTGAAAAGCACCTATCGCTTCGTCGCGCATTACTTCCCGGCCGACGAGGAATGGTCGCTCAGCCGTTGAGCTTGGCGATCTGCCGGTCCTGCGCGCGATAGAGCAGCGTCGCGGCCAGCGCCCCCAGCAGCGCCATCGCCATATCCGATTGGGTGTCCCATTCGTCGCCTTGCGTGCCGAGGAATTCATGCGCGCCCTGACCCAAGGCGATTGCGGCCGCCCATTCGATCAATTCGTACGCCGCGCTGATCGCCAAACAGATCGACACGGTCAAAAACAGCACGAGCCTGGGCTGCACGATCCGGAACACGCGGATCAGCAATTCGCGCGCGATCAAGGCGGGCACGAAGCCTTGCGCGAAATGGCCGATCTTGTCGTAAGGATTGCGGCCGAGGTCGAAGACATCCTGCAACCAAAACCCGAACGGCACGCGCGCATAGGTATAGGCACCGCCGAGCATCAGGATCAGGCCGTGCGCCGCGATCAAGGCGAGCGTCAGCTCGGTGAAGCGGAAGCGGTCGCGCGCGGCGTAAAGGATCGGCCACGCGACGATCGCAGGCAGCACTTCCATCACCCATGTCGCGCGGTCGTAAGGTGCTAAACCGCTCGCGACGAGGCCCACGGCCCATAGCGCCGTCAGAATCCGGAACATATCCGAAGTGTAGGACGTCAGCGCCGTTCGAGAAAGCCGAGGATCGCGCGCTGGCTTTGATTGGCGATGCCCACGGAATTGATCGCGAGCTCCAGCTTCGCGCGCGCGGCCAAGGCCTGCGCTTGCGACTTGCCGATATCCGCGTCGACCAGCGCGCCAAGCCCGGTGATCGTCGCGTCCATCGTGGTGCGCGCGCGTTCGGCGACGCTGTCCAGCGTGCGCGTGCGTTCGGCGAAGTAGCCCAGATGCGCCGCGACGCGCTCGCGCGCCGTGCGCACCGCCAGCAGCGCGGTTTGCGCGGGCGTGATCGACCACGGGTCGAGGCCGATGCCGGTGCTGGTCGCATCGACCGTACGGATCGAGGTTTGACCGCCTTGGATATCGGCGATGACCTTGAAACTGCCTTCGGGCTGATCGGTCGGCGCGCTCGTCATCGTCGGCGTGACGAATTCCAGCGTGAAGGTCCAGGCCGTGCCGACCGAGCCGCCGTTCATTTCGACGTCGATACTGGCCGGCGCGCCGCCGGCGAAGTCGAAGGTCAGCACGCCTTGACCGGAAACGAGGCCGCCGGTCGTCGCCACCGTGCCGCCGTTATAGACCAGTGCCGCGCCGTCGGGTGCGCCGTACATGTCGTAGCGCAGCACGACCGTGCCCGGCGTGCCCAGGGGCAGGGCGAAGGTTTGCGTGCTGATCCCGAAGCCGCCCATCGAGCTTTGCGGCGCGCCGAGGGACACGCTGCTCGTGTTCGGATCGGAGGACGAGCCGATATCGGCCTGGGTTAGAAGATTGGCGCCGTCGAACGTAGCGCCGTTCGCCATGGCGTCGATCTGGCGCAGGATCGCGTCGGCGTCGTTGGCGTAGATCGCCTGCTGCTGGGGCCCCGCCCCGGCATGGGCGACGACCACCCCTTCAAGCCGGTTGAGCAGATCCGAGATATTGGTGAGGCCTTCGATCGCCGTGGTCACGGCGCCGCGCGCGCGGCCCTGGGCGCGCATCACCTCGTCCCAGGCTTTGACGTCGAATCGCGCTTGCTGGGCGACGGCGAAAACGGCCGCGTCGTCCGCCGCGTCGGAAACGCGGTAGCCGGTCTGCAGGCGTTTTTCGGCGCCGTCGATCTGCGCGCGGGCGGTGTTCATCGCGCCCAGCGCACCGAGGAGCGCCACGTTCGTATTGACCGAGTTGCCCATCGATCAACGAGTATATCACCAATTTGTTAACCATAAATTGATGATCGCAAATCGTAATTCACACTACTTTTTCGAGGAATTCGGCGACGGACCGCCGCAACGCCTCGGCATGGGCGTCGAGCTCGACCGCCTTGTCGAGCACCGATTTGGCCGCCCCGTGGACCGTTTCGGCCGACTGGGAGACCGTACCCATATTCTCGCGCACCACGGCCGTACCGGTCGACGCTTCGGCGACCGAGCGCGCGATTTCCTGCGTCGCGGCGTTTTGCTGCTCGACCGCACCCGCGATCGCCGTGGTGGCGCCGTTGACGCGTTCGACCGTCGCGGCGATGCCCTTTATCGCCGCCACCGCTTCGGCGGTCGCGCGTTGGATTTCGGCGACCTCGCCCGCGATCTCGCCCGTCGCGTGCGCGGTTTGGTTGGCGAGGTTCTTCACCTCCGACGCCACCACCGCGAAGCCCTTGCCCGCCTCGCCCGCGCGCGCGGCTTCGATCGTGGCGTTGAGGGCGAGAAGATTCGTCTGCCCCGCGATGCCGTTGATGAGGCCCGCGACCGCTTCGATCTTCTGCGCCGCCGCCGCCAGCGAGGCGACGGTCGCATCGACCGCGCGCGCTTGCGCCGCCGCTTCGGCCGCCACGCCGGCCGCTTCGCCCACGCGGGTCGAAATTTCGCGGATCGAGGCCGAAAGCTCCTCGGCCGCCGACGCGACGGTCTGCACGTTGCCCGACGCTTGTTCGGCCGCGGCGCTGACCGCCACCGCGCGGCTTTGCGTATCCTGCGCGGCGCCGACCATCCGGTCCGCGCCGTCGCGCAAATCGCGCGCCGCACCGCCGACCGTGTCGACGATGCCGCCGGTCGCGGCGCGGAACTGGGTCGCGATCTCGCGCGTGTTTTCAAGGCGCAGGCGCATCGCCGCATTGGCGGCATTGATCGTTTCCGCCCCGCGCGCGAAACCGCCCTTCATGCCGCGCACGATCACGCGGCGATAGAACTTGCCCTGACGCGCGTGATCCATCGCCGCCCCCGCTTCGCGCACGAAGGCGTCGGTCGAATCGAGCAACGCGTTCAACGAATGCGCGATATGGCCCAGCGAACCTTTTTCGTCGATCCGCACCAAGCGCGGTTCGAGATTGCCATCGGCGCCGGCGGTGGCGATCGCCGCCAGCCGATCGACGAAGCGCCAGCCTTTGGCGGCGAAGTGGATGCCGATCAAAGCGGTGACCGTCGCCACGCCGGTCAGGCCTGCGATCACGTTTTCGCCGTCCCAAAACGCGACGCCGGTCGCGGCGGCGCACAGCACCGCCGACACGCCCGAGGCGAGGCCCGCCTTAGACAGAGAAGATGAATTCGTCATAGCTCAGCCCCGCACCCTTCAAGATTTCGCCCAGACGCGCGGCCGCCTTGGCCATGCCGTCCTTGCTGCCGCCATTCGCCGCTTCGATCGCGAGCAATTCCTTGTAGATCGGCTCGACCTTCGCGACTTGTTCGGGATCCGGGCAGCGCCGATTGGAATGGTAGGACACGATTTTATTCGACGCGTCGTAGGTCGGCGTGACATGCGCGAAGACCCAATAATGGTCGCCGCCCTTCGCCATGTTCTTCACATAGGCGAAGACTTCGTCGCCCGCCGCGATGCGATCCCATAACAGCTTGAATACGCAGCGCGGCATGTCGGGATGGCGCAAAATCGAATGCGGCGCGCCGAGATATTCGGCCTCGCTATAGCCCGCCATCCGTTCGAAGACGTCGTTGCCGTAAGTGATCTTTCCCTTGGGATCGGTCTTGGAGACGATCACCTCGTCCTTGCCGAAATGCCGTTCCCGGCCGGTCGGCGTATAGGCGTATTTGGTCACCCGTCGGACTCCTTAAGGTGGAACACCGTTCGTTTGTAACCAGTAAACTAAGTGCAATTTACGAGACGATAATTGACATGCATCAATTCAACCTCGTTAAATTCTGGGCATAAGACACCTTCATTTCGATTAACGGGATCGAACCCCGGCATGCCTTCCGCCTTGCTCGATCGATCGCGCGTCCGACCCGATCACGCCACCATTCCAGGACTGGTGGTGGCGTTGTCGGCCGCGATGGATCTGATCGATCCGGGCCTCGCTTATCATCACAAGCGTGTCGGCATGATGGCGGGCAATCTGGCCGCCGCAATGGGATTGCCGCCGGCGGAAATCGCCCGCGCCACGCTGGCGGGAATGCTGCACGATATCGGTTATCTGGGCCGCGACGAGGGCGCTTGGACGCCGGAGGAGCGGCCGACCGACCGTTCCGCGCGGATTGGCGGGCGCATTCTGTCGATCGCCGGATTCACGCGCGATCTCGCGATTCCGGTGGCGCACCATCATTTGCCGTGGGATCGGGTGAAGGCGGTCGGGGGCCTGACCTGCGACGACGCGATCCTCGCCCAGATCCTCCACCTCGCCGATTTGACCGACCGGATGCTCGATCGCGTCAACCCGTTGCATCCGCAGGCGCGGGCGGCGCGCGCGCGGATCGACGCGCTCGACGCGAATGCGCTCGCACCGTCGGTGAAGGCCGCCTTCACCCGCGCCAGTGCTGCCGACGCGTTCTGGCTTGAAGCCGCGGCGATCGATCTCGATCGGCGCTTGGAGCGTTTGGCGGCACCCGCCGCGAGCGAAGCGTTGGTCGCCGACGATCTGACCGAATTCGGCCGGCTTTATTCGATCGTCGTCGATGCGCGTTCGGTCTTCACCGCTACGCATTCCTGGGGTGTGGCGGCCGTGTCCGAGGCGATGGGAAGGCAAGCGGGATTTTCGTCCGACACGGTGGTGGCGCTGGAACTCGCCGGGCAGTTGCACGATGTCGGCAAGCTCGCCATCGACGTCGCCATTCTGGAAAAGCCGGGGCCGTTGACGCCGGACGAATTCGCGGCGATGCGCGCGCACGCCTATTACAGCGAAGTGCTGCTGCGCCGTGTGCCCGGTTTCGACGATCTGGCGAAATGGGCGGGCGACCATCACGAACAGCTCGACGGCAACGGCTATCCCCATCGCCATACGCAAGACGCGCTGCCGCCCGAAGGAAGGCTGCTGACCGTCGCCGATCGCTATGTCGCGATGACCGAGGACCGTCCCTATCGCAGCGCCTTCACGCCGGCGCAGGCGATCGAGCGGATCGAAGCCGATGCGACGAAAGGCTTGATCGATCTGCGTTTCACGGCCTTGCTGCACGACCATCTCGACGAAATCGACGGCATAAGGCGCGAAGCCCAGCTCGAAGAGCGGCGTTTCGTCGCCGAGATCCTGGCCGACGAATAGGCACGGCAATTGCTGCGTTCCGCCCGCCTATCCGGAGGAACGCCATGCCCACCCTGCAAGCCGATCCCTATCCCTGGCCGTTCGACGGCGCGTGGACGCCCAAGAACACCGCGCTGATCGTCATCGACATGCAGACCGATTTCTGCGGCAAGGGCGGCTATGTCGATGCGATGGGCTACGACCTGTCGCTGACCCGCGCCCCCATCGAGCCGATCAAGCGCGTGCTGGCCGCGATGCGCGCCAAAGGCTACTGGATCATCCATACCCGCGAAGGGCACCGGCCCGATCTATCCGATCTGCCCGTCAATAAACGCTGGCGCTCGCAACGCATCGGGGCGGGGATCGGCGATCCGGGCCCGTGCGGGAAGATTTTGGTGCGCGGCGAGAAGGGCTGGGAAATCATCGACGAGTTGGCGCCGCTGGCGGGCGAAACGATCATCGACAAGCCGGGCAAGGGATCGTTTTGCGCGACCGACCTCGAACTCATCCTGCACCAACGCGGCATCCGCAACATCGTACTGTCGGGCATCACGACGGATGTGTGCGTCCACACCACGATGCGCGAAGCCAATGATCGCGGCTTCGAATGCCTGTTGCTGGAGGATTGCTGCGGCGCCACCGATCGCGGCAATCACGACGCCGCGATCAAGATGGTGAAGATGCAAGGCGGCGTGTTCGGCGCGGTTTCGAATTCGAAGGATTTCGTTTCCGCCTTGCCGTGACGGGGATCACTTGCGCGGGGAAAATCGGCGCGTAATCTCCTGCGCATGATTCGCCGTCGCACGTTCCTCGCCGCAGCACTCGCCGCCCTTGCCGCACCCGCCGCCGCGCAAAACGCCAAGCCCGGCGTCCTGCTGATGCACGGCAAAGGCAGCGGGCCGCAATTTCCGGCGCTGCGCAAACTCGCCGACGCGCTCGGTGCGGCGGGCTTCGCGGTCGAAACGCCCGCGATGGCCTGGTCGCGCGATCGCTACTTGCAAGGCAATGTCGAGGCGACGTTGGACGAGATCGGCGGCCATCTCGACAAGCTGGCGCGCGGCGGCGCGACGAAGCTGTTCCTCGCCGGGCATTCGCTGGGCGCCACCGCCGCGATGGCCTTCGCCGCCAAGCGCGGCCGCGTCGCCGGCGTGGCGATGATCGCGACCGGCCATGTGCCGCGCGGCTATTTCCTGGGCCAGGGGGCGAGCGCCCCGGTGCGCGAGTCGATTCTGGCCGCGCGCGCGATGGCGGCCGCCGGCAAGGGGGCGGAGATCGCGAGCTTCGCCGACAACAACCAAGGCCGAACGATGACTGCGCGGATGACGGCCGACGATTATCTTTCGTGGTTCGATCCCGATCTGGGCTTCGACCCGCGCGACACGATGGCCCAAGCCCCCTGCCCGGTTCTGTTCGCCATCGGGCGCGACGACATTCTATTTCCTATCGCGCGCGCGCAATTCTTCGACAAGCTGCCGCCCGATCCGCGCCATATGTTCCTGGAAATGGCGGGCGGACATATCGACGGCCCAGCGACGGCTTCCGACGCTACAGCCGGCTTTTTGCGGAGCTTGCTATGAGGCCGCATATCACCGTTCTGACGCTGGCCGTCGGCGATCTCGAGCGCGCTTTCGCCTTCTATCGCGACGGGCTGGGTCTGCCGAGCGAGGGCATCGTCGGGCGCGAATTCGAACACGGCGCCGTCGCGTTCTTCAAGCTCGCGGGCGGCGTTTCGCTCGCCCTGTGGGCGCAGAAGGATCTCGCGCACGATACCGGCCTGCCGGTCGCGCCGCTCTGCCCGACCGGCTTCTCGATCGGCCACAACGTGACGACGCGCGGCGAAGTCGACGCAACGATGGCGCAAGCCGAACGCGCGGGCGCGTCGATCGTCAAACGCCCGCAAGACACATTCTATGGCGGCTATGCGGGTTACTTCCGCGATCCCGACGGGCATCTCTGGGAGATCGTGTGGAACCCGGCGCTGATGCCGCCGGACGACGAAGCCTAGACCTCGATATTGTCGATCAGCCGCACGTCGCCCAGCCACGCGGCGACGAGCAGGCGCGCGGACACATCGGCGCGCACGAGCGGCTTCAGATCGGCTTCCGCGCGCAGTTCGAGATATTCGACCCGCGCGAAGCCCGCCGCCTCGATCGCCTTCGTCGCATCGCGCAACACCGGCTCCGCCGCTTCGCCCGCGCGCAGGCGCGTCGCCGCCGCGCGCAAGGCTTGCACGAGTTTCGGCGCGGTCGCGCGATCCGCCGACGAAAGCCGGACATTGCGCGACGACATGGCAAGCCCGTCCGTTTCGCGCACGGTGGCGCAAGGCACGATGGCGATGGGAATATCGAGATCTTTCGCCATGCGCTTCACGACATGGACTTGCTGGAAATCTTTCTCGCCGAAGAAGGCGAGATCGGCCTGGGTTTGCAGGAACAATTTCGCGACGACGGTGGCGACGCCATCGAAATGGCCGGGGCGGAACGCACCGCACAGACCTTCACTCACGCCGCTCACCGACACATTGGTCGCGAAACCGTCGGGATAGATCTCCTCGGCATTCGGCGCGTAGAGCATATGCGCGCCCAGCGGCGAGAGTTTCGCCGCGTCGGATTCCTCCGTGCGCGGATAGGCGGCGAGATCGGCGGCCGAATTGAACTGCTTGGGATTCACGAAAAGCGTGACGATCACGCGATCGGCCTGCGCCAATGCCGCGCGCACGAGGCTGAGATGCCCTTCATGCAGCGCGCCCATGGTCGGTACGACGGCGATCTTCGCGCCCTGCTTGCGCCACGCCGCGACGGTCGCGCGCAATTCGGCCAGCGTGCGGATGATCGGCACGCTCATGCCGCGTTCCCTTTCGGCGCGTCGCCGAACACATGTTCGGCGGCCGGGAATTTGCGCGCGCGCACGTCGGCGGCATAAGCGGCGATCGCTTGATCCGCCGTCTCGCCCAGCGCCGCATAGCGTTTGACGAATTTCGGGCGGAAATCCGCGAACGCGCCGAGCATATCGTCGACGACCAGGATCTGGCCGTCGCACGCGGCCGAGGCGCCGATCCCGATGGTCGGGATCGAAATCTCCTTCGTGATGCGCGCGGCGAGACTGTCGGGGATTTTTTCGAGCACGACGGAGAATGCGCCCGCGTCGGTGACGGCATGCGCGTCGCGCAAGATGCGCTCGCCATCGGCCCCGCGCCCTTGCACGCCGTAGCCGCCGAACGCGTTGACCGATTGCGGCGTCAGGCCGATATGCGCCATCACCGGAATGCCGCGCGCCACCAGGAAGGCGATCGTTTCGGCCATCGCGACACCGCCTTCGAGCTTCACGGCCGCACAGCCCGTTTCCGCCATCACGCGCGCGGCGTTGCGGAAGGCTTGATCGGGGCCTTCCTCGTAGCTGGCGAAAGGCATGTCGACGACCAGCAACGCGCGCGACACGCCGCGGCGCACCGCCTTGCCGTGCAGGATCATCATGTCGAGCGTGACGCCCAGCGTGGATTGCAGACCGTGCAGCACCATGCCCACGCTGTCGCCGACGAGCACGACATCGCAATGCGCATCGACCAGCTTGGCGACCGGCGTGGTGTAGGCGGTGAGACACACGATCGGCGTGCCGCCTTTGGCTTTGGCGATCGCGGGGGGCGTGAGGGCCGTGCTCTTCGTGGAAGCGCTCACGTGCGTACTCCTGTCGTCAGTCCTCGGCGCTATGTGCCATAAATTTGTGCGCCTGCGAAGAAAACAGGCGCGAACGCACGACAGCGCTGCGTGCGGCGCACGGGTTCGCGGAAAAATTGTTTCGAAACGCGGCCTTGGCGGCTTGAAGAATGGCGGGCGCGACGTCATTTCCTGGGGCAATTCTTCGAAACGGCCGCGTAGACTGCGCCGGAATTCGCCAACGGAGACGCGCATGACCGAATACACGCCCCCGAAAGTGTGGACCTGGAACAAGAAGCCCGGCGCCAATGTCGCCGCCCTCAACCGGCCGATCGCGGGCGCGACGCACGACAAGGAATTGCCGGTCGGCAAGCATCCGCTCCAGCTTTATTCGCTGGGCACGCCCAATGGCGTGAAGGTCACGATCATGCTGGAGGAATTGCTCGCCGCCGGCCACAAGGGGGCCGAATACGACGCGTGGCTGATCAAGATCGGCGAGGGCGATCAATTCGGCAGCGGATTCGTGGGCGTGAATCCGAATTCGAAGATCCCGGCTTTGCTCGACCGCAGCGGGCGCAAGCCGATCCGCGTGTTCGAATCGGGTTCGATCCTTTTCTATCTCGCCGAAAAGTTCGGCGCGTTTCTGCCCAAGGATGGCGCGGGCCGGACCGAGGCGATGAACTGGCTGTTCTGGCAGATGGGGAGTGCCCCGTATCTCGGCGGCGGGTTCGGCCATTTCTATATGTACGCGCCGACGAAGATCGAATACGCGATCGATCGCTTCTCGATGGAAACCAAGCGCCAGCTCGACGTGCTCGACCGGCGCTTGGCGGAGACGCCCTATCTGGCGGGCGACGAATACACGATCGCCGATATCGCGACCTTCCCGTGGTATGGCGGCCTCGCCAAGGGTTGGCAGTACGGCGACGCGGCGACGTTCCTGTCGACGCACGAATACAAGAACGTGCTGCGCTGGGCCGAGGCGATCTGGGCGCGCCCGCCGGTGAAACGCGGGCGCATGGTCAACCGCATGAGCGGCGACCCGGCCGAACAGCTGCGCGAACGCCACGACGCGAGCGACTTCGACACGAAGACGCAGGACAAGATCGGGACGTGACGGATTTGGCGGCGGGGCGGGTGTGACGCCCTACACTCAGCGGAATAACGGTGGTGCTAGTCTCTCCGAGGGCAACAAAAATCGTTCCCCTCGGAGTCCGCACTCGAAGGTATGAGCTCGTTCGGATATTCGTGGCGACAGGGGGTATGGGGACGCTGATTGAGTGGGCGTTACTGGCCAAACGATTTTTTGATGGCATCATTTATCTGATCGAGCATGTTTTGTGGAAACTCCGCCGAGTTCGCAAGGTCCAACAGGGTCTTCTTGACGTTGCCCTCTACAACGAGAATCTCCCCAGCAAAAGCAGCCGCGAATCCGTTGGGAAGTGGATCGCTCTTAGAAAGAATATTTTCTATTTTCTCCCTTTTATGTGCCAGCCCTTTGTAGCATTGCACGACCTGCCAAGCGTCGAATGGCCGTAAAAGTCCAACCTCCGAACGATTCGCATCGTAAATCTCTGTTGGCAGAGACATTAACGGCAATAGGTTCGTTGAACGCGCGTTGGTGGAGTTGAGATCCCGCGCCATACAAAGTATTCGAACACGGCAATCATTCAACTCAGCCCAAATCGCCGCGGCGACGGCGCGACGTCGATTGGCGTAATCCAATTGGGAGACATCGACGGTCGCCTTTGCTTGTTCCCTAGCGGCATCAGCCTGCGCCATCGCACCATTGAAAGCTATCCGAGCTGCGATGATTGCGATGGTCGCCGCCAGCAGCGTGAAAAAACCTTGCCCCCAAGTCGCTAGCCCCTGATGACTGTCGAGCCATTTCATCGCGGCGAGAACAGATTCCATGGCGATAGCTCCACCTCGTTCAACCACTGGATGATGCCGCCGGGGTCGATGTTCCGCAAGGGCTCGCAGCTATAGCACGCGCGCTATCGATCTGATCGTCGACGACATACCGGTTAATCACCACATGTCGGCTCCAATAGCCAATTACATGTTGGGATACGAGGCGCTTATGGCTCTCTGGATATAGAAGAATAACAACTTGAAGAGTATCTGCTTGCACGCCGTTCGGAACCGACACTATACGTGCCAGGTAGTAGTCACACTGCGCGAACGCCATGATGCCGGCGACTTCGACACGAAGGCACAGGATAAGATTGGGAAGTAGAAAATTCGGGGGCACAAGATGCCCCCGAGGCTTTAAATGGGCAAGAAAATCAAGCTATCCGGCGCCACTGCGCAGCGAAATACCGCATTTATTGATTTTAGTATGACATAGTAACCTTTATTAAGAGTTGCTGAGGGTGATGTGGATGTTTGAAACGGTAACGTCGTGGCAGATCGGGTACATCGTCTTTGCCGGAGTCTTCGCGCTCATTCTTTTGCGCGCCGCCCTCGACCTTTTGGTGAAGATACTTGAGGTCTCGTTTATACTTATATTTGTGTGCGTCGTTGTTGGCGCCGTAACCGGTATTTACGATCGCATCTACGGTCCAATTCCGGCACTCGAGGGCATCGGGACCAAATGGATGGCCTTCATGATCGCGGCCATCATCTTGGTGACTTGCGTCATTACAATTCCGGCCGACGAGAATACGGCCAAGCGCGCCGCCGCCGCAAAAGAGCCGTTGCGTGACGTAAGTGCCAACACCAAAGCAGGCGATCCGCCGAAGACGGAATTTAAATAAATGAGCGCCACGCGCGAAAGCGCATGGCGTGCCGGAGATGAAGAAAATGAGAACTCTTGGCGGATCGTGGCCCCGGTTCACAGTGCGTGTAAATGCAAATAACCTTATTGAAACATCTGTATTTAGCCGTGACGCCATGCTTCTGGCGTAAGTTGCGACGCCTCACGTATGTGGGAAAGCGCTAATGGGAAATTTGATCTTCAATCTTTCTCTCACACATGCGCCTAGCAACGAGGCTGACGGGGAAATCCAATACGCCCCCACAATAATGTTTCGTGACTCCAGAAACTAAGCGACTTTAGCGATGAACATGGAAAATTGTTTCTAATTCACATGCTCCCGCTTTGGAGCCTCAGCATCCAGGTTGGCTACCGTCGCAGCCGTCGCCGAATGCCGGCGTCAGCATCTTCCCGTTCCGCTTCCTTTTCATAGGTTTTTGCGATGGCCATAAGAAGAGACGACGACAAGTGCGGATGGGTATAACGCAGAGCCTCTCCCCATCCGCGATACTTCGCAGCAAGTTCGCGTTCTTGTGCACCTCCCTCGCCGCGCACAACTACCCCCCGCAAATTGTAGATACCGGTATGCGCGCCGTCGAAGACCTCGCGTGAGTTTAGCTCCTCCATTTCGTCACGAACTGTCTCGCATGGCCAAACGCCATCTGCGCCAACGGGTGCATGCGCGAAAAGTCCGCCGAGATTTATATCGCAAATTTCAAGTCGATCGATTTCGGCACTGGCCGTTCGAACAGCTTGTACCCACGCAGCTAGACTCGCTTTCGCTTTAGCGCCTTCTTCGCGGAGCCCAGGAATGCGCCGCATGCCCTCCAGCAGCCGATAGCCACGTTCCGCCAAATCTGACCGGCCGTCCGGAGTTCGGAATGATGGCGGATCCTCACCACCGCTCTTGCGTTTGTACGCCCATGCCAGGGCTTCAACCCATAGCAAAGGGTTCATCTCGATATAACGCTCGAGATTTCCGATGTGGCTCTCGTTGTTCCCCAGAACGTCCGCGAGCACGTCGATATAAGCGAACTCTAGCTTGGCCTTGTCCTCCAGGCTTACGCCGGGATCGTTACTCAGCCGCTCGAATACTTCTTTGACATCATGCGAGTCCAGCCTGACATCTTGATCGTTATCGTCGCCGACTTGTGCGAGCTCGTTGAGTAGATCGACGATCAAATCATGACGCAGGTTCTTGATCGCGAGCCGCACAGTCGTGAAGGCGGCTTTCGGGCGCTTTGCCTTCAGAAATCGCTCTACGGTCTCATCAACCAATTCCCGGGGTTCGATCACGTAGCTTGGTTGGACGTCCATCCAGTACAATTTTTGCGATTCCGGCTTCAAACGATCAACCATTCGCCAGGTCGATTGATCGAAAGGCGCGAGCAGTAAGAGGCGCGCTTTCTCCGAATCGTCGAGTGCCGCAAGCGGGCCGTCAAGCAAAGCCTCACGATCTTCCAGCTTCAACGCGACCAGCGCCCCCCTCAGGATAGCCGTGCGTTCCGGCGAGATGTGGCTCGAACCCAGTCGCATTGCTTCAATAATGAAGGAGGCGATATCGCCGTTGGCGAGTACATCGCGAACCATATGCCATCCAATCTGGCCCTGGGCGTTTCCCTGGCTCGCCAGATTGAAGACGCCCGTAAAACCTTGCGTGCGATAGACTTCGCTGAGGGCATCCGCTCGCATGCGATCTATGCGTTTTTGCCGTTCCTGATAGTCTGTCGCTTCGCCCCAAATTTCGTCTGCTGACTCTTCGATCCATGACGCCTTGAAGAGCCATGCATGCTTCTGGACAAGGTCGGCGGGCTCAAGCTCCGCGTAGACCTTGCGGGCTGAGTCGGTGAGTGTCGCTCGATGAATCCCTGGATTCTGACGTTCTGCTCGTCGCGAGAGTACGGTGACGCGTATCTTCTCGCGTACTTGCGCGACATCAGCATCCGATTTGCCGCTCTTACGCCATGTGTCGATGAGATTCCATACGCGCTGCTGAAGTTCGTTGTCCAACGCATGCAACCGCTCAACAAGATCGCAAACCATGTCGACAGAATAGGTGGCCCGCGAAAGTGCCAACTCCACCATCGCGACCTGAAACTTCAAACTAGGGCCCCTCAACTTAAAGGGCTCCCCGTATCCATAACCATCGGGGCGCCATTTGGGCTTGTGCGTGTAGTGCCCAACACTATGACCGCCACCATCGAACTGATCGACACAGATTGTCCAAGCGACGGCCGGGTGCTTCTCGAATAGCTTCTTGATTGCCAAGACCCTTCTGTCGTGTTCGACGGCGGTTTGTGGCATCCACGAGCGGAAGATCGACTTCAGGGACGAGATGGGTTTGTTGGCAAGATTGTCGTTGAGCTCGATTTCCGCAAGGCGTGCAAGGATCAGGACCGAGCGGAGAAAGGTCTGAGGGCTCCATGCAAGCCCTTCGAGCGCCCAGAGCAGGCCGGGCCGTGACGAGTTAGCGCCAAAGAATGTCGTGTCGGCCGGACGAATGAGCCCGAGAACGGCAGGCGTGTCGCCACGAAGATCGTCCTCGAGAATCTGAAGGAAGGTTTCAGGTGCCGCTTCGGCGTAAGTGCGTAGATCGTGGCTATTGGCTTCGAGTTTGTGCGTGGTGAGCGGCAGCAGCAGTTCCTTGACAAGTCGTGAGACCTCCATTTCTCCATCGAAGCCGATTCTGCGGAAAAGTTCTTTTCCATGAATCGCCAGAAGAACCAGCGTTTCTGCGACGCCATTTCGAACCGCGGTTGAGAAGGCACGTCGTTTTCCCCTCATGCCGGCCAACCATCGTTCCTTTTCGGGCAGTTCGAGCGACGGATCATCTTCGCCGAGGATCGTCCGCGCGAACCCGAGAAACCGCCGAAGGTCGGGAAGTGTGACGGCTTGAGCGATGGCAAACAGCGAATCGAGTTTGGAAACTACGCCTCTGTAGTCACCGATTGACCACAAAGGCGCATCTTCTAGTTGTACTAATTTTCCGATCCGAATCTCCATCTCGTCGTACGCTATTTCGTCACCCGCGATTCCGGTTACCGCCGTCTTATCGGCTTCGTTCTCCGCATTCCACGCGCCGAGCAAAACGAATGGGACAAGCCATCGAGCTTTGTCGGAATCCGCAGCCCAATTAGGCGTGCGAATGGTGGGCACGTTCGAGAGTCGGCGACGGAGTACAGTCAAGGAATGCCCCGATTCCTCGCCAAGGCGTTCAATCTGGTCACGGTCGAGGCTCATAGCTTCGAGACCTTTTCGAAAGGCCTCGTGGGTCAAGGTTTCAAGTGTGACGTCGGGGGCGTCGTTCAGCGCATTCTTCGGATAGACCACGATCGCTCGGAGCTTCGAAGCGAACGGCCCGAGTTCTCGCTCGACCTCGCGCGTATGCACAATCGCGATGAAATCTTGGTTGCCGTGCGCAAGTTTTGTCAGACTGCCCGGCCTGTCGAAGACGAGTACGCGATCCCGCTTGCCCACCAAGTCCGGCTCGGAGAATGTTTGGGCGATCGCCGCAAGAGCTTCGTCTTTCGAGTCCGCAGATACAATGAGCGGCTTCTCAGCGGGTACCGCCAGCATGCTCACGATCTTCGGTTTGACGACGCTCTTGGCCGTGTCGAACAGCTCTGCTGCGAGATGGGGGTTTGCGGCATTAGTCCAATCGGACCAACAGCGATCGAGCGACCGAACCCCTTCCGAGGGGCGCTGTGTTTCGCCGGCGAACCAAGCCTGCGCGGCCGGCGATTGTTCGAGCCATTGTTCCAGATCGCTTGCGTCATAGGCTCGGACGTCCCTCCATTGTTTGGTCGCTCGCATCGCCACTACCCAGTCGATCTTTCCCGCCCATCGCCGTGGGGTCACGAAGATGAAGGTGGTCTCGGCACGCTCGGCGACGTTCGGAGTTCCTTTGACGCTTTTCCCGAAGTCATCGTCGGCTTTCTTTTTGATCTTCTCTGTGACGCCAAACTCCCAGCCGGTCTTGCCTTCCGGAATCCAAGGTGTCCCGGCTGACGTCTCTGTGAAGCCGTCCCAGCCGGGCCGCTCGGCGTCGTCGTTGCCGGGAAAATCAACGCGTTTGAGTGCCAAGCCCGTCGAATTCACCAGTGTTCGCAAAAAGACCGAGAGACGAATGCGTGCGGAGATGTTATCTGCGGCCCAATCCTGGATTTCATTCGCTTTAATATCCAGGAAGGGTGGGACATAGGCCTTCGTTTCCGCGGAAGCCTTGGTGGGCGAACTCGAGGCCGCGTCATACTCGGCTTGCATTCGCAACAGTCCAGCAGCCGGATAGCCAAACACAAGCTCGATCCGCGTGGCGATGTTTTCTGTCGCGGATACGCGGCCATTCAAGAAGTTAGAGACGCCAGGACGGCTGATACCTAATAGCTCTGCCGCCTTCTTGACCGAGATGCGTTGCGGTCGGAGATAGGTTTCACGGACATATTGGCCAGGATGCTTCGGTTTTTTCGGCATATTCAGCGATCTTTGTTGTTGCAAGGTAAAATTATAGTGTGTTAGGCTACGCCTTACAATATGAGTTTGCGGTGAATGCGGCGCCTAATCAACGCAATTTCTGCGTCGATTACTATTGAGCTATGCGTAGAATGTCGCAATTATCGACGCGAAAGGTGCGTCGATTATGCCTTACATCCATGAACTCCAAGAGTGGCCCCACTTCCGCTGGGATGTGGCAGGCATTGCTGCGCGTCTGGGCGACGTTCGTCATGCGCAGGGGAAATTGTCGGGGCGCATGGAGAATCTCGGCTTCACACTGCGCGACGAGGCCGTACTCCGAACCCTGACCGACGACGTGGTGAAGTCGAGCGAGATTGAAGGGGAGAAGCTCGACACGGATCAAGTTCGTTCGTCCATCGCGCATCGTCTTGGCATGGACATCGGCGGTCTTCCTGCAGCCGATCGAGATATCGAAGGTGTCGTCGAGATGATGCTCGACGCAACGCAGAACTACGGGGCGCCCCTGACCACCGAGCGGCTCTTCGATTGGCATGCGGCATTGTTCCCGACCGGCCGGAGCGGGATGAGAAAGATCATTGTCGGCGCTTGGCGCAACGACAAAGAAGGGCCGATGCAAGTGGTCTCGGGCCCGATTGGCCGCGAGCGTATCCATTTCGAGGGGCCTCCCGCGGAGACGCTGCGTTCCGCAATGGATGTGTTTCTCGCTTGGTTCAATGCGCCACCCGACGTCGATCCGGTCGTTAAGGCCGGCCTCGCTCATCTGTGGTTCGTGACGATCCATCCCTTCGAGGATGGGAATGGTCGTATCGCGCGTGCGATCGCCGACATGGCGTTGGCGCGCTCCGAGAACAGCCCTCGACGCTTCTACAGTATGTCTAGCCGGATCAGAATTGAACGAACGGCCTACTACGATATCCTCGAGCAGACGCAAAAAGGCGACCTTGATTGTACCGAGTGGCTGACATGGTTCTTAACTTGCCTGGACCATGCGATCGCCGGTGCGGAGGGAACGCTCGCGGGCATCTTCGAACGACACGCGTTTTGGGAGCGGCACAAAACTTCGAGCTTGAACGAGCGCCAACGCATTCTGGTGGATCGTTTGCTACAGGGGTACGAAGGCAAACTCACGACAAAAAAGGCCGCGATCCATACGAAGACATCACACGATACGGCACTCCGTGACATCGACGATCTGGTCAAGCGCGGAATCTTGCAAAAAAATCCAGGCGGCGGCCGCAGCGTTAGTTACTCGCTAGTTAGTACGTAACTCCAAAAATTTTAAGTGAAAGCAGACGCGGCTAAATTGCGCCCCATAATCCGAATGAGGCCAGTCTCAGTGGATATGAAATCAGGAATAGTTTAGTGATAATTATTAATGGCCTTTGATTGCTGAGACTTAAAATTGAATCCGAGGATGACTGCTTGATGCTCAAACTCGCGCTCGAACAAGTTCAAGCCGCGTTACTTCCCCACGATTTGTAACACGGGGGGCTCAAAATACACGAACGCCAGATGCCAGTTCCAGCCACAACCCGCAAAGGCCAAGTCACGGTGCGGGGCCTTCGGCCCACACCTAGCCGCGGAGCGCATGGCGAGCCCTTCGGTCTTGAGCCGAGGCGGGGTCAAGGCTGGCGAAGCCACCGCGCGAAGCGCGGCTCGGTCTTGACGCCGACTCGGCCAAGACCGCCCTTCGAGCCATGCCGCTTCGCGGCGATATCGGAAAAATAGGTCAGTAAGCGCGTCTATTTATCTCGTTGAGATTCAAAGATTCCCGAAAAAATCTACATGTCGCGAATTTTCCTGGAATCGCCAACGTAACGTTACGTATACGCACCGCGCCGGTTTTCGAGTCCGGGCTATGCCGTCTCAGCGATTCGCATGGATCGCGGAAAGGAACGGCTCGGCATGGAAATTCCCCGGCTTTTGGCCCAAGGCCTCGATAGCCTGTACGTCTCGTTTTGGCTCGACGTGGCTTGCGGCGATCTCGACTTCGACGATCTCGCTTTCCGCAAGGAACAGCTCCGGCAATCACGGAATGTCGGTTTCGCGGAAGTACGGCTCGGGCGGGAACACTTCGCGCTCAAGCCTTTCGGCCGTCACCCCTATCCGTTCGTTCTCGCGAACGATGCTTTCGAATTGCGGCTTGGCGAACATCTGCGCCCAGCCTGCTATGTGCAGTTCGCCAGCAAGGGGCTTTGGCTTTCAGGTCTCGAGGGGACGATATCCCGGTTTCGTGAGTGGGCCGCATCGTGCCGTCTGCTTGAAACCCGACCCGAGCAAGTCTCGCGCGCCGATTGGGCGTTCGACTATCATTTGCCTGTGGCGGACTTTACGGCTGGGAATTTCGTCACACGTGCGACCAAGAGCGCCGTTTGGGCCGAACACGGCGCCAATCAGTCTTTCCAAATCGGCAAAGGCGACACGGTTATCCGCGTTTACGATAAAATCGCGGAGATCGAGCAACAAAGTGCAAAGGCATGGCTCTTCGAAATCTGGGGACGGCAAACCGAAGTTTGGCGCGTCGAATTCCAGGTACGCCGGGAGCGCTTAGCCCTTGGAGGGATCGGTACGCTGGCTTCGCTGCATGACGAGGGCGGAGACCTGCTGCGGGAGCTCGCAACCAAGCACACTTCCCTACGACAGCCTTCAACGGATGCCAATCGATCCCGCTGGCCCCTCCACCCGCTTTGGCTAGCCGTACTACGGGACATCGATCGGCTGCCCCAGACCGGCTTGATCCGCGCGATCGATCCGGGGGGATCGATCGAGTGGCGGCTCTTCCAGCAGGCGAAGTCGCTCTACGGCTCGCTGAAGGGCCTCGGGGCGCTTTTGAGCATCCGGGGCGGGAAACCCGCTCCAAAGAGTCTGGCGGGCATCCTAGGCGATTTGCCGGGCATTTTAGCGCGGCACCATAGTGAGCCCGAATGGCACGCCGACCTTGAGCGGCGCATGACCGGATACCGGCTCGGCCAATGGTGAACCGTCATGTCATCGAGTTGGTGAATCTCCGGCTCACGCGATTGTTGACGGTCGCGGAAGCCGCGATGGCTCCCGAACAATTCCGCGCTTTCCGGAAGATCGCGCTAGATGAATTCGGATGGGCGGGATTGCGCAAGGACCTGGACGATGCGGGAAGGGCTGGATCGGGACGAAATTGAGCGCTCGAACGCGAGGCCGCACACGTAACGTTAACGTTACGTAGGCCAAGGCGCTCGCCAACGTAACGTTACGTTGGCTGACGGTTCGGGGCGCGACACGGAAAGGCAAGGGCCGGAAAACTTCGGCAAAGAAAGGAGGTTCATATGCTTTGCGATCAAATCGATCCAGCGGCACGGCCGTGCCCAAGGGAATTTCCCAGCCTGCCAAGCCGTTTGCTTCACGCGGAAAACGGGCTGCCGTTCCGACGCTGAAGATACTGGATGACCTACCGGCATTTCTGCCAATCTGCGATGCCGAGGCCGCGCTCTTGGAAGCGAATTGCCATGACCTGCTTGCCGCGATACTCGACGCGTCGGACAGCCGATAGGCGGGGCCAATGACACTACGTGCCGCGCTCTATCTTCGCGTTTCGACAGCCCGACAGGCCGAGCAAGATTTATCAATACCGGATCAGCGGCGGCAGGCAGAAGCGTTCTGCAGCCGCCAAGGCTGGTCCGTCGCGGCGGAGTACGAAGAACCAGGCGCCAGTGCCACGGACGACAAGCGGCCAGAGTTTCAGCGCATGATCGAGGACGCGAAGAAGTCGCCGCGCCCGTTCGATGTCGTGGTTGTGCATAGTTTCTCGCGGTTCTTTCGAGATGCGTTCCAGTCGGAACTCTACATCCGGACGCTTCGCAAATTCGGCGTAACGCTTCGGTCAATCACTCAGGAAATCGGTGACGATCCCTCGGGCAACATGGTGCGCCAGGTCGTAGCCATGTTTGACGAACACTCGAGCCGGGAGAATGCGAAGCACACGCTGCGAGGCATGCAAGAGAACGCGCGCCAAGGATTTTGGAATGGCTCGATGCCGCCTTTCGGCTATCGCACCTACGAAGCCGAGCGGCGCGGCGAAAAGATCAAAAAACGGCTGGAAATAGAACCGCGCGAGGCTGAGCTAGTCCGGCGGATATTCGCCCTGTATCTCGACGGCGAAGCGGGAAGCCCGCACGGGATCATCGCAATCGCGCATCGGCTTAATCGGTCGGGCGTTCGCTATCGCCAAGGCCGCGCGTTTTCGGCGGGGCTCATTCACAAAATCCTGACCCGAACGGCTTACAAGGGTGATCACTACTTCAACCGGACCGACTCCAAGACATTCGAACGCAAGCCCGAGTCGGCTTGGATACATTTTCCCGTTCCTGCGATCTTGGATGCGGCGCGCTTCGAAGCAGCACAGCACAAGCTAAGAGAAAGCAATCCGCGCGTTACGCCGCCGCGCGTGGTGAACGGCCCTACGCTGCTGACCGGCATTTTGCATTGCGCGGCGTGCGGCGGCGGAATGACCATGCGCACCGGGAAATCCGGCCAGTATCGTTACTACGCTTGTTCGGCAGCGATGCGTATGGGCAAAACCAAATGCGCCGGGCGCTCGGTGCCAATGGAACGTCTGGATAAGCTTGTCATCGATCACTTGTCGGAAAAGCTCTTTGCGCCGGATCGTTTGAATGCATTGCTTTCGGATCAGATCGCACGCGCCAAACGGAGCCGAACGACAAGCGAAGACAGAACGAAAGCACTACGCGCGGAAATAAGAGAAATCGAACGCGCGCAGTCTCGCCTCTACGAAGCTATTGAACGCGGGATCACATCGCTTGATGACGAAGCGCTCCGGAAGCGGCTCGGTGAGTTGAAAGCACGGCGCGAAGAGTGCCTACGGTTGGTCGCCGTAGCGTCGCATCGGGCAGGAGCGCCTGCGGCCGTGCTTTCGTCGGCCAGCATCGAAGCCTTCGGCCGCGCAATCCGCGAGCGCCTCGCGAGCCCAAATGCGGCTTTTCGGAAAGCCTATATCCGGCTCTTTGTCGCTCGGATCGAACTCGACGAAACCGAAGTTCGGATGTTCGGCCCGAAAGACCGCTTACTCGAGGGGATCGAAAACCCGCCGAGCGACGAAAAACCGGCGGTGCCCGGCTTTATACGCGCGTGGCGTCCCCGAGAGGAATCGAACCTCCGACCTACAGTTTAGGAAACTGCCGCTCTATCCTGCTGAGCTACGGGGACCAAGGCCACGCGGATGAGGCTTATAGCATAGGCCCCAAAACGCCGCCTAGTTGGCGGCGGGAACCGCCGCTTCGCGGGCGGCGCGATTGGCCGCCGCCTGCTGCATCGCCAAGCGATAAGCCACGTAATATTTATAGATATTGCCGACGTAATGGACCGTTTCGGCGCCCACGATGCGCGCCGCCGCGACCTCGACATTGTCGAACCAGACATTGGGATCGAGGCCCATTTGCGCCGCGCGACGGCGGAATTTGCGCAGATTCCCCGGCCCCGCGTTATAGGCGGCGAAGGTCAGCAGCGTGCGGTCGACGTCGTCGAGTTCGGGATCGTTGACGTAGCGCTTGCGCAACAGCGCCATCACCTCCGCCCCCGCCTTGATGTTGAGATCGGCGTCGTGCGCCACGCCCTTGATGGCGATGGGCGGGGCTTCGGCCGTGCTGGGCAGCAATTGCATGATGCCGACGGCGCCGCGCGGGCTGACTTGCGTCTGATCGAGGCGCGATTCCTGATAGCCCTGGGCGGCCAGCAGCAGGAAATCGATATTGGCGGCACCGGCATGGCGGCGGAAGCTTTCGACCATCGCTTCAAAACGCGCGGCATCGGCCGCGGCGGCGGCGTTGCGCACCGTCGCGCGCCCGCCGTAATAGCGGCGCAGGATCGTCGCGCCGAAAGCGGTCTTTTCCTTGCGCGCGGCGAAGAATTCGTCGAGCTCGGCCTTCAGCAACGGCGAATCGGGGCGGATCGCCCAGGCGATTTCTCCGCCGCTGTTGAACACGATATCGGGCCGCTGGGTCAGCTTCTTGTCCGCGCGCGCCCAAAACCCGGCGACATGCGAATCCGCGATCGCCCAGGGCAGCAAGCCGGCGGCGACCATCTGCAACACGTCTTCGGTCTGCAAGCGCGGCGAAAGCTTCACGATCTCGATCGGCGCCAGACCGCGCTTGGCGAAATCGGCGTTGATCGCGCCGATATGCTCGATATAGCTCGTACCCTCGCGCACCGGCATTTCGCGGCCCGCGAGATCGTCGAGCCCGGCGGGCTTGATGGGCGAAGCCGGGCCGGTCACGAGAATCTCGTCCACGCCGGTCAACCACGGCCGCGCGAAATCGACGATTTCCTCGCGCTTCGCGGTGATCGTGAGATTGGCGGCGACCGCATCGCCCCGCCCGTTCAGCAACGCCGCGAACATCTTGTCGCGCGGCGTGGGCACGAACACGACGCGGATCGGCAGGCCCTTTTTGGCGCGGCGCTTGTTGAGCCAGGTTTCGAATTCGCGGCCGAACTCGGCCGCCACGCCCATCTCGCGGCCCTTGTCGATGAAGAAATGGGTCTTGCTATAGGGCACGATCAGCCGGAACGCGCGCTCCGTCAGAATCGTGTCGAGATCGCCGGTGCGCACGCTGACCGTGGGAAGTGCAACCGGTTTGGCTTGAGCCGCGACCGGTGCCGGTGCGGCAAGCGCCGACAGCAACAGAATCGCGGCGGCGAGGCGCTTCATTGCGCCGCCGCGCCCGCTTTCGCCGCTTGATTGGCGCGGCCGAACCCGTCCACCGCGCGGATCACCGCCAGCGTCAGCACATAGATCAGCGCCACCATCACCGGCACCAGATCGACGCGGCCCATATCGATCAACACGCCCGCGACGAAGGGCCCGATCAGGAAACCGATGTCGAAGCCCGAATAGACCAGGCCGAAAGTGCGGCCCGTGGCGCCGGGCGGCGACACCTTCTTCACCAGCAAATCGCGCGACGCGGACGTGACGCCAATCGCGAAACCGGCCAGCACGAAGCAAAGCTCGGCGAAGCCGTAGCCTTGGCCGGGCAGCAGAATGGCGGCGATCGCGGCACCCGCGACCAGCAGCCCCACGCCCGCGACGAGCTCGTGGCGCTGGGTCGCGTCGGCCATGAAGCCGCCGATCAGAATGCCCACCGCCTGCGCCGCCAGGAAGAACGTCACCGCCAGCGTCGCGGTCTGGTAGTCGACCGAATGGATCAGCGACAGCGTGGCCGCCCCGAAGGATTGCACGGCGCCGCCCGCCATCGACGTCAGCGCCAGATAGGCGAAGGCGGTCAGCAAGGCCGGCATCGCCATCAGCTTGGCGAAGCCGCGCGCGATCTCGCGCGGGCTTTCCTTGCGGATCGCCGAGCCCGGGGCGGGCCCCGCCCCCAGCAGATCCTTCGCCTGCCAGACGATCAGCGCCTGGGAGAGACCATAGGCCAAAGCGAGGATCAACGCCGTGCGCCAGCCGAAGGTGAACGCCAGCGCCGAAAGCAGAACGGGCGCCGCCGCGTAGCCGATCGTGCCGCCGAAGGCGTGGATCGCGAAAGCGCGGCCGATCAAATGCGGCGACACGCGGCTCGACAGGATCGAAAAATCGGCCGGATGGAACACCGAATTGCCCGCGCCCGCCAGGAAGGCGAGCGGGAACAGCATCCAGAACTCGGTCGCGAAAGCCATGCCGCCCATGCCGATCGACAAGGCGGTCGTGCCCCAGGCCAGCGTCTGCCGTCCGCCATGGCGATCGACGATGATGCCCACGAAAGCCTGACCGAAACCGGACGCCGCGTAGAAGGTCGAGATCACCAGCGCCAACGCCGCGTAGCTCACGCCGAACTCCGCCTGCAACAGCGGGAACATCGGCGGCAGCGCGAATTGGAACAAATGGCTGGTCGAGTGGACGAGGCCCACGGTGCCGATCACCGCGACGTCGCGGGTGGGGATGGGCGAAGGGGCGGCTGCGGTCGCGGTCATATGGGGGTTACTCTGTCGGGATCGCGGCCGAAATTACGCCGCACATAATCGATACCGTCGGTTTCGGCGATATCGAGCGAAGCATGGGGCCGCGAAAGGGCGGAACGCTTGCCGTCCTCCCACACGCTCCACAGGTAATGGGGTTTGACGCCGGGCACGCGCCACGTCTCGATCATCAATTCGATCATCGCGGGCCCGCTCACAAGCGCTTGGCCCGTTCCATCGCGGCGACGAGCTGGGCGCGAATGCCCGGCTCCATCGCCGAATGGCCGGCATCGGCGACGACGTGATAGCGCGCTTCGGGCCAGGCCTTGGCCAGCAGATCGGCGCTGACGATCGGGCACACCATGTCGTAGCGGCCTTGCACGATCGTACCGGGGATGTGGCGCATGCGCGGCACATTGTCGATCAACGCGTTCTCCGCCATGAACAACCCGTTGCGGAAATAATGCGCCTCGATCCGCGCGAGCCCCAGCGCCATGCGATCTTCGGAGAAAGCCTGCACGGTTTCGGGGCTGGGCAGCAGCGTCGAGCACGAACCTTCGTAAGCGCTCCACGCCCGCGCGGCGGCGAGATGGATGGCGGGATCGGGGTCGATCAAGCGGCGCCAGTAATTGCCGAGCAGATCGGAACGCTCGTTTTCCGGCAGATGTTCGGCGAAGGCGCGCCACGCCTCGGGGAAGACGTTGCCGATGCCGTAGAGGAACCATTCGAGTTCCAACTTCCGGCCCAGGAAAATGCCGCGCAACGTCAGCGAGCGCACGCGTTCGGGATGGGTTTGCGCATAAGCCAGCGCCAGCGTCGAACCCCACGATCCGCCGAACACGTGCCAGCGATCGATGCCCAGATGCAGGCGCAAGCGCTCCATATCCGCAACCAAAAGCGGCGTCGTGTTGTCGTCGATCGCGCCATGCGGCGTGGATCGCCCCGCCCCGCGCTGGTCGAACACCACGATGCGATAGTGGTAGGGATCGAAGAACCGGCGATGCGCGGGTGTCGCACCCGCCCCCGGCCCGCCATGCAGGAAAATCACCGGCACGCCGCGGGGATTTCCGCTTTGCTCCCAATACATCGAATGCCGGTCGTCCAGGCGCAAAAAGCCCGTGCCGTAGGGATCGATGGGCGGAAAAAGATCGGTGCGCGAAGTCGCGTCGGGGGCGGGCATGACGGGGCACTTTGCGCCCGCGTTCCGGGCGGGGTCAAGCAGCAGGCAAGGCGTTGACGCGCATGCCTGGAACGCCGCAGAGTCGGGGCCGCATGAACCGCATGAACCGCTTTTACCGCCTTCGCGGCGCGCTGGTCGCGTCCGCCCTTGCCCTTTCGGCTTTGACGCTGGGCGCTTGCGCGCAAAACCAAGCGACCGGCCGCTCGCAATTCGTCACCATGTCGGCGGCCGACGAAGCCAAGATCGGCGCCGACGAGCATCCCAAGGTGCTCGAAGCGTTCGGCGGCGCCTATAACAATCCGCGCCTCGCCGCCTATGTGCAGCGCGTGGGCGAGCAGCTGGCGCGCCGCTCGGAGCTGCCCGATCTCAAATTCACCTTCACGGTGTTGAATTCGGACATCTACAACGCTTTCGCGCTGCCGGGCGGCTATGTCTACATCACACGCGGCTTGCTGGCGCTGATGGGCAGCGAGGCGGAACTCGCCTCCGTCCTCGGTCACGAGATCGGCCACGTCACCGCGCGCCACACGGCCGAGCGCATGGCGCAGACGACCGCCGCGAATATCGGCGCCACGATCTTCTCGATCGGCGTGGCGATCCTCACCGGCTCTGGCGACGCGGGCAATCTCGCGGGCCAAGCCTCGGGCGCCATTGCGGGCACGGTGCTCGCCTCCTATTCGCGCGAGCAGGAATTCGAGGCCGACAAGCTCGGCGTGCGCTACATGTCGGTCGTCGGCTACAACCCCGAGGAAGCGGCCGATATGCTCGCCAAGCTCGGCGAAGGCGCGCGCCTGGAAATGCAGATCGCCGGGCGCTCGCCCGATGAAGCCGATCAATTCTCGATCATGCAAACCCATCCGCGCACCGCCGATCGCGTGCGCGAAGCTTTGGCCGCCGCGCGCGCGCAAGGTTTGGTCGTGAACGCCAATCCGCGCGAGAACGTCGAGGAATATTACGCCGCGATCGACGGCATGGCGGTGGGCGGCGATGCCGATGCGGGCTTCGTGAAAGGCCGCATTTTCACCCATCCCAAGCTGCGCTTCCGCTTCGAAGCGCCCGAGAAATACCGGCTGAGCGACAGCCAGGACGCGGTGCGCGCCACCGGGCCCGACGGCGCGCAGATCACCTTCGACATGCGCCGCGGCCGCGCCACCGATCCCGCGACGTTCCTGACCGGCGAATGGGCGCGCGGCGCGCAGCTTTCGGGCGTGGAGCGCATCACGGTCAACGGCATGCAAGCCGCGACCGCCGCGACGCGGCTGCAAGGACAGAACGGGGCCGTCGATGCGCGGCTGGTCGCGATCCGCATGCCGGACGGCACGTATTTCCGCATCCTGTTCCTCGCCCCGCCGCAGGTGATGGCGCGCGAACAAGAAGGGTTCCGGCGCACGACCTATTCGGTGCGTTCGCTGACCGCGCAGGAAGCGCAAGCGGCCGAGCCATTGCGCATCCGCCTGGTGCGCGCCGCCGCCGGCGATAATTTCGACTCGCTCGCGCGCCGCATGACGGCGAATGACGGATTCGAGCGCGAGCGTTTCCGCATCATCAACGGGATGCGCGAAGGCGAAGCGCCGGTCGCCGGGCGGCTCTACAAAATCGTCGCGGAGCGCTGAGCCCCGTTCGGCCGCCAATCGTCGAACACCTCATGGTGAGCTTGTCGAACCATAAGGCGTTCGACGCCTCTGGTTGTTTTTCTCTGAATTTCATCGTTGACTTTACGTTCTCCGTGGACTAGTTTTGTACTCATGCGATCTGCCCGGCCTATTCGGGGGCATTTCGCCACGTGGTTTCATCCTGCTGGGTCTCTCATGTCGTCGTAAACCTTGTGCCGGCGCATCCGCGTTGGCCGCAATCGCGGAGTTTTGCCCGATGTCTGCCCTGCCCCGCCCGTTCGAAATGTCCGACGACGATTACGGCGTCCCGTTCCAGATGCCGGGGAATTCGTCGTCGTTCTTCGATTTGGATAGCGATGTCGGGTTGGGCTTTCCCACCCGCCGCGCCGACAACATCAAGGTCCAGACGATTCTCGGCAATGCCGGGGATCTCGACCTCGCCAAGACCGACGGCCCCACCGGCTGGGGGCTCTATACGCTCGACGACGCGATCCGCGGTTATCAGAAGCGCAACGATCTGAAGGTCGATGGCTGGCTGCGGCCGAGCGGGCCGACGATTTCCAAAATGCGCGACCAGTTTGGTACGACATTGGGCAAGTATCCGGCCCCCAGCCCGCGCGAGGTCGACGCGCATCACGACCGCCTCGCCCAAGGCGAGCCCGGCTTGCTGAACGGGACTTACGGCGAATTGAAACTCGCGCCGATCCCCGGCCTGCCGGCGCCGGACGCGGACATGACCGGGTCGAACCGCTCGATGGCCGACTATCTCCAGCGCCATCGCAGCGGTTTGGCAGACGCGCCCGAGACGCTCGCGGCTTATGTCCGCAATCAGGGCCTACCCGGCATCGTCCAGGCGCGCGACTTCGTGAACCAATGGGACCAGACCAAGCCCGGCCAGGGCGGCGACGCGATCCGCGCGATCCTGTCGGCGCTGGGCGACGCGCCCGACCTGCAACGCCAATTCTTTGGCGGCCCGATCGCCAATAACCAACCGATCGGGATTCGCATTGGCGATATGCGCGGCGAAATCAGCGATCTGGTGCATCGCCCCGGCGAAGATAAAGGCGTCGCAACACCGCTACCCCATCGCCCCGGCGAAGAAGGCCCGGCAGTCCGCCAGCCTTACGCGCCCTTGCCGCCGCTGTCGCGCGACGGGCTGCTCGATCCCGAGTACATCAAGGCGTTCAGCGAGCGCTTGGACGCCAAGCGCGCGTTCGAGGAACAAGAGCGCGCCAACGCCGTCTACGACGACGGCTTGCTCGACGCCAACAACTGGCCATCGCATTTGCGCGCCCGCTTGCTCGGCGATGCGCCGGTCAACGACGATACGAACCGGAACTTCAGTGGGAACGACCGGCTGCAGCTCGCCGATGCGCCGGAAGCGACAGACGAGAACGACGCCACGCCGGTTCAGATCGCGCAGGCACCGGATACCGAGGATGGACAACTCGCTCAAGCAAGCGATGCCCCGCCGGAGAGGAATCGCGCGGCGGCCGTCCCCGATCTCGACGATCTCGTGCGACAGGCGCAATCGTCAAAACGCTGGTTTGGCGAAAGCAAGGAATGCGTCGGCTTGGTGAAGAAGGCGGCGAATCTTGGCCATACATCGACCTGGCGCGCGGGCGACGCGATCAAGGCGACCGACGATCCCCCGCTGAAACCCGGCACCGCGATCGCTACGTTCCGCCCCGATAAGAACGGCGACATCCGCTATCCGCAGGATCGCGACAAGCCCGGAGAACCGCGCACCCGCCGTCACGCGGGGGTCTTCATGGGGTATGGCGAGCAAGGCGATCGGAAAGGTATTTTTGTTCTCGATCAGTTTAACGGAAGCGCCAGAGATCCGGCGCGAGATCAAGGACAAGCCCGGGTTCGCTTCTATCCCTTCGAGCGTCGGCAAGGCGAAGGTGGTTATAGCGCAGGTGAATTTTCGGCAATCCGCGCTAAACACCCATAGAGGACGATACGATGTTTAAATTAGCGACGATCGTTCTAGGTGGCTTATTGGCGGCAACTTTACAGCCATCGATTTGCGAGGCGGCTGAAGTCGTGACGCGTTGCCCACCAGCTTCACCGATAGATGGAAAATCGCCGTTGCACGACGTCACCTTGCTGCACTTTGGCGACGTGCCGCTCGGTGGTGGTATCGAGACAGCGTTGGCGATCGAGGATTCGCGCCACAGTTACGATCTTGTCGAAATGGAAGCATCTGATTTCCGTCATGCAGCTCTGGAGTGCACGTATGGCGAGATCGAAGCGGAAATAACACAAATCGTTAAAGTGCCGATCCCTGGCCTTCTGCTTCGCTGCGAAAGTATCAGTCGGCGTGTCTCGGCACATGACCGGGAATGGGATTTGGAGCGCTACTGGTGCACATCGCGGGTCGAATGATGCGTGGCGAGCGATCGAGACGCGACTGAGGGAGTTCGGCAATGTCCGCTATCGCTAGAATCTTGTTCTGCGCCATCACGCTCGTTCTTGCCGGCGCGGCGATGGCGGAGGAGAAGATCGAGCCCCCGCCGTATCCGAGAGAGAAGCCGGATATCCTCGATCCTCTTATCCCGCAACCCGACATTGATGAGTTGCGTCTTCGCCCGGCCGGCAATACGCCCGACGGGAAGATCGTGCGGACGTATCTTGTGACCGCAGAGGGCAAGCGGTTTTGGCAAGGCTCGGTGATCGGTGATCTCGGATTGAAGGGCATTTCGATTCTCATCGGTCGCCACCGCATCACCGGCGCCAAGCAGCCCGATCTCGTGTTCATGCTCGTGCCAACGAACGAGCCGGAGTATGGGGTCTACGGGCCGCTCGGTTGGGACGCAGCCGCGCTAGTAAAGCGCGACGGTAAATGGCGCATAGCCGTTTCAATGAGCGGCTATGGCGACAGGAAATCGGGGGTGATTTTGGTCCCGACCGAACCGATCTGGGGCACGTTCCCGGACCCGGATGATAAGGTGACCGGATTCGGACCGATCTTCCAAGTGCCGCCGTCGCGCGACGGGCGTCCGACAATGATCAATAACGAGAACGGCGTTTTTTGGGATGGCCAGGAATGGCAGTTTTTCTGTTGGCGCCATTGCACCGAGGGGACGGGATAACCGGCCCTAATACGCGTTTTCCTTGCCGAGCACGGCGATCGGCGTCAGCGCCAGGATCTTCAGATCGAAGATCAGCGACCAATTATCGATGTAGTAAAGGTCGAACTGCACGCGCCGGCGCATCTTCTCGGGCGTGTCGGTTTCGCCGCGCAAGCCGTTGACCTGCGCCCAGCCGGTGATGCCCGGCTTCACGCGGTGACGAGCGAGATAATCGTCGATGATCTTGGCGTATTGCTCGTTGTGTGCCACCGCGTGCGGGCGCGGGCCGACCAGCGACATGTCGCCCTTCAGCACGTTCAAAAGCTGCGGCAATTCGTCGAGCGAGGTCTTGCGCAGGAAACGGCCCACGCGCGTCACGCGCGGATCGTCGCGCGTCGCCTGAGGCACGTGCGGCGCCTCGACGCGGCCGTGATACATCGAGCGGAATTTGTAGACAACGATCGGGTTGTTCGCGAAGCCGTAGCGCGGCTGGCGGAACAGGATCGGCCCCGGGCTGTTGAGCTTGATGGCGAGCGCCACCAGCGCGAGCACCGGCGACAGCAGCACGAGAAGGATGGCGCCCAGCACGCGATCTTCGAGCGCCTTCAGCACCAGGCTCCAGCCCGAGAGCGGGCGCTCGAGCACCGACAACATCGGAATGCCGGCGATGGCGTGGAAACCGCGCGCGGGCAGATAGGTGCCGATGTAATCGGGGCAGAGCTTCACGTCGACCGGCACGGTCTTAAGCTTCTTGATGAGTTCCTGCAGATCCGACGACGCCTGCCACGGCATCGCGACGATGATCGCGTCGACCGCCCCGGTCTTCGAATGCGCGATCAGATCGTCGACCGTGCCCGCGACCTTGTGGCCTTCGAGTTCCGGCGGCAGCCGGTCCTTGCGATCGTCGAACACGCCGATGATCCGGTATTCATGCGTATCGACATCGGCGAGATGTTTGAGGAACGCGCGGCCCATCTCGCCCGCGCCGATCACCGCGACGTTCTGCGCAAGGCGCCCGTCGACGCGCCATTTGTCGAGCTGGAGCAGCAGCAGCAGGCGCACCAGGATCAGCGCGCCGAAGCCGAGCGCGAACCAGCCGATCATGAAGGCGCGACTGAAAGCGACCGAGGTCTGGGTGAAATAGGCGAGCGCGATCAGGCTCGCCATCACCGCCGTCCACGCCATCGCGATTTTGCCGAACTGGCTGGCGAGGCGCGACAGATTGGCGAAGACGTAAAGCCGCGCGAGCTGGAAAAAATTCGCGGCCAGAATCACCGCCGCCAGCACGGCGATCAGATAGAGATCGGGCAGCGACCAGGAATCGTGACGCGCCCAATACGCGACGATTGCGGCCAAAGCGACCGCACCCAGATCGGCCGCCCGCAACGCCCCCAGCACGAGGGTTTGCAGATCGGCCGCAACGACGGCGTTTTTACGTTTCATACCAATGTGTTGCCCGAGTATCGGGGAGTGCGAAGCGGGCGCGAGCATAGGGCAAATCTCCGTGCCACGAAAGCGTCGTCTCGGGACAGAACGGTTGAGAGGGGTGTAGGCTTCCACGGCGATGTTTCCGGAAGGCGATGATCCGCTCCTGCTTTGGGGGCTCTTGATCGTGCTGGGCTTGGCCGTGGGCCAGGCGCTGCGCTTGCGGTTGATGGCGCGCGCCGAGGCCAAGGCCGCCGCCGAAAGCGAAACCGAGGAAATCCGCATCGTTCGCCGCCAGCCGCTGCGTCCCGCCGTCGCCGGGCCCCGGACGACCGGATCGGTGCCCTTCGCCGCCAACGCCTCGGGGGCCGCCCCCGATCCCGAGGAAACCGTCCGGCGCCTCGCCCGCACGCTGATGAACTTGGCCGCCAAGCGCGATCCGCGCTCGGCCGCGATGGCGCGCCGCGCCTCGGCCCGCGTCACGGCTTTGGCCGCCGCCCACGGGATCGGCGGGCCGGATGTCGAACGCGCGGCGATGGCCGCGATGCTGGTGAAGCTCGGCCCCGCCGCGTTGCCGCCGTCCTTGCAGGTCGACGGGCCCGTCGGCGCCTTTCCGAGCGAGATCATGGATCACGCGCGCCTGGACGGGCCGATCCCCGAACTGGTACGTGCCGTGCGCGACGGCGCTTCGGTGCCGCCGCATTTGGAAAAACATGTCGCCCTTATCCGCGCGGCGATCGAGAACTGAGATGCTCCCCGACGATACCGTCATCTACGCCGTCGGCGACGTGCATGGCTATGCCGATATCCTCGACACGCTGCATGATCGCATCCGCGAGGATGCGGCCAAACGCGATGCCACGCGCCGCGTGCTGATCCATCTGGGCGACTATGTCGATCGCGGCCCGGACTCGAAGGGCGTGCTGGAACGCTTGACGCGCGATTGGCCGGGCTTCGAGCGCGCCGATCTGATGGGCAATCACGAAGCCCTGATGCTCGATTTCATCGACGACACGCGCGAGCCCGATTTGTGGTTCCGCAACGGCGGGCTGGAGACGATGGAAAGCTACGGCGTCGCCCGGAACCTTTCCCCGGCCGAGCAGCGCGCCGGCCTGACCGCCGCCTTGGGCGAAGCGGGCCTTGCCCAGCTGCGCGCCCTCAAAAGCCATCACCGGGTCGGCGGCTATTTCTTCGCCCATGCCGGGGTGCGCCCCGGCGTGCCGCTGGACGCCCAATCGCCGCTGGACCTGATGTGGATCCGCGAGGCCTTTTGGGGCGAAGAATTCGACCCCGGGGCGGTGGTCGTCCACGGCCACACGATTCGTCCGGAACCCCAGGATTTCCGGCATCGGATCGGCATCGATCTGGGCGTTTACCGCAACTTCCGGCTAGGGGCGGCCGTACTGCACGGCAGCCGCCGGGAATTCCTGATCGTCGAAGACGTTGTACGTCAAGCCCGGTCCTGATATCCGGGCACGGCATTAAACCCGAAGGGTTTCCGAACATGGCCTTGCGCAAGCGTATCCTGATCACCGGCGGCGCCGGTTTCCTCGGCTCGCATCTGTCCGAACGGCTGGTCGCCGCCGGGCACGACGTGCTGTGCGTGGACAACTACTTCACCGGCACGAAGGACAACATCGCGCATCTGTTCGGCAACCCGCATTTCGAGGTGCTGCGCCACGACGTGACCTTCCCGCTCTATCTGGAGGTCGACGAGATCTACAACCTCGCCTGCCCGGCCTCGCCCATCCACTATCAATTCGATCCGGTGCAAACGACCAAGACCTCGGTCCACGGCGCCATCAACATGCTGGGCCTCGCCAAGCGCGTGAAGGCGAAGATCTTCCAGGCCTCGACGTCGGAAGTCTACGGCGATCCGGAAGTGCATCCGCAGCCGGAGGAATATCGCGGCAACGTCAACCCGATCGGCCCGCGCGCCTGCTACGACGAAGGCAAGCGCTGCGCCGAGACGTTGTTCTTCGACTATCACCGCCAGCACGGCGTGAAGATCAAGGTCGCGCGCATCTTCAACACCTACGGCCCGCGCATGCACCCCAACGACGGGCGCGTGGTGTCGAACTTCATCGTCCAGGCGCTGAAGGGCCAGGACATCACGATCTATGGCGACGGCGCGCAGACGCGCAGCTTCTGCTATGTCGACGATCTGATCGAAGGCTTCGTGCGCCTGATGGACAGCCCCGATACCGTCACGGGCCCGATCAATCTCGGCAACCCCGTCGAATTCACGATCAAGCAGCTCGCCGAACGTGTGATCGACCTCACGGGGGCGAAATCGAAGCTCGTGCAGCGCCCGCTGCCGGCGGATGATCCCATGCAGCGCAAGCCGATCATCGACAAGGCGCAGAAGATCCTGGGCTGGCAGCCCAAGATCCAGCTCGACGAAGGCCTCAAAAAGACGATCGGCTATTTCGACGCGCTGCTGAAGACCAACCGCGCGATCGCGTCGGTCGGCGCGAAGGCGTGATCTAGAATTCGACGACCTTGCCGTCGTCGGCGGTTTCGCAAGCGGTCTCGCCCAAGCGCGCGAGCAACTCCGCGCTCATATGCGTGAGGATCGTGCGCTTGGCGCCGATCTCGGCCAGACGCGCTTCCAGCGTGCGCCAGTCGAGATGGTATTTGACCTTCTTGTCGAAGAAATACGCCTCGCACACGAATAGATCGGCGTTCTTCGCCGCCGGGATCAGCGTATCGACCCATTCGGTATCGCCCGAATAGCAGAACACCTTGCCGTCGGCTTCGATGCGATAGGCGTAAGGCGGCCCGCCCGACCAATGCACCACCTCGAACGGCGTCGCCGTGAACCCCGCCACGTCGTGCGGCGTTTCGGGCGACAGCTCGGCGATCGAGAGTTCGTAAGGGCGCTTGGCTTGGGTCGAGCCCGGAAAGAAATTCTCGCACGCCTCCAGCAGGCGCTTCTCGAATCCCGGCGGACCGTAGAGCTTCAACGGCCGCGCGCGCTTGGTGACGAGCTGCGCGTCGAGCAGGAAGAACGGCAAGCCGCCGAAATGATCGCCGTGCAGATGCGTGACGAGCACGGCGTCGATCGTCGCCGGATCGATTCCGAATTTTCGGATCGCGATCATCGACGATGCACCACAATCGACCAGGATGCGTTTGGCGCCGCTTTCCAGCAGGATACAGGTGTTGAACCGGCCGCCGGAGCCGAACGCGTCACCCGATCCCAGAAACGTCAGCTTCATTCCTTGACCCGCTGATAGAGCCGGAAATCCCCGCGCGAGGCGACCAGATGCCAGCCGACCTTCTCGGGCTCGGGCCCGAGATAGGTTTCGACATACCAGGTCGAATCCGCGAACCATTCGATGCCGAGCTTGTCGAGATAGTCCCACATGTTGCGTCGCCAGGCGAGCGCGTCCGGGTTCACCTTGCCGTCGATATTGACGACCTGATCGCGCAGGAAGCCGAGCGTGCCCGATTGGCCGCCCGCGACCAATTCGCCAGGTGCCACGAATTCCTCGACCAGTTCGACTTGGGTGTGATGTGCCGACGCGCCGAACGGCGTCCAATTCTTCCACGCGAGCAGCAGCAGCACCGCCATGACCGCCGCCGCGCTCCCGCCCAGCACGGGCACGGCTTTGGGCGCCGTGCGCATCAGGATCACCGGTACGAAGACGAAGGCGAGTAGCGACAAGGGTGCGAAGTAGCGGATGTAGAACCAATCCGCGAAGAAGGTGAGCCAGTAATAGAAGACGAGCGCCGCATAGGAAGCGAGCAACACGCCGGGAAAGCCGAGATCGCCCGCGGGGCGCCATTTCTTGCGCCAGATCAGCAGGCCGAGCGCCGCCAAGGCCACGACGCGCGCGATTTCCGCCCAGCGATCCTCGTAGGCGCCGGCGAAGATCCACGGCATCGCCACGCTGGCAAGCGCCCAGAAGGCGCTGAGCGTCCGGTCGAGCGAGACCAGCGTTTCCTGCTGCGCGAAGCCCGATGTCGGCATCGGATGGCCGAAGACCAACGCGTTGTAGAGCCACCAGGGCAAGGACACGATCACCGCCGTCCCGCCGACCACGAAGCAGCGGCGGATCGCATCGGGTAGGCCGGTGCGCAAACCCCGGCGCAGCTCGTCCGCACACAGAACGGCGACGAACACCGCCGCATCGATCCGTGTCAGCACGACCAAGCCGAGTGCGAGGCCCAGCAGCGCTTCGCGCGGCCAATGCCCACGCCAGTCGCGCCGGTGCAAGGCCCAGATTGCGGCGTAAAGCGTGAGCTGCAATCCGGTTTCGAGCCCGGTGTAGAAATCGTTATAGGCCTTGATCGCCGCGAGATAGCCGAGTGCGGCGAGCGGGCCGGCGATGCGATCGTCCTTGCCCGCATAGCTTTTTGCCAGATGCGCCACCAGCAACGCGCCCGCGACATGCACCAAGGTCGCCAGCGCGAAGAACACGCGCAAGCCGCCGATCGTATCGCCGCCCGCGAGCGCAAACCCCGCCGCTTCGATAAAGGTGAACAGCGGCTGGAAGCCGTTCGTCCAGGTCAGGCCGTCGATCGTAATTCCACGGTGCGTCGCCACGTTGCGCGCGACGGTCAGCGCGTACCAGCCATCCTCCGCGATCGGCGTGCCGATCAGGGCGGCTTCGGGGCGCATGGCCAGCGCCATATACAAAACCGCGAGCGTCAGCGCGGCGAAGGTCGCAAAACGGGACATGGCGGAGATTTGGCGCGCGTCAAGCCCGGGACAAGGCGACGCTGCCGATTCCCGCCCCGATCAGCGCGCATGCACCCGTGCGGTTGACGATCGTCATCGTGCGGGGACCTGCGAAGGCCTTCCGCGCGCGCGACGCGGCCAGCGCGTAGCCCAGCACATTGGCGAAGGCCATCACGATGAAGGTCGCGCAGAAAATGGAAAGCTGCAGCGTCACGTCGCCCATTGGATCGAGGAATTGCGGCAAGAAAGCGACGAAAAAAGTTATGCCTTTCGGGTTGAGCGCCGTGACGAGCCAAGCGTGGCCGAGCATCTTTGCGGCCGAGGCCGTGTCTTGCGCAGGCGCGGCCGCCAGCGTGCCGCCCGCCCGCCACAGCTTGACGCCGAGATAGACGAGATAGATTGCCCCGGCCCATTTGAGGATCGCGAACGCCGTGGCCGATGCGGCGAGCAACGCGCCCACGCCGATCATCGACAACGTCATCGCGGTGAAGTCGCCCAGCGCCACGCCGATCGCCATGGGCAGTGCCGCGCGCCAGCCTTGGCCCAGCGCGTAGGACACGACCAACAGAATCGTCGGTCCGGGGATGAGGAGCAGCACGGCCGAAGCCGCGACGAAAGCCAGCCAGATTTCGATCGCCATGGCGGCGATCTAACGCAGGGTTCCCGTTCCCAGGCAAGAAGCCGTTATTCGCCGTTACGCGGTTTCGCGCGGGGCGTGCTTGGCCAGGATGCGCTGGAGCGTGCGGCGATGCATGTTCAAGCGCCGCGCGGTTTCCGACACGTTGCGCTCGCATTGCTCGAACACGCGCTGGATATGCTCCCAGCGCACGCGATCGGCCGACATCGGATGTTCGGGCGGCTGGGGCAGTGCACGGTCGCCCGCGTTCAACGCCGCGTCGATCACATCGGCATCGGCGGGTTTGGGAATGTAATCGACGGCCCCGGCTTTGATCGCGGCGACGGAAGTCGCGATGTTGCCGTAGCCGGTGAGGATCACGACGCGCGAATCGGGGGCGGCGGCGCGGATACGCGGCACGAGATCGAGGCCCGAGCCGTCGCCCAATTTCAAATCGACGACCGCGCATTCGGGCGAATAACCGCCCGCCAAGGCGGCATCGGCCGCCGCGATCGATTCGGCCATCGTGACCGCATAGCCGCGCCGTTCCATCGCGCGCGCCAGGCGCAGGCGGAAGGCCTCGTCGTCCTCGACGATCAGCAATTTGCGGGTGGCGACAATGGCCGCCGGGGCTTGCATATCCATGGTGCTTCCTTACGCGAAACGCGCCTTCGGCCAGCGCACCGAAACGCGCGCCCCGCCTTCCTCGCGATTGCCCCAGGATACAGTACCCCCCGTGCGCGATAGCAAGGTGCTTGCGATGAACACGCCCAGCCCCATGTGCTCGCCGTCGCCCACGCGGGTGGAGACGTAAGGCTCGCCCAGCCGCGCCAAAATCTCCGGCGGGAAACCCGGCCCGTCGTCCTCGATCTCCACGCCGACGAATTCCTCGTCCGACCAGGCGAAAATCTCGACCTTCTCGTGGGCAAACGTAGCGGCATTTTCCACAAGCGTTCCCAGCGCTTGCACGATTTCCGGCGTGCGCGCGATCGGCGGTTCGTTGCCGTCCTCGAAATCCTGATCGAGTTCGACCGGCACGCCGCGCGCGTAGCGATCCGCGATCTCGCGCAACAACACGGGTAGCGGAGGGCGCGGAAACGGGTTGCCTTCCGGCCCGCCGCCTTCGGGTTTGGCGGCCAGGCGCGCCAATATGTCGCGGCAGCGCATCGTCTCGCGCAGCAGCAAATCGGCGTCGGATTTAAGATCGCCCTCGGGCAAGTCGCGCGCGATTTCCTTAGCGACCACCGCGATGGTGGCGAGCGGCGTGCCAAGTTCATGCGCGGCGGCGGCGGCCAATCCGCCAACCGCACTCATCCGCTGTTCGCGCGCAAGGGCGGCTTGCGCCGCCCCAAACGCGTCGGACATTTGCCGCGCTTCGCCGGCGAGCCGCGCCACATAAGCGGCGACGAACACGATCGTCGTCGCCATCGCGAACCACACGCCGATGCGCAATTCCAACGGCAGCGCCAAGCCTTCGGGCCGCCACGGCAAAGGCTGGTGCCAAATGGCGAGCAACGTCGCGAGCCCCATCGCCAGCACGCCCAGCACCACCGTGACCACACGCGACAGCGACGCCGCCGCGACCGCGACGGGGGCGACCATCAGCACCGCGAACGGGTTCTGCAAGCCGCCGGTGAAATAGAGCAGCGTGGCGAGCTGCATCACGTCGTAGGCGAGAACCGCACCCGCCGCGCGGTCGTCCAACCGCCCGGCTTGCGGCCGGTCGAAGGTCAGCACGGCGTTGAGCAGCGCCGAGATCGCGATGGCGCCCAAAGTCGGGAACAGCGCGAAATGGAATCCGAGACCGTAATAGGTGCCGAGCACGGCGGCGGTCTGGCCCGCGATGGCGATCCAGCGCACGACCACGAGCGTGCGCAGACGCACGCGGCCCAACGGCGGCGGCGGGGCGATGTTTTGCGGCGGTGGCTTCGAAACGGCGGTCACGCGTGCTTTCTCGTTGTCCCTTTGCCTTTGGCGGCAAGGCGGGCCATATACATTGCCATGACCATCGCCGCGATCAATGTCCGCGACCTGACCAAGCGTTTCCGCGACGATACGCCGCCGGCCGTCGACGGAATTTCGTTCACCGTACCACGCGGCCAGGTCGTCGGCCTGCTCGGCGGCAACGGCGCGGGCAAGACGACGACGATCTCGATGCTGCTGGGAATTTTGATCCCCACCGCCGGCACGATCGAAATCCTCGGCGTCGATATGCGCCGCGACCGCTATTCCGCTTTACCGCGGCTCAATTTCTCCTCGCCCTATGTCGACCTGCCCTCGCGCCTGACGGTGCGCGAGAATCTCGACGTGTTCGGCGGACTCTACGGCGTGCGCGACCTTAAAGCGCGGATCGGCGAGCTCGCCGAATTGCTTGACCTCACGGCGTTTCTCGACCGCAAGACCGGCTCGCTATCCAGCGGCCAGAAGACGCGCGCGGCGCTGGCCAAGGCGCTCATCAACCGGCCCGAGTTGCTGCTGCTCGACGAGCCGACCGCGAGCCTCGATCCCGACACCGCCGATCGCGTGCGCGGCCATCTCGAAACCTACGCGCGCACCCAAGGCGCTGCGATCCTGCTCGCCTCGCACAACATGGCCGAGGTCGAGCGTCTCTGCGCCGACGTGCTGATGATGAAATCGGGGCGGATCGTCGATCGCGGCTCGCCCGCCGACCTCATCGCGCGCTACGGGCGCGACGATATGGAACAGGTCTTCTTGGATGTGGCGCGCGGCACGGCGCAGGTAGCAGCACAATGAGCGGATCTTTCGGCCGTATCGGCGCGATGACGCGCCGGCATCTTTATCTCTTCCGCTCGTCCTGGACGCGGGTCTTCGACCTCGTCTACTGGCCCGTGCTGCAGATGACGATTTGGGGCTTCGTCACCGTGTTCTTGAACCAGCATTCCAACTGGTTCGCGAACGCGGCGGGCGTGCTGATCGGCGCCGTGCTGCTGTGGGACGTGCTCGTGCGCTCGCAATTCGGACTGACACTATCGCTGCTCGAGGAAATGTGGTCGCGCAACCTCGCCAATCTTTTCGTGTCGCCCTTGCGGCCGTGGGAATTCGCGGCGTCGCTGATGCTGCTCTCCGTCACGCGCTCGATGATCGGCGTGCTGCCGGCGGCCCTGCTGGCGATCCCGCTGTTCGCCTATTCGGTCTTCGATCTCGGCCTGCCGCTGCTCGCCTTCTGGATGATGCTGGTCATGCTGGGCTGGTCGATCGGGTTGCTGATCGGCGCGCTGCTATTCCGCTTCGGCCTCGCCGCCGAAAGCTATGCTTGGGCCTCGATCTTCATCATCCAGCCGATTTCGGGCGTCTGGTATCCGGTGTCGGTGCTGCCCGAATGGCTGAAGCCGCTCGCGTGGTCCCTGCCCTCGACCTATGTGTTCGAGGGCATGCGCGCGGTCATGATCGACAAGGTGTTCCGCTGGGATCTGTTGGCGCAAGCCTTCGCGCTGAACCTGGTCATCATGGCGCTGGCTTTCGGCGCGTTCCTGTTCGCCTTTACCCGCGCGCGCCAACGCGGGCAGCTGCTGCAATCCAGCGAATAAGGCGTCAGCGTCCGATCAGCGATTTCGCGTGGCGCTTGCAGAGTGCCGCGATCGCGTCGGCCGCGCGGCGCACGGCCGCGACGCGCCGCAGATCGCGATGCACGACGAGATACATATCCTCGTCGAGATCGGCGAGGCGCGGGCCGATGCGCTGCAAGGTCGGCTCCGCATCGCCCAGATGGCAGGGCAGCAACGTGGCGCCCAACCCGTCCAGGACCGCTTGGTGGCGTAGAACGGTCTCCGACACGCGGCACACGACGCGCACGCGCTTGGCGATATCGGCCGAATAGCGCGCTTGCGCGGAAATCTCCGACCCCGTTTCGCGCGCGATAAAGTCGATCCCGTCCATGCCGTCCGCCGGCTTGCGGCCCGTGCGCGCGAGATAGGCTTTGGACACGTAGATCGCGTTGCCCACGCGGCCGATTTTGCGCCCGGTCAGATCATGCGCGTCGGGCAGCGATTGCATGCGCAAGGCGATATCCGCTTCGCGGCGCGCAAGATCGACCGAACGGCGCGTGGGCTTCAGCACCAAGGGCGTGCCGGCGAGCTTGGCCTGCAATTCGCCGAAATGGCGGACCATGAACCACGCGATCGAATTGACCGAGGTGACGACGACCGGCCGCAATTCGGGTTCGGCGGCGAGTTTGGCGCGGCGCAGGATCGTGGCCGCGTCGTCGTCCATCGCGTTGGCGCCGTCGAGCGTCTCGCGGCCCAGCGCCGTCAACCGCAGCGCGTTGGGCAAACGGTCGAACAGCGGCGCGCCGAGCGTGGCTTCCAACGCGCGCAGATGACGGCCAAGCGTGGCTTGACTCAATCGCGTCGCCTTGGCCGCTTTGGCGAGGCTGCCTTCGCGGGCGATGGCGAGGAAGGCGCGGATATCGTTCCAGTCGGGGTCGGTCATTTCCTCCATCGTCGCGCGATCCGCGCGAAGAGGGAAGGCGCAACGGGCAACCGCACAGGCACGGCTTCGCCGATACGCGGCGGGCGCTGATAACCATGGGCGGCAAGGCAAAGATCGATGAAGGGTGCGAATTTCATGGGGCGCAGATTGCCCCAAACCGCACGCTGGCATGGCCCCATAACTTCGCGCCCTACCCGCGCAGAATCGAGGGGCTTACGCTTTGCCGTCGACGCCCGCGTCGGCGAATGTCGCCATGCCGGTATGGCAAGCGATCGCCGCCTTGACCACGCCGAGGGCGAGTGCCGCGCCCGAGCCTTCGCCCAAGCGCATGCCAAGATCGAACAGCGGCTGTTTTCCGATGCGGTCGAGCAAGCGCCGATGCCCGGGCTCGGCCGACATGTGGGCCACCATGCAATGGTCGAGCGCGTGTTCGTCGAGCGCGTAAAGCACCGACGCGGCGGCCGTGCAGGCGAAGCCGTCGAGCAGCACGGGCGTGCGCGCCAAGCGTGCGGCCATCACCGCCCCCGCGATCGCCGCGAGTTCGAGCCCGCCGACGCGCGCCAGCACGTCCAACGGATCGCGCTTCTCGGCGAAATGCAGCTTCAGCGCGCCGTCGATCACGGCTTTCTTATGCGCGAGGGCATCGCCCGCCACCCCAGTCCCCGGCCCGACCCAATCTTGCGCGTCGCCGCCGAACAGCCCCGCGCAAATCGCCGAGGCCGAGGCCGTGTTCGCGATACCCATCTCGCCCAGGCACAGAATGTCGAGATTGGGCTCCACCGCCATCATGCCGTAGGCCATGGCGCGCGCGGCATCCTCCTCGCTCATCGCCGGGCCTTTGGAGAAATCGGCCGTCGGTTTCTCGAGCGCCATTTCGTAGACGCGCAGATCCGCGTCGAACAGCGTGCTCAGCTGATTGACCGCCGCCCCGCCGGAGACGAAGTTCCGCACCATCTGCGCGGTCACGGATGGCGGAAACGCCGATACGCCCTGCGCGGCGATCCCGTGATTGGCGGCGAAGACCGCGACGCGCGGATGATCGGCTTTCGGGCGCGCTTTGCCCTGCCAAGTCGCCATCCAGGCGGAAATCTCCTCCAGCCGGCCCAGCGCCCCCGGCGGTTTGGTGAGCTGGCCTTCGCGCGCGGCGGCTTGGGCGGCGGCTTCGCGATCTGGGCCGGGAAAGGACGCAAGCACCGCGCGGATTTCGGCGAAGTTCGCGACGGGTCCTTTGGGCTGGGTCATGGCGGCGCTTTCGGCTGGAATTGCCCGGGTGGCCGTCCTATCTTCCCGCGCCTTTTCAAGCAAGGCTTCAACATCGAAATGTCCGACTTCGTCGACCACCGCCCCGGCCTGGGCAACGAGCTTCGCCTGGCGCTGGCGTTTTTGACGCGTCTGCCGGTCCGCCTGCCCCAGCATGTCGCCGAGGCGCCGTTGGCGGCCGCCGTGCGCGCATTTCCGATCGCGGGCGTGCCGGTCGCCTTGGCCGGTGGGGCGGCTTTCGCCCTGCCCTGGGCCTTGGGCTTGCCGACTTTGTTCGCGGCGTTGCTGGCGGTCGCGGCGATGACGGCGATGACCGGCGCGCTGCACGAAGACGGGCTTGCCGATTTCGCCGACTCGACCGGTGCCCGCGACCCTGCGCGGCGTTTGGCCATCATGCGCGACAGCCGGATCGGCACGTTCGGCGTGCTGGCTTTAATTTTCGCCATCTTCATGCGTGTGGTGCTGATCGCCGACAGCCTGGACCCGTGGGACGCGCTGTGCGTGATGCTCGCCGCGTCGTGCTTCAGCCGCGCTTGCGTCGTCCATGCGATGCACGTCTTGCCGATGGTGCGCGAGGACGGGCTGGCGCATGGCGCCGGGCGCCCCGCGCAAGGGCGGATGCTCGACACGATCGCCATCGGGGCGGCGTTCCTGTTTTTCGCGGGACCGTTGGGCGCTGCGTTGGGATTCGTCGCCGGTGCGGCGGCGACCTTCGCGGTCGAGCGGTTCGCGCGCAAACATATCGGCGGGCAAACCGGCGACGTGCTAGGTGCGGTTCAGCAGATCTCCGAAATCGCGATACTGAGCGCGGCGCTGGCCGCGACCCTTTGGTGGTGACAAATATGGACAATATGATCGAAACGCCGGTTTTCCTGGTGCGCCACGCGCCCGTCGTGGGCCAGGCCGGGCGCTGCTACGGCATTACGGACGTGGAATGCGACACGACCGACGCGCGCGCCTTCGAAGGCCTCGCACGCATCCTGCCGGGGGCCGACGCGCTGTGGACGGTGACACCCTTGTCGCGCACCGTGCGCACCGCCAATGCGGTGTGGGCGGCGCGTCAAGTTTCGGCGCCCGATTACCGGATCGTGCCAGGCTTGATCGAGCAAAGCTTCGGCGATTGGCAAGGCAAGACCTACGCCGAGCTTGGCGCCTATGGTCAGGGCGACGCGCGCAACACGCATCGCCATTGGCTGACGATGGCGGAGATCAAGCCCGAGAACGGCGAAAGCTTCCTCGAAGTTTGCGCGCGCGTCGCCGCCGCGCTGGACGAAACGGTCGCCAGCGCCAAGGGACGCCCCATCGCGATGGTCTGCCATGGCGGCGTGGTGCGCGCGGCCCTATCGCATGTGCTGGGGATCGCGCCCGAAGCGGCGTTGTCGATCGTCGTCGACACGCTGTCGGTCACGCGCGTCGACCGATTCGACGGTCCGGGCCGCGGCCACGCGTGGCGCGTGGCCTATGTAAACCGAGACCCGCGCGGCTGAGTTAGGCGAACAGCAAAACCGCGCCGATTGCCGCGATGGCGGCCCCGGCATAGCGCAGCATCGTGTTCGCGAACGTCGCAACCGCGAAACCGGCTGCGTGCAGCAGGCCCGTCGCGGTCAGGAAGCCGATCGCGTAAGGCAGGAAGCTCGCGCCCTCCGCGATTTCGCCGCCATGCGCGGCGCCGTGGAACAGCGCGAACACGCCCGCCAGCACGCCGCCCGCGACGGCGGGCACGCGATCGGCGAAGACGATGGCGAGACCGAAAAGCGCGACCGAGAACGCGATCCCGGTTTCGACCATCGGGAATTCGACGCCCGAAATCGCCAGCACGCCGCCGAACGCCATCGCGATCATGAACGACGCCGGGACCGCGAAGCGCCACACGCTGCCCTTCTGCGCCGCGAAGATGCCGACGGCCAGCATCGCCAGAACATGGTCGAGGCCGAACAGCGGATGCGCGAAGCCCGCCACCATGCCCTCGGTCGCATGACCGGGATGGGCGAAAGCGGGCGTCGCGGCCAAGGTCACGACGGCGGCGGCGATTCGGGCGATCGAGCGGTTCATGCGGGGCGGCTCCGGGTCCGGACGAGAGAAGAAAGAATTGCCGTCAGGCTAGCCCAGGATTTTGCGCAAGGAAAGTCAGCGCAAGACGGCGAGATACTTATCGAGCACCTGATCGAGCTTCGCTCGGTCGGTCATCAGCGACGCGCGCGTGCCCCGGTCGATCTGGATCGACAACTCGTTCTTGCCGCCGAAACGGCGCACGACATCCGAGGCGCCCTTCAGCACAGGGCAGCCCGCACGGTCGGGATCGGCGTCGCGCGTGCCGCACACGAAGGCCCAGCGCGTATCGTCGAATGGGCCCAGGCCGAACTGGCCTTCGCCGATACGCTTGTTGGCGGCGAGGTCGGCCGCCATCGCGCCCGAATTGGGGACGTTCAGCGCGAAGAACTTGCTGCCCGAATTGCGGTCGTAAGCGGCGAGCGCGTAGACATACTCCGCGCCGCGCCCGGTGCCGTAGAGCATCAGCGACCCGGGCCGCATATTCATCGTGCGCAGCACGGCTTCCAGCTCGCGATAGACGATATCGGCTGGCGCTTCGCTGGCGGGGCCCGTCCCCGTGCCGTACCACCATTGCATGGCGACGATGCCCAAGCCCCGGCGGATCAACGTCGCGTGCCAATCCTGCACCTCGGCCGGCGCCCAGCCGTTGCGATCGTGCAGCACCACGACCCAGCCGCGCGGGTTTGGGACCGGCGACCACGTCATCGCGAACAAGCGCCCGTCGCGCGACAGGCGCACTTGCGCGCCGATCTGCTGCGAGAATTTGACCTTGTCCGGCACTTTTTCGGTGGCGATTTGCAGGATCGTATTGGGCATTTGCGCATGCGCGGGCCCCGCCAGCGTCACCGCCAGCGCCAAAATCGCCGCCCCGACAAAGCCTAATCCCCGATACCGCAACGATCTTTCCCCGCCCCGGACGCCATGATAGTAACGGAGCCGCGTCCGAACAGGGAAGAGCGGTGACGCGAAAACCTTAGATTTTGTCGAAGGTTTCCGCCAAACCGACGCTGCCCCCGCAACTGTGAGCGGCGAGATCGCGCCCACCCCCAGCCACTGGGCCGGAAATGTTCCGGTCTGGGAAGGCGGTGCGCGATCGATGACCCCGAGCCAGGAAACCTGCCGGATGCCGATGCGCCGCTGTTGGCGCGTCGCAACGACCGTCCTCGGCGGGAGGAAAGGGTGACACGTGGCACGGACCAAACCGGCCCCCAAGCGGGCTAAACCCAAAATCGTGCTCGTGCTGGGCGGCGCGCGCTCGGGCAAGAGCGAATATGCCGAGGCGCGCACACGCGCGTTGCGGGCCCCGCGCGCCAAGGCGCTGTATCTCGCGACCGGCCAAGCGCACGACAAGGAAATGGCCGCGCGCATCGCCACGCATAAAGCGCGGCGCGGCGCCGGCTGGGCGACGATCGAAGCGCCGCTCGATATCGCGCGCGTCATCGCCACCCACGCCAAGCCGGGCGCGCCGATCCTCGTCGACTGCCTCACGCTGTGGCTGTCGAACCTGATGCACGCCAAAGCCGACATCGCCACCGAAATCGCGAAGCTCTGCGCAGCGCTGAAAGCGGCAAAAGGCCCGGTCGTGCTCGTCTCCAACGAGATTGGCCTCGGCATCGTGCCCGACAACAAACTCGCCCGCGCATTCCGCGACCATGCGGGCCGCATCCACCAAGACGTCGCCCGCGTGGCGAGCGACGCGATTTTCGTCGCGGCCGGTCTGCCGCTCGCCTTGAAAGGAAAAACAGTATGAACCGCATCCCCGCGACGATCGTCACCGGCTTTCTGGGGGCGGGCAAGACGACGCTGCTGCGCAAGCTCGCCGCCAACGCCAAGGGCAAGCGCATCGCCTTCGTCATCAACGAATTCGGCGAACTCGGAATGGACCGCGAGCTGTTGCTGGGCTGCGCGGAAGAAGGCTGCGCGCCCGGCGACGTGATCGAGCTCGCCAATGGCTGTATTTGCTGCACCGTCGCCGACGATTTCCTGCCGGCGATCGAAAAGCTGCTCGACCTGCCCGAGCCGCCCGATCACATCGTGATCGAAACCTCGGGCTTGGCGCTGCCCAAGCCGCTGGTCCAAGCGTTCAACTGGCCGGGCATCAAAACGCGCACGACGGTCGACGGCGTGGTCACGCTGATCGACGGGCCCGCGATGGCGGCGGGCCAATTCGCGGAGGATGAAGCGGCCCTCGAAGCACAGCGCCGGGCCGATCCCAATCTCGATCACGACAATCCGATCGAGGAAGTGTTTACCGACCAGCTCGCCTGCGCCGATCTGGTCGTGCTGACCAAGACCGACGCGCTCGACATGGTCGATCGCGCGCGGCTGGAAGCGGAACTCACCGCCAAATTGCGCGCGGGCGCGAAGCTCGTCGGCGCGGCGCATGGCGAGATCCCGCCCGAAGTGTTGATCGGGCTGGACGCGCACGCCGAAGACGATCTCGCCACGCGCCCCAGCCATGCCGATGCGGAAGGCGAGCACGATCACGACGATTTCGATTCGCGCGCGTTGAAGCTGGGCGAGATCGCCGATCCCACCGAATTCGTCGCGAAGCTCGAAGCCGCGATCGCCAAGCACGACGTGCTGCGCGCCAAGGGCTTTCTGTCGGTGCCCGGCAAGAAGATGCGCTTGGCGGTGCAGGCCGTGGGCCCGCGCATCGAACGCTATTTCGACCGGCCGTGGACGGCGGACGAGCCCCGCGCCTCGCGCCTCGTGGTGATCGGCCGCAAAGGTCTCGATTTCGACGCGATCCAGGCGGCGCTTGCCTGATGCATCTTCTCGCGGCCCAGCAAGGTGCGATCCTCGACGCCGATGTTCCGGTCGATCTGGAACAATCGGCGGCGGAGATCGCCTTGCTGACGACCGCGGATTCGGAAATCGCGTGCCTTGCCCGCGCGCGCCAAGCCGCCGGCGGGTTCAACGGCTTACGCCTTGCCAATCTTCTGGCGCTGAAACATCCCTACGCCGTCGATCTTTATGTCGAGCGCACGCTGCAAAGCGCCAAGCTGATCGTGGTGCGCTTGCTCGGCGGGCGCGGCTATTGGCCCTATGGCATCGACCGGCTGGTGGAGATCGCGCGCAAGACCGGCGCCAAACTCGCCTTGTTGCAAGGCGAGGAAAAAATCGACACCGACCTCGCCGCGTTCTCGACGGTCGATGCGCAATCGTGTGCGCGGCTCAGCGAGTATTTCGTCCAAGGCGGCCCGGCGAATTACGCCAACCTGCTCGCCTTTCTCGGCGATCTCGCTCATGGCACGAACAACGCCGCTGAACCGGTCGCGATCCCGCGCGCCGGATTGCACGCGCATAAACATGCGCGGCCCGGTGCCCCGGTCGCCGCGATCGTTTTCTATCGCGCACATTATCAAGCCGGTGATATCGCCCCCATCGACGTGCTGATCGAAAAACTCGCCGCGCGCGGATTGGATGCGCGGGCGATCCATGTCGCGAGCTTGAAGGACAAAGCCGCCGCCGCGTTCCTCGCGGCCGAATTCGCGGCCCACAAGCCGGCGGTCGCGATCAACTTAACCGGCTTCGCGGTCGGCGACGGCGATCCGTTGGCGGCGCTGGACGTGCCCGTGTTGCAAGCCGTGCTCGCCGCCGAAACGCGCGAAAGCTGGGCGCAGAGTACGCGCGGTCTCGGGCCCCGCGACGTGGCGATGAACGTGGCGCTGCCCGAACTCGACGGGCGGATTTTCAGCCGCGCGATCGGTTTTAAAGGTCCGCTGGGCCGCGACGCCGCGACGCAAGTCGAACTCGTCGGTTTCGCGGCCGATGAAGGGCGCTGCGCGTTCGTCGCCGATCTCGCCGCCGCCTGGGCAAAGCTGGGCCGCACCAAACCGGCCGACCGGCGCATCGGCCTGATCCTTGCCAATTATCCTGGTAAGGACGGGCGTCTCGCCAACGGTGTCGGTCTCGACACGCCCGCCTCGACCGTCGCGATTTTGCAGGCGCTGAAAGACGCGGGCTATGCGGTCGCGAACGCGCCCGACGATTCCGCGGCATTGATGGCGAAGCTGATCGCCGGGCCGACGAATGCGAAGAAGCTGGCGCATGGCGGTGTGCGCCTGCCCCTCGCCCGCTATCGCGACTTCTTCGGCACGTTGCCGCAAGCGGTGCAGAACGCCGTGATCGCGCGCTGGGGTGCGATCGAACACGACCAGCGCGTCGACGGCGATGATTTCGTGCTGCCGATCCACGAATTCGGCACTATCGCGGTCGCGATCCAACCGGCGCGCGGCTACGAGATCGATCCCAAAACGAGCTATCACGATCCCGCTTTGGTGCCGCCGCATGGCTATCTCGCCTTCCATGCCTGGATGCGCGACCGGCATGCGCTCGTTTTCGTCGGCAAGCACGGCAATCTCGAATGGCTGCCGGGCAAGGGCTTGTCGCTATCGGAAAACTGTTTTCCGGAAGCGGCCCTTGGCCCCATGCCCGCGATCTATCCCTTCATCGTCAACGACCCCGGCGAAGGCACCCAAGCCAAGCGGCGTATTTCGGCGGTCGTGATCGACCATCTGACGCCGCCTTTGACGCGCGCGGGCGCTTACGGCGCGCAAGCGGCCCTCGAACGCCTGATCGACGAGTACGACGAGGCGCGGCGCCTCGACCCGCGCCGGATGAAACCCATCGCGGCGGAGATCCTGGATCTCGCCACGCGCAGCGGTGTCGCCGACGAATGCGGCATTACGCCCGACGCCGCCCTCGACGACGCGCTCGCCAAGCTCGATGCGGGGCTTTGCGATCTCAAAGATCTGCAAATCCGCGACGGCTTGCACATCTTCGGCACGACGCCGGATGGCAAGCAGCGCGACGACACGCTGGCGGCGATCGCGTCGGGCAGCAAAGCCGATCCCGAAAAACTCGCCGCCGATTTCGACATCAGCGGTTCGCGCGAAATGGCGGCGTTGCTCGCGGCCCTCGACGCGCGGCGCATCGCACCCGGCCCATCGGGGGCGCCCACACGCGGCCGGGCGGACGTGCTGCCCACGGGCCGCAATTTCTATTCGGTCGATACGCGCGCCGTGCCCACGCCCTCAGCCTGGGCGCTGGGCTGGAAATCGGCCGGCATGCTGCTCGACCGCCATGTGCAGGAACATGGCGATTGGCCGCGTGCCGTCGCGCTGTCCGCCTGGGGAACCGCCAATATGCGCACCGGCGGCGACGATATCGCGCAAGGCCTGGCGCTGATGGGCGCCAAGCCCGTGTGGGACCCGACCAGTTTGCGCGTCACGGGGTTCGAGATCATGAGCCTCGATCTGCTCGACCGGCCGCGCGTGGACGTGACCTTGCGCGTGTCCGGATTTTTCCGCGACGCGTTCGCCTCGCTGATCGATCTGTTCGATTCGGCCGTGCGCGCCGTGGCGGCGCTGGACGAGCCCGCGCATTTGAACCCGCTGGCCGCGCGTGCGCGCGAAGAAGGCGACGCGACGCGCGTGTTCGGCTCGCAACCCGGCGCCTATGGGGCGGGCTTGCAAAGCCTGCTCGACGACGGCGGCTGGTCGTCGCGCGACGATCTGGCCGAGGCCTATCGGCGCTGGAGCGGCTTCGCCTATCGCAGCGGCGCCGAAGGCGTGGACGCGCACGCCGCATTTGCGAAACGCCTCGGCCAGATCGAAGCTGTGCTGCACAACCAGGATAATCGCGAGCACGATTTGCTGGATTCCAGCGAGTATCATCAATTCGAAGGCGGGCTTGCCGCCGCCGTGGCGCAAGCGCGCGGAGCGGCGCCGACGATCTATCACAACGATCACTCGCGGCCCGAATCGCCCAAGATCGGCACGCTGGGCGAGGAGATCGCGCGCATCGTGCGCGCGCGCGCCGCCAATCCCAGATGGATCGAAGGCTGCAAGCGCCACGGCTACAAGGGCGCCTTCGAAATGGCGGCGACGGTCGACTATCTGTTCGCCTTCGCCGCGACCACCGACGCCGTCAAGGACCGCCATTTCGACGCGCTGTTCGACGCGTATTTGCGCGACGACGCGACAAGGGCGTTCATCGCCGATTCCAACGCGCCCGCTTTGCGCGAAATGACCGAACGCTTCATCGAAGCGCGCGCGCGCGGACTGTGGCGCCCGGGTGCGAACGACACGCCCGCCATTCTCGAAAGTCTGATCGCATGACCGATACCGAACACGCCGAGAAAATGCGCCGCATCAAAGCCGCGCGCGACAAGATGATGGCGGGCAAGAGCGGCGAAAAAGGCCTGCTGCTCGTGCATACCGGCAAGGGCAAAGGCAAGTCGTCGTCGGCCTTCGGCATGGCGCTGCGCTGCCTGGGCCACGGCATGAAGGTCGGCATCGTCCAATACGTGAAGGGCGCTTGGGATACCGGCGAAGCGCGATTCCTGGCGCGGTTTCCCGAGCTTTGCGAGATCAAGACGCTGGGCGAAGGCTTCACCTGGGAGACACAGGACAAGGCGCGCGACATCGCCGCCGCCGAACGGGCCTGGGCCGAATCCGCGCGCATGCTTGCCGATCCTTCCTATGCGATGGTGATCTTGGACGAGATCAACATCGCCTTGCGCTACGACCTGATCCCGTTGGCGCAAGTGCTGGAAGCGATCGCCGCCCGGCCGCCCTTGCAGCACGTTGTTGCCACGGGGCGCAACGCGCCCGACGCGCTGATCGAGATCGCCGATCTCGTCACCGAGATGACGCTGGTGAAGCACCCGTTCCGCGACGGCATCAAGGCGCAGAAGGGCGTCGAGTTCTAAGCGATGGCCGCGAAGGCGATCATGTTCATGGGCACGGGCTCCGACGTCGGCAAGTCGCTGATCGTCGCGGGCCTCGCTCGCGCCTTCGCGAATCGGGGCCTACGCGTTGCCCCCTTCAAGCCGCAGAACATGTCCAACAACGCGGCCGTCACCGAAGACGGCGGCGAGATCGGCCGCGCCCAAGCCTTGCAAGCGCGGGCCGCGCGCATTCCCGCCAGCGTCCATATGAACCCGGTGCTGCTGAAGCCCGAAAGCGACACCGGCAGCCAGATCGTCGTGCACGGCCAGGTCACGGGCCGTGCCACCGCGTGCGACTATCATGCGCTGAAGCCGAAGCTGCTCGGCGCCGTGCGCGACAGCTTCGCGCGGCTGAAAGCGCAAGCCGATCTGGTGCTGGTCGAAGGGGCCGGTTCGCCCGCCGAGATCAATCTGCGCAGCGGCGACATCGCGAATATGGGCTTCGCGATTTCCGAGCGCGTGCCCGTCGTGCTGATCGCCGATATCGAGCGCGGCGGGGCCATCGCGTCAATCGTCGGCACGCTTGCCGTATTGGAGCAAGACGAACGCGCGGCGATCGTCGGGTGCCTGATCAACAAATTCCGCGGCGACGCGACGCTGTTCGATTCCGGCGTCGCCGAAATCGAACGACGTGCGGTTCCCTGCTTGGGCGTGATCCCCTATTTCGCGCGCGCACGCGATTTGCCGCCCGAAGATTCGGTCGGGCTGGAACAACGCCATGCGGGCCGCGCCGGCGCGATCAAGATCCGCGTGCCGCGTTTGCCGCGCATCGCCAATACCGACGATCTCGACCCGTTGGCGGCCGAGCCGGATGTCGATCTGGCGTTGCTCGAACAAGGCGACGCGTTGCCGGGCGATTGCGACGTGGTGCTGTTGCCCGGCTCGAAGGCCACACTCGGCGATCTCGCTGCCTTGCGCGAGAATGGCTGGGATATCGACATCGCAGCACACCGGCGGCGCGGCGGCTGGATCGTCGGGCTCTGCGGCGGCTATCAAATGCTCGGCATCAAGATCGCCGATCCCGCCGGTCTCGAAGGCCCCGCCCAAGAAGCGGTAGGACTTGGCCTGCTCGACGCGACCTCCGTGTTGGCGCGCGAGAAGATTTTGCGCCGCGTGGAATCGCGCGACGCGATTACCGAGTTGCCGATCGCGGGCTACGAAATCCATCTCGGCGAAACCTGGTCGAACGAAGCGCCCTTGCTGTCGCTCGACGGCGTGCCGGAAGGGGCGCGCAGCGCGGATGGCCGCGTGATCGGGTCCTATATCCATGGACTGTTCGCGTCGGACCACTACCGCGCGTCGTTCCTGGCCCAAGTGCGCGCACGCCCGGATTCGGGGCTCGCCTTCGAAGCGCGCATCGACGCGACACTGGACGCGCTGGCCGATCACATCGCCAAAGCGGTCGATCTCGACCGATTGCTGGAATTGGCGCGATGAAACTAGAGCGCCATTCGGCCGAGGCCAATCGCGGCGAAGAGCAGCGCGTTGACCAGACACGCGGCGACGAACAGCCACAAGGCGCGGCGCATGTCTTCGAGCGTGGCGCGCGCCCGGCCCTGGCCGATCCATGGATCGTTGACGATCTCGCTGCCGTAGCGGCGTGGGCCCGCCAAAGCGAGATTCAAAGCGCCGGCGAACGCGCCTTCGGGCCAGCCCGCATTGACGGATTTATGCTTGCGCGCGTCGGCGATCGCCGTCTTGACCGCCGCGAAGGGCTTGGCGCCGGGCGCGACCAAGGCCGCCACCGCCACGATCAACGTGGACAGGCGCGCGGGGATGAAATTCATCGCCGTGTCGAGGCGCGCGGCAAAACGGCCGAAATCCAGATAACGCTCGCTGCGATGCGCGATCATCGAATCGAGCGTGTTGACGGCCTTGTAGAAGAACAAGCCCGGCAGGCCGAACACCGCGTACCAGAAGCACGGTGCGACGACCGCGTCGGAAAAATTCTCTGCCAAGGATTCGATTCCTGCGCGCGCGACGCCATGCGCATCGAGACTTTCGGGATCGCGGCCGACGATATGCGACACCGCTTCGCGCCCGCCCGCGAGCCCGCCCTTGTCGAGCCCGTCGGCGACCGCGCGCACGTGATCGTAGAGCGAGCGCTGCGCGACCAGAATCGCGACCAGCACGATTTCCGCGATCCAACCCCAGCCGCGCGCGCGCAAGGCGTAAAGCAACGCGAAACCGATCCCGGCCGCCAGCGCGCCGACGATCAGGACCGTCAGCGCGCCGCGCGCGCGCCGTTCGGCGGCCGAACGCTGCGGGCGGTTGAGTTTCGTTTCCAGAAACGCGATCAGCTTGCCGAGCCACTGCACCGGATGGCCGATCACGCCGAAGACCGGGCGCATTTCGCCGACCACGGCGTCGAGTGCCAAGGCGGCGGCCAAGATCAACAAAGGATCGAAGGGTGCGGCGTGGGGAAACATCGGCGCCACCTTGGCCGCCTTGACCGATTCGGTCAATTCCAACGCGGATGTCGGGCATGATCGTAACGATCGGTATCGGCTGCAAAAGCGGCGCAGCCTCCAGCGAGGTATTGGAGCTGGTGCGCGCGACGCTTGCAGACGCAAGGCTTTCGCCCAGTGCCGTCGCCTGCGTCGCGACGATCGACCGCAAAAAGGACGAAGCCGCGATCGTCGAGCTCGCGGCCAGGTTCGGCGTGCCCGCGCGGTTTTTCTCGGCCGCCGATTTGGCGGCGGAAACGCGCATCGCACAAGCATCGGAACACGTCTTGGACGCGGTCGATACGGCGTCGGTATCGGAAGCGGCGGCGTTGCTGGCCGCCGGACCGGACGCCAAATTGATCGTGCCCAAGCGCAAATCGGCGCACGCGACTTGCGCCATCGCCGCGACCGGAGATGTGCGATGACCGTTTCATTTATCGGCGCCGGGCCCGGCGCGCCCGACCTGATCACCTTGCGCGGATTGGAGCGCATCCGGACCGCCGATCTGGTGCTCTTTGCGGGGTCGCTGGTGCCCGAAGCGGTCGTGGCGCAGCGCCGCGCGGGCGTCGACGCGATCGACACCGCGCCACTAACGCTCGACGCGATCGTCGCGAAAATCGAAGACGCGCATGCCAAAGGCTGGAACATCGCGCGCGTGCATTCGGGCGATCCGTCGATCTACGGCGCCATCGCCGAACAGATGCGCCGTCTCGACGCCGCCGGCATTCCCTACGAGGTCGTGCCCGGCGTGCCCGCCTTCGCCGCGATGGCCGCATCGCTCAATCTTGAACTCACGCTGCCGAATATCGTGCAGTCGATCGTGTTGACGCGCGTGTCGTCGCGCGCATCGGCGATGCCGGCGGGCGAAGATCTCGCCGCCTTCGCGCGCACGGGCGCCACACTCGCGATCCATCTGTCGATCGCGGGCCTCGACAAAATCGTCGCCGAATTGACGCCGATCCTGGGCGCCGATTGCCCCGCGATCGTCGGGCATCGCGTGTCGTGGCCCGATCAGGCGTTCGTGTCCGGCACGCTGGCCGATATTCGCGACAAGACAATCGCGGCAGGTTTCAAGCGCACCGCGCTGATTTTGATCGGGCGGGGTTTAACCGGTGCGGCGCAAGCCGCCGACAGTCGCCTCTACGCCGCCGAGCACACCCGATATTTGCGCGAGTAAATCAGCGCCGCAGCGCGTCGATGACGGCGCGCTTGTTGCCCGCTTGGGCGATATCCAACGCCGTACGGCCGGTCGAATCGGTCTTGTTCTTGTCCGCGCCGCTTCGCAGTAACATTTCGACGATGCGGATGTTGCCTTCGCGCGCCGCGATCATCAGCGCGGTCGAACCGGTGCGATCGTCGAGATCGGGTCTAGCCTTGCCGCGGATCAATTCCTCGACGACCCGCAGATGCCCGCGCTCCGTGGCCCACATCAACGCGGTACGATTGTCGCGATCGCGCCCGTCGGGATTGGCGCGATTTTCCAGCAGCAATCGCACGATATCCGGAAAATTATTGGCGGCCGCGAGCAGCAAAGCCGGCCGGAAGTCGAGATCCGGTTGATTGGGAGAATCGCCCGCATTCAGACGCTGACGGACGGCTTCCAGATTGCCATCGCGCGCCGCCTCGGCCAGAGGTCGGCGCTGGCGGATCTCGATATTCATCTGCGCCCAAGCGGGCATCGCGGCGGCAAGGGAAATCGCGGCCAGAACGGCCCGGCGTGTGATCGTCATGGGCCGGGATTAGAGCGAAGCGGGCGTCGTTTCGTCAAGCCGGGCCGGGGCTGGTATTGGCGGCCTCCGCGCGATAAAGTCGGGGACTGGTTTTCATATGATCAAGCCTATGGAATCTTTGCCTTTCGACATGCCCGAATTCGCGCCGGGCAGCGTGTGGCTGGTGGGTGCGGGCCCCGGCGATCCGGGCCTGATCAGCTTGCTGGGTTATCACGCTTTGCGCCACGCCGACGCCGTCGTCTACGACGCGCTGGTCGATTCGCGCCTGCTGCAAGCCGTGCGCGCGGGCGCGATCGTCGAATACGCGGGCAAGCGCGGCGGCAAGCCCAGCCCCAAGCAGCGCGACATCTCGCTGCGCCTGGTCGAGCTGGCGCGCGCCGGGCATCGCGTGTTGCGCTTGAAAGGCGGCGACCCGTTCGTGTTCGGGCGCGGCGGCGAGGAAGCGCTGACGCTGGTCGGCGCCGATATTCCCTTCCGCGTCGTCCCGGGCATCAGCGCGGGTGTGGGCGGGCTCGCCTATGCCGGCATTCCCGTCACCCATCGCGATGTGAACCAAGCGGTGACCTTCGTGACCGGCCATGGCGTGACCGGCGACGTGCCCGATGGGCTCGATTGGCAAGGCCTCGCCAAAGGCTCGCCCGTCCTCGTCTTCTACATGGCGCTCAAACATCTCGGCACCATCGCCGCCAATCTGATCGCCAGCGGGCGCAACCCGGCCGAGGCGGCCGCGATCGTCGTGCGCGCCAGCCTGCCCGATCAACGCGTGCTGGAGACCACGCTGGGTGCCGCCGCGCGCGACGCTTCGGCGCAGGATTTGCGCCCGCCCGGATTGTTCGTGGTGGGCGACGTGGTGCGCTTGCGCGCCGGGCTGGACTGGCTGGGCGCGATGGCGCATAACCGCCGTCTGGACGCCGATCCGCTGCGCAACGGGCCGCCCGCACGCAGCGCCTGAACGTTCCGAAGACGAAGGAAGAGAGAATGAGCCGGGTTGCCAATATCGCGCGTTTCGCCGTCATCGCCGCATCGCTCGCCGTTTTGGGTGCGTGCGAATCGCGCACGGTTTGGGTCAAGGAAAGCGCGCCCGCCGGGCAGCTCGCCATCGATCAGCGCGATTGCACGCGCGCGGCCAGCGGTTACGGCTATATCGAGCGCGGCTCGTCGACCGGCCTCGACGACGGCCGCGCGATGGGCGGTGCGGGCTCGGTCTCGTCGGATTCCTACCGCCGCTGCATGGAGCAGCGCGGCTGGCGCCGCGAACGGCAGGGCGAAACCGCGCCCGCCGGTTCCCAGCGCACCTAATTTTTTAAATTGAACGGCGGCGGCCTCGTCTTCGCGGCCCCTTCTTCGGGTTCGGGGAAGACGACGCTCGTCCTGGGCCTCGCGCGCGCGTTGCGCGACCGGGGCCTCGCCGTCGCTTGCGCCAAATCCGGCCCCGATTACATCGATCCCGCCTTCCACGCAGCGGCGAGCGGGCGGCCTTGCCGCAACCTTGATCGCTGGGCGATGCGCGAAGACACGCTCGCCGGATTGATTGCCGAGGCGGGTCAAGCGCAGCTTGTCCTGTGCGAAGGGGCAATGGGGCTCTTCGACGGCATCGACGCGCAAGGAACCGGCTCTTGCGCCGACCTCGCGCGCTTCGCCGGCTGGCCGGTGATTTTAATCGTCGATGCGCGCGGCCTCGCCGCCTCCGCCGGACCGCTGGTCGCGGGTTTCGCCAACGCCGCGAACGCGCCGCGCATTGCGGGCGTCATCTTCAATCGCGTGGGCGGCGAGACGCATGCGCATATCTTGCGCGACGCCTTGGCGATTCACGCGCCCGATGTCGTCTATCTCGGCGCAATGCCGCGCGACGCGAAGCTTGTTCATCCCGAACGGCATTTGGGCTTGGTGCAGGCGCGTGAACGCGACGACCTCGACGCGTTCATCGCCCATGCGGCGGCGGTCGTCGCCACGCATGTCGATCTCGACGCGTTGCAAGCGCTCGCCGTGCCCAGCGCGCGCAAGGGAGACACGGCGACACCGCTGCCGCCTTTGGGTTCGCGCATCGCGATCGCGCGCGACGACGCTTTCGCCTTCGCCTATCCCGCGATTTTCGACGGCTGGCGCCGCCAAGGCGCGGAACTCTCGTTTTTCGCGCCCTTGGATGGCGCGACGCCGGAATCGAATGCCGACGCGATCTATCTGCCCGGCGGCTACCCGGAACTTCACGCCGGCAAGCTCGCCGCCGGTCCGTTGCCGCAAGCCTTGCGCGACGCGGCCACGCGGAACGCGACGATCTATGGCGAGTGCGGCGGCTATATGGTGCTCGGCCGCACGATGATCGACGCGAACGGCGTCACGCACGCGATGGCGGGTTTGCTGCCGCTCGACACGTCCTTCGCCGCGCGGCGTTTGCATTTGGGTTACCGGCGCGTCGTTTTGTATGCCGAAACGAAGCTGGGCGCGGCGGGCGGCGCGTTCCGCGCGCACGAATTCCATTACACCGCGATTTTGCGCGAAGGCCCCGGCGAACCGCTGTTCACCGCGTCCGACGCGCGCGGAAAACCCCTTGGTGTCATGGGCTTGCGGGCCGGACCGGTGTTCGGATCCTTCGCCCATCTGATCGACAGGGATGCATGCGATTCATGACGCAGTGCAGCAATGATGCTTGCTTTCGCGCCGAATAGGACTAGCGTGGTGCGACAAATAGAAGCAAGTCTTCGGGCGAAATCGGAATGCTTTATCAGATCTACGATCTGCATCAGACGATGCTGTCGCCGGTGCGTTTGGCCGCCGAAACCATGCAGCAGGTGTTCAGCCATCCGCTGATGCCGATGAGCTATACGCGCATGGGCCGCGCGCTCGCCGCCGGGGCGGAGATGGTGGAGCGCGCGACGCGCCGCTACGGCAAGCCCGCATTCGATTTGAACTTCACTGTGATCGACGGCGACGAAACGCCGATCGCCGAACAGGTGGTCGCGAGCAAGCCGTTTTGCGATCTGCTGCATTTCGCGCGCGCGACGAAGCATCATCGCGACGACCCCAAAGTGCTGGTCGTGGCGCCGATGTCGGGCCACTACGCCACGCTGCTGCGCGGCACGGTCGAGGCGTTGCTGCCCGACCACGATGTCTACATCACCGATTGGATGAACGCGGCGCATGTGCCGCTGGCCGAAGGCACGTTCGGCCTGGACGACTATATCGACTACGTGATCGAGTTCCTGGAATTCCTCGGTCCCGACACGCATGTGATCGCCGTGTGCCAGCCCTCCGTGCCGGTCTTCGCGGCCATCGCGCTGATGTCGGCCGAGACCCCGGAAGCCGCGCCGCGCTCGATGACGCTGATGGGCGGGCCGATCGACACGCGCGTGAACCCCACCAAGGTGAACCAGCTCGCGGCCGACCGCTCGATCGAATGGTTCGAACGCACGGTCGTGCAGACCGTGCCGCCGGGCTATCAGGGCTTCATGCGCCGCGTCTATCCGGGCTTCATCCAATTGTCGGGATTCATGAGCATGAATCTCGACCGCCATGTCGGCTCGGCGATGAAGCAGTTCAACCACCTCGTGCGCGGCGACGGCGAAAGCGCGCAAGGCCATCGCGCGTTCTACGACGAGTATCTCTCGGTCATGGATCTCGACGCCGCGTTCTATCTGGAAACGGTGCGCATCGCCTTCCAGGAACATGCGCTGCCCGAAGGCACCTGGGTCAGCCGCAATCGCAAAATCGACGGCGGCGCCATCCGCAATACGGCACTGCTGACGGTCGAAGGCGAGTTCGACGACATCTCCGGCGTCGGCCAGACTTATGCCGCACACGCCCTCGCGCCCAACCTGCCCGCCGACAAGCACCGGCATTGGCTGCAGCCCAAGGTCGGCCATTACGGCATTTTCAACGGCAAGCGCTGGCGCGCGGAAATCCTGCCGCAGGTGCGCGGCTTCATCCGCGACAATCGCTGACGATCAGCCGCGTCCCGCGCGGGTGACGAGGGCGAGACCGGCGAGGATCGCCGCCATCGCGCCCCAGATATAAAGGCTGTGCGTCTCGCCGAAGAACAGCCAGCCCCAGAACACGCCGAAGATCGTGCTGATGAATCCGGTCTGGCTGAAAAAGACCGGCCCGGCGAGCCGCATCACTTCGAAAAACAGCAGCGACGAAATCCAATACATCGCCGCCAGCGCGATCAGCGCCCAGTCGCCCGCATGGGCCGGCGGGATCGGAATATGGGTGCCCTGCCACAAGGCCAGCGGCAGCAAGGCGGCGACCGAGCCGACCTGCATCACGCCCGCCAGCGCGATCGAATCCACGCCTGCGGGCCTGGCGCGCGCCACGTAGATGTTCGACAGCGCGTAAAAGAACGGGACCAGCAGATTGAGCGCCACCCACGGAATCATCGCCGGATCGGGCAGGCTGGCGCGCGGGCCCAAGATCAGCAGCGTGCCGATCACGCCGAAGCCGATGCCCGCGACGCGCAGGGGATGGAACTTGTCCATCGCGAAACCCAGCGCCATCGCATAGGTCATGACCGGCGACAGCGTGTTGAGCATCGAGGCGACGCCCGCGGGCACGTGCCCGACGACGAACGCCATCACCGTATTCGGGATCGCGACCGAGGTGGCGCCGGCCAGGATCGCGTAGCGCGTATGGGGGATCAGATCGCCCGCCCGCACACCCCGCCACCTTGCGATGGCGAGCAAAGCGATCGCGGCCGTCGCGCAAACGAAGATCGTCCAGGCCGAAGGCGCGATCCCCTCTTGCATCCCGATCTTGGCGAGCGAAAACTGGGCGCCCCAAATGGCACCCATCGCAAACATGTAAACCAAAGCGCGGTATAAACGGGCGGGAGGAATCGACATGCTGCTCGCGAGCTACAACATCCAATACGGCAAGGGCAAGGATCTGAAATACGACCTGGCCCGCATCTGCGCTTCGATCGAAAGTGCGGACATCATCGCATTGCAGGAGGTCGAACGCCATTGGCCGCGTTCGGGCGATATGGACCAACCCGCCGAGATCGCGCGCTTGCTGGGCGGCAAGTATTATTGGGTCTACGGCCCCGGCTTCGACGTCGACGCCAGCGGCGGCAAACCCGGCAACCGGCGCGCGCAATTCGGCAATATGGTGCTGTCGCGCTTTCCGATCGTTTCGTCGCGCCACCATTTGCTGCCCAAAATGGGCCTCGCCAAGCAGTACAGCTTGCAGCGTTCGCTGATCGAGGCGGTGATCGTTTCGCCCCAAGGCAATGCGTTGCGGGTGAACTCGCTGCATCTGAGCCATGTGGGTGATGGCGACCGCGCACCGCAGGTCGAGAAGCTGCTGGAAATCCACCGCACGGCGCCGCTGGAAGGCGGGGCGTGGTGCGGCGAACGCGACGACGCCGATTGGACGTTCGGCAAGCCGCAACCGCCGATGCCCGCCGAAGCGGTCTATATGGGCGATTTCAACCTGACGCCGGATTCGCCGCTTTATACCCGCCTGACCGCGCCGTATTCGGCCGATTACGGCCGCATGAGCCATGCGGGCGGCTTGGTCGACGCGTTCGTCGTGGCCGGTGGGGCGGAGAACGACCCCAAGGATTGGACCTGCGATACCTGCCCCGAGCCGACGACGCTGCGCCGTCTGGATTACTGTTTCGTCTCGACCGAGCTTTCCAAACGCATCAAGAAAGCCTGGGTCGATCAGAAGGCGCAGGGCTCGGACCACCAGCCGATTTTCACCGAGCTGGATTACTGAGTCAGATCCAGCGCCGGACGCGCGCGCGATAGGCATCGTAGTCGGCGCCGAACAGCGCCGACAGCGCGCGTTCCTCCGGCCCGATCTGGAAGCGGTTCATATAGAGCACGAAGAACGGCACGGTTAGAACGGCGACCCAGGCGCCGAGATGAAGCGCCCAGCCGGCGAGGATCAGCGCGGAGCCCAGATACATCGGGTTGCGTGTGACGCGATAAAGCCCGTCGACGACGAGGGCGGCACTGCGTTCGGGCGAGATCGGATTCACGGTCGTGCCGCGCGCCCGAAACGCCAGCGCCGCGACGATCTTGAGGCCGAGCCCAGCTGCCATCGCGGCAAGGCCAAGGACCGCGCGGCCGGGAAATTCGGAACGCGGCCCGCCGGCCCCCCAAGCGAGCAGAAGCAACAGTCCGAGCAGAAGCAGCGGCGGAACGCGCGTTTCGAGAAACGCGCGCTTCATGCCCGCCGCAAGCTGCGGCCGGATTCCGGATCGAAGATGTGGACGGTCTCGGGCGTCGCCTCGAGCGTCAATTCGCGCGCGGGCGTGTCGATATCGGCTTGCATCGCCAGTACGAAGGCGCTGCCCGCGAGCATGCCGTGCAACAGGCGCGTGGCGCCCAGCTCTTCGGTGACTTCCCAAACGAGCTTCGGCCGGCCGGGGGCCGCGACGCTCGCTTTCGCGTCTTCGGGGCGCAAGCCGATCTCAACCTTGGCGCCAATCTTTGCGTCGAACACATTGGCGTCGTAGGCGAAGCTGCTGCCGTCGGCGAGCGTCACCTTGCCCGGCGCGGCGATGGTGCCGGGGAACAGATTCATCGCCGGCGAACCGATGAAGGTCGCGACGAAAATACTGGCCGGGCGGCGATAGATTTCGAGCGGCGTGCCGGTCTGTTCGATGCGCCCCGCGTTCATCACGACGACCTGATCGGCGAGCGTCATCGCTTCGACCTGATCATGGGTCACGAAGATCGACGTGGCTTTGAGGCGGTTATGCAGCTTGCGGATTTCGAGCCGCATCTGCACGCGCAATTTGGCGTCGAGGTTGGAGAGCGGCTCGTCGAACAGGAAGGCCGCCGGCTCGCGTACGATCGCGCGGCCCATCGCCACGCGCTGGCGCTGCCCCCCCGACAAAGCGCGCGGCTTGCGCTGCAAATAGGGCTCGATCGCCAGCATGCGCGCGGCTTCGGCCACGCGGCGCTCGATCTCTTCCTTCGCGGTGCCGCGATTGCGCAGCCCGTAGGCCATATTGTCGTAGACGCTCATATGCGGGTAGAGCGCGTAATTCTGGAACACCATCGCGATATCGCGGTCCGACGGCTCGACGTCGTTGACCTTCTTGTCGCCGATCGTGACGGTGCCGCCGCTGATTTCCTCCAGCCCCGCGATCATGCGCAGCAATGTGGATTTGCCGCAGCCCGACGGGCCCAGCAGCACGGTGAAGGAACCGTTCGGAATGGTCAGCGACAGGCCTTTCACCGCCTCCACGCCGCCCGCATAGACTTTCCGCACCGCTTCGAGAACAACGCTCGCCATCGATCAGGCCCCGCTCACTTCTCGGTCTCGACGAGACCTTTGACGAACAATTTCTGCATCAGCACCACGACGACGACCGGCGGCAGCAAGGCCAACACGGCTGTCGCCATGGCGAGCTGCCATTCGGTCAGCGCGTCCTGCGTGACGATCATCTTTTTGATGCCGATGACGATCGTCTGCATGTTGTCGCGCGTGGTGATCAGCAGCGGCCAGAGATACTGGTTCCAGCCGTAGATGAATTGGATCACGAACAGCGCCGCCATCGTCGTGACCGACAGCGGCAGCAGCGTGTCTTTGAAGAATTTGTAGGGCCCCGCGCCGTCGATCTTCGAGGCTTCGACGAGTTCCTCGGGCACGGTCATGAAGAACTGCCGGAACAGCAGCGTGGCGGTCGCGGACGCGATCAACGGCAGCGTCAGCCCCGTATAGGTGTCGAGCAACTGAAGATCGGCGACGATCTTGTAGGTCGGGTAGATACGCACTTCGACGGGCAGCATCAGCGTCACGAAGATCAGCCAGAACGCGGCCATGCGGAACGGAAAGCGGAAAAACACGATCGCGTACGCGGAGATCAGCGAGATCGCGATTTTGCCGAGTGCGATCACCATCGCCATGATGAAGCTGTTCATCAGCATCGTGCCGACGGGTTCGCGCGTCGTGGCGCGCGCGCCGCTGAAGATGATGCGCTCGTAATTCTCCAGCATCTGGTCGCCGGGCAGCAGGGTCATCCGGCCGTTCTGCACCGTGCCCGCGTCGTAGGTCGAGGCGAGGAGCGCGAGATAGACGGGAAACGCGACGATGCACACGCCGGTTATCAGCACGACATGCGGCAGGATGCGGGCGAAAAGGGTTTGGCGCTCGACCATCAGTATTGGACCTTGCGCTCGATGAATTTGAACTGGACCGCGGTCAGCGCGATCACGATGACCATCAGCACCACGGATTGCGCGGCCGAGCTGCCGAGATTGGCGCCCGATTTTCCGTCCTGATAGACCTTGTAGACCATCGTGATCGTATTGCCTGCGGGGCCCCCGCCGGTGACCGAATCGATGATGCCGAACGTGTCGAAGAACACGTAGACGATGTTGATGACCAGCAGGAAAAACGCGGTCGGCGACAGCAGCGGAAAGATGATCGTCCAGAAGCGGCGCATCGGCTTGGCGCCGTCGATCGCGGCGGCCTCGATCACGCTTTTGGGGATCGCCGCGAGGCCGGCGAGGAAGAACAGGAAATTGTAAGAGATCTGCTTCCACGTCGCGGCGAGCACGACCAGGATCATCGCGTGATTGCCGTTGAGCAGCGGGTTCCAATCGATACCCCAGCTGCGCAACATTTTCGCGAGCATGCCCAGCGACGGCTGGAACATGAACAGCCACAGTACGCCCGCGACCGCCGGCGCCACCGCGTAGGGCCAGATCAGCATGGTCTTGTAGATCGTCGCACCCTTGATCTGCTTGTCGGCCATGACGGCGAGCAACAGACCGCAAGAGAGGGACAGGAACGCGACGAGGAACGAGAACACCGCCGTCGTCGTCATCGTCTTGTAGTATTCGGGGTTCACCGCGAGGAGCTGGTAATTCTCGAACCAGACGAATTCGGTGGATATGCCGAACGCGTCCTCCATCAGCAGCGATTGCCAGACCGCCTGCCCGGCCGGGAAATAGAAGAACACCACGACGATCGCGAATTGCGGCAGCAGCAGCATATAGGGCAAGGTCTTGCCGCCGAATAGTGCGCGTCGTTCCATGGGTGAAGCCGGTCCGGTTGGTTTTATTCTGTCTTCAGAACGCGAGAGGGGCCGGACCTTGCGGGTCCGACCCCTTCGACATCACGTCAGCTCAGCGCGAAACCGTGCGCTCGAACTGGCGCAGCGAGGCGTTGCCGCGGGCAACCGCCGCGTCCATGCCCGCCTGCGCGGTCTTCTTGCCGGCCAGGATCTCTTCGATCTCCTCCGACCAGATGTCGCGGATCTGGACGAGGTTGCCGAAGCGCAGACCGCGCGAGTTCTCGGTCGGCGCCTTGTTGTTGAGCGACTTCAGCGGCGTCTCGAGATAGGGGTTGGTGTTGTAGAAGCCCGAGGCCTTCACCTTCTCGTAGGCCGCCTTGGTGATCGGCAGATAGCCCGAGTCGGTGTGCAGCTTCGCCTGACGGTCCGTGTCCGACAGGAAGGCGAAGAACTTCGCCACGCCGCGATATTCGTTCGCCGGCTTGCCGCCCATGACCCACAGCGAAGCGCCGCCCAGGGTCGAGTTCTGCGGGGCGCCCGCGACGTCCGGATAATACGGCATCGGCGCGTTGGCCCAGTCGAACTTCGCGTTGGCCTTCACGTTGCCGTAGAAGCCCGACGAGGTCAGCATGATCGGGCATTCGCCCGAGGTGAACGTGCCTTCGCCGGTGTTGGTGCGGCCGCCATAGACGTAGGTCTTGTCCTTGGCGAGCTCGGCCAGATTGGCGAAGTGCTTCACATGCGTGGGCGAGTTGATCTTGAACTCGGTGTCGAAGCCGTCGATCCCGTTGGCCTTCGTGCCGATCGGAATGTTGTGCCACACCGAGAACTGCTCGACGTTCACCCACGTCACCCACGCGGTCGAGAAGCCGCAATTCGGCGTCGCCGCAGCCTTCAGCTTCTTGGCGGCTTCGAACACTTCCGGCCACGTCTTCGGCGGCGCGTCGGGGTTCAAGCCCGCCTTGCGGAAGGCGTCCTTGTTGTACCACATGACGGTCGACGACGAATTGAACGGGAAGGACAACATCTCGCCCTTCGACGTCGAGTAATAGCCCGCGACCGCCGGCAGATACGAATCCGGCACGAAGCGTTCGCCCGCGTCCTTCATCACGTCGGCGACCGGCTTGATCGCGCCGCGCGCGGCCATCATCGTGGCCGTGCCGACTTCGAACACCTGCATGATGTGCGGCGCGTTGCCCGCACGGAACGCGGCGATGCCGGCGTTCATCGTGTCGGGGTACGAGCCCTTATACGAGGCGACGACCTTGTACTCGTTCTGCGCGGCGTTGAATTCGGCGGCGAGGCGGTTGACGACGTCGTTATTGGCGCCCGTCATCGCGTGCCACCACTGGATTTCGACCTGCGCCGAGGCCGGGGCGGCCAGCGTCAGTGCCGTGCCGGCGAGCAGCGCGCCGGCGGCAATACGGGAAACGTTACGACCGAAAGACATCGGGTTTCTTCCTCTCCTTGTTTGCGCGGGGGGTCGGGATTTCGATTGGCCCACCGCGACCTTTATGCTTCGTCCGATTTCCATCGCAAGACGGAAACATGAAGCTTTTATGACGCGGTTTTAGCACGGGCCCGCGCGCGCCCCAAGCCCTTGTGTTTGGCCGGTTGGGTGCGCACCCGCGCCACCGCGTCCCGCCAGCCGGAATACAGCGCGTCATACGCTTTGCGGGATTTTACCGGCTGGAACAGTCGTTCCGACCGCCACCGCGCGGCGATGTCGTCGAGCCCGCGATAGGCACCGATCCCCAAACCCGCCAGGGCGGCGGCCCCCCAGGCGGTCGTTTCGGTCACGGCCGGGCGGTTGACGCGAAGTCCCAGCTGGTCGGCCAGGAACTGCATGACCCAATCATTGACGACCATGCCGCCATCCACGCGGATTTCGGCGAGCTTCGCGCCTGCGCCCATATCGGCCTTCATCGCGGCCATCAAATCGCGGGTTTGATAGACAGTCGATTCCAACCCTGCGCGGACGATCTGCGCGATGCCCGAATCGCGGGTCAGGCCCAGGATCGCGCCGCGCGCCTCGGGGTCCCACCACGGCGCCCCCAACCCGGTGAAGGCGGGTACGAGATAGACGCCGCCGGTGTTTTCGATGCCGCGCGCCAAGGCTTCGCTATCCGCCGCACGCGGAATGGCTTTGAGCCCGTCGCGCAGCCATTGCATCACGGCGCCCGAAATGAAGATCGAGCCTTCGATCGCGTAGGTCGCCTTGCCGCCGATGCGATAGGCGATGGTCGAGAGCAGCCGGTTTTTCGAGCGCACGAATTTGCCGCCCGTATTGGCGAGCGCGAAACAGCCCGTGCCGTAAGTCGATTTGATCATGCCGGGCTTGAAACAGGCCTGACCGACCGTCGCGGCCTGCTGATCGCCCGCGATGCCGCGAATGGGAATCGCCGCCCCGAACAAAGCGGGCTGCGTCGTGCCGAAATCGGCGGCCGAATCCTTCACCTCCGGCAGCAGCGAGGGCGGAATGCCGAACGCCTTGAGCAGCGTTCCATCCCATTCTTGCTTCGCGATATTGAAGACCATCGTGCGCGAGGCGTTGGTCGCGTCGGTCGCATGGACCTTGCCGCCGGTCAGGCGCCACAACAGGAACGTATCGATCGTGCCGAAGGCGAGCTCGCCGCGCTTGGCGGCCTCTTTGGCGCCGGCGACGTTGTTCAGGATCCAGGCGATCTTGGAGCCGGAGAAATACGCGTCGAACAACAAGCCGGTGCGCTTGCCCAGTTCCGCGTCGCCGATCTTGGCCTTCATCTTGCGGCACCAATCGGCCGTGCGCCGGTCCTGCCAGACGATCGCCTTGTGGATCGGCCGCCCGGTGCCGCGTTCCCACACCACGGTCGTTTCGCGCTGATTGGTGATGCCGATCGCCAGGATATCCGCCGCCGACAAACGCGCGTTCTGCAGCGCCTGGCGAACGGTCGCGACCGTCGCCTGCCAGATTTCCTCCGGGTCGTGTTCCACCCAGCCGGGCTGCGGAAAATATTGCTTGAGCTCGACTTGCGCGGTTGAAACCGGCGCGCCGTTCAGGCCGAAGATCAACGCGCGCGTCGATGTCGTGCCCTGATCGATGGCAAGCAAATATTCGGCGGACATGGCCTCTCCCCAATTATTGGGAAGGAACTTGGCGCGGCGGCCGGTCAGGCGTCAAGCTTGCGCCAATCGACTTTCGCCAAAGCCTCGTAATCGGCGGTGCGATTATAGATCTGGACCGAGGGCCGCGCCCATAACCCGCCCGCAAAGGCGATCACCGGCATTTGGATTTGGTGAACGTCGTAAAGCCGCGACCACAGCTTCTGGGCGCGCGCTTCGTCGGCCAGGCCGAGCAGCGGAATTTCCACGCAAGCCATGTGCGCGCGCATCGCATCCGGCGTGCCGATGCGTGTGCCCCAGACTTGCGCCAGCAGCTTGGCGGCGTCGCTGGCCAGATCGTTGTTGCGCTGGCGCAATTGCGCCCAGCCGAGATTCTCGCCATAGGCGATGCCGTCGGGCACGCTGAGCCAAGCGCCGACATCGCGCGTGCCCACCCAATCGAACTCGGCCGCCATGCCTTGGCCGTAGCCATGCGAGATCGTGCCCGGATGCAAGCGATCGCGGAATTGCGGGGCGGCATAAAGGAACGCGGCGCCCTTCGCGGCGAACAGCCATTTATGGCAATTGCCGACGTAGAAATCCGGCGACAGGGCGGCGAGATCGAGCGGCACTTGACCGGGCGCATGCGCGCCGTCGATCAGCACGGGCACGCCGCGCTTGCGCGCGCGGGTTTGAATCGCGGCGACGGGAAACACCGCCGCGGTGGGCGAGGTGATGTGATCGACGACGATCAAGCGCGCACGCGGCGTGATCGCGGCGTCGATCGCGTCGACCACCGCTTCGGGTCCGGTCAGCGGAAACGGAATATCGACGATGCGCGCGACGGCACCCGTGCGCCGACAAACATACTCGACGGTTTTGGAAACGGCGCGATAGCCATGCGACGTGACCAGAATCTCGTCGCCGGCGGCGAAATCGAGCGAGCGCAATACGGCATTGGCGCCGTCGCTCGCATTCATCACGAAAGCGAGGCCCGCGATATCGGCGTTGAGGAACGCGGCAAGCTTCGCCTTCGCTTCGGCCAGCGACGGCGCCCAGAGGCGACGCATGAAATGCGTCGGGTCCGCTTCGAATTTGCGCCGCCACGCCTCGGCCGCGTCGAGCACCGGGATCGGCGTGGCGCCGAACGAGCCGTGATTGATCTGGATCGTGCCGGACGTCAGGATGAAATCAGACACGCGCGGCGAGCGCCTTCTCGATGGCGCCGCGAATTTCCGATCCCGTCGGCGATGCGGTCGACGGCCAAGCGCCCTGCAGCGTGCCGTCGCGCCCGACGAGATATTTGAAGAAGTTCCAGCGCGGCAAGGCGCCGTCGCCCAATTCCGCCGCCACCCATTTGAAGAATTCGTGGCGCGCAGCACCTTTGGTCGCCGCCTTCTCCGCGATCGGGAACGACACGTCGTAGCTTTCGCAGAAGGCTTTGATCTCGGCCGCCGAGCCCGGCTCCTGCCCGCCGAAATCGTTCGACGGCACGCCGATCACGACAAGGCCCTTGTCCTTGTACTCGGTCCAGATTTTTTCCAGCTCCTTGTATTGCGGCGTGAAGCCGCAAAGGCTGGCGGTGTTGACGACCAGCAGCGCTTTGCCCTGGAAATTCTTCAGCGGCAATGCCTCGCCTTCGATCGACACGAAATCGATATCCCACGCGCGCATACTGGTTCGCGGTCCCCCGGCCGAAATCTGCGCCGCGTCGACCTGCCCGATCAGACGCCAGCCGTAATAGCCGGCCATGCCGGCGACGAACGCGAAACCGGCGAACAGCCGGCGGCCGAGCTTAGCCATAGCGCTCCTCCGTCCACGGATCGCCGCGCATGTGATAGCCGCGCACTTCCCAGAAACCCGCCTTGTCCTCCGCGACGAATTCGAGCTTCGAGAGCCACTTCGTGCTTTTCCAGAAATAGAGTTTGGGCAGCACCAAGCGCACCGGCCCGCCATGTTCGCGGCTGATCGGCTTTCCTTCCCATTCGTGCGCGAGCAGCACGTCGTCGTCCGCGAAATATTCGAGCGGCACATTGGTCGTGTAGCCGTCGAACCCGTGCTGGACGACGAACTTCGCTTCCTTGCGCGGCTTGACGAGATCGAGCAACGCGCGCGTCGAGAGGCCCTTCCAGCGATTGTCGTAACGCGACCACGCGGTCACGCAATGGATGTCGGACACGAATTCTTCCTGCGCGTGGCCGATGAATTTCCGCCAATCCCAAACCAGCGGAAAATCGACCAGGCCGCCCACTTCCAGGCGCCAATTTTCGGCCGTCACGTCGGGCTGGATGCCCAGATCGAGCACCGGCCAGTTCTTCACCTCGCGCTGGCCGGGCGGCAGGCGCGTGGCGGGATCGGCGGCTTTGCCGGTCAGCAAGCGGCCTTCCTGCGACCATTTACGCTTGGAATCGACCAGCTTTTGCTTGATCTGGCCGATCAATCCGTCGTCGTTCGCCATGGGGGGCCCTCGATTCCATTCGAATATAGGTCGCGGCCCCCCGAATCAAAAGGGCCCGGCGTCGCCGCCGGGCCCTTTCGTTTCGCCGGAACGGGCGCGCGGTTACGCGCGGTGCGTCGCCGGCTTCTTCGCGGCCGTCTTCTTGGCCGGGGTCTTCTTCTTGGAAGCCGACTTCTTGGTCGACTTCTTCTTCGTCGCCACGTCTTGGGTCAGGCTCGTGTCAGACGCGACCGACTTGGCGGCAGCGGGGGCGCCGAACGCGGCGGCCTTGGCTTGATAGGGAACGGCGAGAGCGACGGCGATCATCAGACCGGCGGCAAGAACAGCGAACTTCTTCATGGTTTCTCCTCGTCGCCGGTTAAGGCGGGCGCGGGGGCGACACGCACCCCGATCGCCGCAGGCGACTCGATATCCGAATCTTGCGCCCGCGAATCGTGCCGTTTCAAGCGATACAACGAGTTGTAACCGTATTTTCCAGCCGCCGACGCCTAGCCGCCACCGAACGACTGCACCAGCGACCCGGCGATCAGGTACCAGCCATCGACCAGCACGAAGAAAATCAGTTTGAACGGCAAGGCGACCACGGCCGGCGGCATCATCATCATGCCCATCGACATCAAGACGGCGGCCACGACCATATCGATGATGACGAAGGGCACGAAGAGCAGGAAGCCGATTTCGAACGCGCGGCGCAGTTCCGAGATCAAGAAGGCCGGGATCAGCACGCGATAGGGAATCGCCTCGGGCGAGGCCGGCGCTTCGATCTTCGCGATGTCGACGAACAGCGCCACGTCGTTTTCGCGCACATGGGCGACCATAAAATCGTGGAACGGCTTCGCCGTGCGCTCGACCGCCTGTTCCTCGGTGATCTGGCCGTTGATGAGCGGCGACACGCCCTCGCGCCACGCGCGCTCGCCCGTCGGCGTCATGATGAAGAAGGTCAAGAACAGCGCAAGGCTCGTCAAAACAACGTTGGGCGGGGCTTGCTGCGTGCCCAAGGCCGTGCGCAGCAGCGACAGCACGACGATGATGCGCACGAAGCTCGTGACCATCATCAGGATGGACGGTGCAAGCGTCAGCACCGTCATCATCAGGATCAATTGGACGATGCGGCCCGTGGTCGAGCTGCCGTCGCCCAAATCGAGGGTGAAGGCTTGCGCGAAGGCCTCGGCCGGAATCGCGATTCCGGCGACAACCAAACCGAGAAGCAGCATCCGGCGGATCATGCGCGATCCTCCGCTTCCGCTTTCAACGTTTCGACCTTCACCGCGCCGTGGGGCCCGAGCACGATCAGATGCTCGACATCGTCGCGGCGCAGCAGAACCGCGCGGGTTTTGGGATCGAGCGTCAAGGATTCGAGCAGCGCCAAACGCTTGCGCTTGCCGGTCGATATTCCGCCCGCTCCCGGCAGGAAGCGGCGCGCGAGCCAGCCGAACAATGCAACCAGCGCAAGAACGAAGGCGAGAGCCGCCGCGTAGAGGAACAGGTTTTGCGGTTCGATCATCACGGCTTGGCGCCCGGCTTCAGATCCACGCGCTCGGCCATGCGCAAAGCGGCGGTCAAACGGTCGAGCCCCACCGCGATCGATTCGAACGCGTCGGCGCAGACCTTGCCTTCGGCGCGCGGCAATTCGGTCGCGGCCAAGCATAGATCGCGCACGCGCAGATCGAAACCGGCCATATCGACATCCAGACCGCGATGCACGCGCGCGCGCGCGTCGTCCAGCTCGCGCGTCATATCGACGATATTCTGCAGAACTTCCACGGCGCGCATCGCGTCAACGTTCCCGTTTTTCGCCGGGTTTCGGCGGTTTGAGTTTGTCCTGCCGGCGATAGATGTAGGACAGGATTTCGGCCACGGCCTGGAAAGCCTCCAGCGGAATCGGGCTGTCGATATCGACCGTGTCGAGCAAGCGCACCAAATCGCGGTCGGAGCGCACTTCGACGCCGTGCGCGCGCGCCACTTCGATGATCTTGTCCGCGAGCAGCCCTTCGCCCTTGGCCGTGACGCGCGGCGCATCGGCCTCGCCGCGGGCGTATTTGAGGGCCACGGCCCGGTTGACGTCCGGGTCGAAGGGCTTGCGGGGCGGGCGACGGGCCAAACGACGGATGATCCTTCGACGAAACTCGGCAGGGTCATGATGGCCACAAAACCGCTAAAAGTTTCTTAAAAGGCGTTTCACCAAAGAAATCCGAGGGGTTAACCTTGAATTCGCCCTCGAATCCGACTCGGCTCTTAACCACAAGGTATTGATTCCGGGGTCGAATCGAAAGGACTTCAAATTCTCTAAAATTTGGGATAATTTACGTTCTGTTAACCTTCGACGGGTCATACTCCCCGTCAACGCCGCGAAAAGCGGTGGATTTTCACGGAACCCAGGCGCGTTATGGATTTCTCGCGTATGCCCCTGTTCGGGATGATCTCCCGCCGCATGGACTGGCTCAGCCAGCGCCAGCAGGTGCTCGCGCAGAATATCGCCAACGCCGATACGCCCAATTACAAGCCGCACGATCTGCGCGCGCTCGATTTCCGCGCCGAGTTGCGCGGCCAGACGCAGCGTTTGTCCGCGACGACGACGTCGGGCCAGCATCAGGTCAGCAAGCTGATCCCGCCGCCGCATCGCGTCGATACGCCGCGCGCGAAGGAAACCACGCTGTCGGGCAACTCGGTCGAGATGGATACCGAGTTGATGAAGGTCGCCGACACGTCGATGGACTATCAGCTCACCACCAACATCTATCGCCGTCAGATCGCCATGCTGCGCGCCGCCATCGGGCGGCCCGGCCAGTAAGGACATCGGATCATGGATCTCCAGAAAGCCATCAAGGTTTCCGCGTCGGGCCTGCAAGCGCAATCGACGCGCATGCGCGTGATCTCGGAAAACATCGCCAACGCCGATGCGCTCGGCGAAACGCCGGGTGCGGATCCGTTCCGCCGCAAGACGATCAGCTTCCGCAACGTGCTCGACCGCCAGCTCGGCGCCGAGACGGTGCGCCCGTCGCGCATCGGCACCGACAAGACCGCCTTCCAGCGCCGCTACGATCCGGGCCACCCGGCCGCCGACCAGGAAGGTTATGTGCTGGCGCCGAACGTCAACACGCTGATCGAGGCGATGGATATGCGCCAGGCCCAGCGCAGCTACGAAGCGAATATCAACGTCATCGACGCGTCGAAGACGATGATCATGCGCACGATCGATCTGCTGCGCGGCTAATAGAAAACGGGGCGCAAAGCTAAATGGCCATCAATCCCTCCGCCGTCGCCGCCGCCTACGCCGGCACGCAATCCATCGGCAAATCCGCGGGCGTCGACGCGCGCGGTTCGGGCGATGTGCCGGCTTTCGGCGACGTCCTCGCCGACGCCGCCAAGGCGACGATGGGCAGTTTGCGCGCGGGCGAACAGGCGAGCCTGCGCGCCCTCGCGGGCAAAGCCGACGTCGCCCAGGTCGTGCAGGCGGTTTCCGCCGCCGAAGTCACGCTGCAAACAGCCGTCGCGGTGCGCGACCGCGTGGTCGGCGCGTATCAAGAAATCATTCGGATGCAAATCTAGCGGCGAAGGGGCCGTTCGCGCATGAACGCCGCCGACGTCCTTGGAATTTCCCGCGAAGCGGTCTGGGTCATGCTCAAGATCGCCGCACCGTTGATGCTGACCGCCCTCGTCGTCGGCTTGGTCATCAGTCTGTTCCAGGCGCTGACCCAGCTGCAGGAACAGACGCTGACCTTCGTGCCGAAAATCCTGATCCTGCTGGCCGTATTCGTGCTGACCATTCCGTTCATGTCGAACACGCTGATCGAGTTCACGCGCGAGCTGATGGCCAAAGCCGTCGGCATCGGCATCGGCGGCGCGGGATGAATGCGCTTATCAATCCGCTGATCGCGATCCTGCCGGCGGAAGCCTTCGCCTTTTTCGCGGTGCTGGTACGCGTGGGCGCCGCGTTAATGGCGATGCCCGGTTTCGGCGAAGTCTACGTGCCCATGCGCATCCGCTTGGGGGCCGCCCTGGCGATCACGGCGATCGTGACACCCGTCGTCGCGGGAACCTTGCCGCCCTTGCCCGCAAGCCCGCTGCTGTTCGCCGGCATCTTCGCCCAGGAAACGCTGGTCGGCGCCTTTATCGGCTTGGCCGCGCGCTTCAGCCTGTCGGCCCTGACGGTCGCGGGCACGATCATCGCGCAGCAAGGCGGCTTGGCGGCCGCCACGTTGTTCGACCCCGGTTTCGGCCAGCAAGGCACGGCCGTGTCCTCGATCATGGTCGCCACGGCGCTGGCGATCATCTTCACCGCCGATATGCATCATCTGCTGCTGCGCGCGATGGCGGATTCCTACGCGTTGTTCCCGCCGGGCTCGGTCGTGCCTTACGGCGATTGGGCGGAAGCCTTCGTGCGCTGGACGTCCAACGCCTTCCTGGTCGGCGTGCAGATTTCCGCCCCCTTCCTCGTCTTCGGCCTGATCATCAACCTCGCCATGGCGCTGGTCGCGCGCCTGATGCCGCAGATGCAGGTCTTCTTCGTCGCCCAGCCCTTGATCATCGCAGTGGCGCTGTTCGCGCTGGCGATCACGATGTCGGGCGCCATGTTCGCCTTCGAGCGCGGTTTGATGGACCGTCTCGAACCGCTCTTGCTCCAGCCCTAGGATCGCGCCATGGCGGAAGAAGCCGACGACGACTCCTCAAAAACAGAAGAGCCAACCGGCAAACGGCTGGAAGACGCGCGCGAGAAAGGCCAAGTCGCCGCCTCGCGCGAGATCACCCATTGGATGATGTTCGTGACGGCGACCTTGGCGCTGTCGCTGTTCGCGAGTTATTCGTGGAAGCGCCTCACCTCGGCGATGACGCCCTATATCGAGCGGCCGCACGAGATGGATTTGTCCATCATGGGCGTGCAGCGCATCATCGGCCACGCGCTGCTGGAGCCGTTGATCGCCGTCGGCCCGTTGCTGGCGCTGCTCGTTCTCGCCGCGATGGCCGCGCAATGGCTGCAGAACGGCTTCCTCTATTCCGGAGAATCGCTGATCCCGAAATTCTCCAAGATTTCGCCCGCGACCGGCTTCAAGCGCATGTTCTCGGCCAATGCGCTGGTCGAATTCATCAAAGGCCTGATCAAGATCACCATCGTGGGCGCGGCCGCCTGGCACGTGATCTCGGGCCAGCTGCACGACATCGACCGTTTCATCGACATGTCGCCGATGCAGCTGGGGCCGATCATGGGCGACATGACCATCGCGGTGATGATCGCGGTGATTTCGGTCGTGACCGTGATCGCGGGGCTCGACTATTTCTGGCAGCGCTTCCAGCACATGAAGCGCCTGCGCATGACCAAGCAGGAAATCAAAGAGGAATACAAACAGGCCGAAGGCGATCCGGTCATCAAGGGCCGCATCAAACAGATGCGCATGGAACGCGCGCGCAAGCGCATGATGGCCGAAGTGCCCAAGGCGACCGTGATCGTCACCAACCCGACCCACTACGCGGTCGCTCTGCGCTACGACGAATCCAAATCGCCGGCGCCGATCTGCGTCGCCAAGGGTGTAGATCTCGTCGCGCTTCGCATCCGCGAAATCGCGACCGAAGCGCAGGTGCCGATCGTCGAGAACCCGCCCCTCGCCCGCGCGCTTTACGCCACCGTGGACCTCGAAGAAGAGATTCCGCCCGACCAGTACAAGGCCGTGGCGGAAGTCATCTCCTACGTCTTCGCGCTCAAGAAGAAGCGTCCCGGCCGTCTCGACATCGCCGCGCGTCCGCAGCGCTGACAATGACGACGATCGAACTCACCATCGACGCCCTCGGGTCGGGCGGCGACGGGCTCGCCAAGACCGCGGAAGGTTCGCGCGTCATTGTACCCGGCGCGCTGCCCGGCGAGCGCGTGCGCGCGACGATCGGCAAAGGTGCGCGTGCCGAGAATGTCGAAATCCTCGCCGCGTCGCCGGATCGCGTGGCGCCGCCTTGCGCGCATTTCGGCGCTTGCGGCGGCTGTTCGATCCAGCATCTGGGAGCGGCCGCCTATGCCGAATGGAAAGCCGGCCTGCTGCGCGAAGCGCTCAATCGCGTTGGTCTGTCGCCGGAGATCGCCCCTTTGCGATCCATCCCGCCGCGCACGCGACGGCGCGCCGATCTCGCCGCCGTCAACGCGGCAAGCGGTGTCGCGCTGGGTTTCCATCGCGACGGATCGGCCGATATCGTCGACGTGACGAATTGCGAAGTGTTGAGCCCCGTCCTCGCCGCCGCCTTGCCGGGCTTGCGCGGCGTGTTGCGCGAAGCGCTGGACGCGTCCGAGCGCGTCGATCTGCATCTGACCGCGACGAAGGAAGGCATCGACGTTCTGATCACCGGCCGCCTGCCCGATGCGCGTATCCGCGCGAAGCTGGCCGAATACGCGCGCGCCGCCGATATCCCGCGCATCGCCTGGCGCAAGAATATCCGCGCGACGCCCGAGATCGTGGTTTTACGCGCCGTTCCGCATCTCGATATTTCCGGCGTGCCGGTCGAACCGCCGCCCGGCGCTTTCCTGCAAGCCGCTCGCGAATCCGAAGCCATTCTGGTCGAGGAAATCGTGGCCGCGATCGGCAAGGCCAAGCGCGTCGCCGATCTTTATGCGGGCCTCGGTACGTTCACGTTCCCGTTGAACGCCCGCGTGCATGCGGTCGAGGGCAACGATCCCGCCCGCTTGGCGCTGGACGCCGCCGCACGCAAAGCCGAGCGCGCGGGGCGCGTCACGTCGGAAACGCGCGATCTCGAGCGTCGGCCGCTGACGCCGCCCGAACTCGAAGCCTATGACGCCGCGATTTTCGATCCGCCGCGCGAAGGGGCCGAAGCCCAGGCGCGCAATTTCGCGCGCGGGCGCGTGCCCACCGTGATCGGCGTGTCGTGCAATCCCGTCACATTCGCGCGCGACGCGAAGATCATGGTCGAGGGCGGCTATAAGCTCGAACGCGTCGTGCCGGTCGACCAGTTCCTATGGACCGGCCATCTGGAACTGGTCGCGACGTTCAAGAAACCGCGTAAGCGCTAGAAGTTTTCGGCGAGATCGGCTTTTGCACCCCGGCGCATCAAGCCGAATTCGGTCGTGCCGGCGATGAAGCGCATGCCGCGCGCGAACAGCTTCTTCGCCCCCCACGGCCCGTGCGGCACGGTGCCGACCGGTACGTTGGATTTGCGCGCGTCCGCAATGATCTTGTCGATCGCGCGCTCCAGCACCGGCGATTCGAAATTCTGCGGCACGCCAAGTGAACCCGACAGATCGTTGGGCCCGACGATGATCATGTCGACGCCCTCGACCGCCGCGATCTTCTCGGCGTTCGCGACACCCTTTTCCGATTCGATCTGGAGCATGACGAACAGGTTTTCGGACATGAACTCGATATAATTCGCCAAGGGAATGCCGCGCATCATCGCGCGCCACGGGCCGTAGCCGCGCCTTCCCTTGGGCGGATAGCGGCACGCCGCCACGGCCGCCTTGGCCTGCTCGGCATCGTCGATCATCGGGATCATCACCGTGTCGGCGCCCAGATCGAGCAATTGCTTCAAATAAACTTGGTCGTTCCATGGCGTGCGCACGCACAAGCCGCAATCATAGGGAAACGACGCCAGCAATTGCGTGCGCGTCTGTTCGAGCGACGATGGCCCGTGTTCGTTGTCGACGATCAGGCAGTCGTAGCCGGTATCGCCCAACGCTTCGACCGTCGATGCCGAGGCCGAATGCAGCCACACGCCCGACAGATTGGCGCCGGTCGCAAGGCGACGTTTGAATTGGTTGGGCTTCAGCATCGGACTTGGTCTCCCCCGGTTGGTTATTTCCGGCCATCTTCGGCGCTTGCAACGGTCACGGGCAAGCCCATAAAACGGGGCGTGGGCTTGATGTCCTCCCTCCTCTCCCGGTTGTCGCGCGGGCTCGGCGATCAACAAGGCCGCAAGCGCACGCTGGACGTCGCCGATCTGGTCGAACCCGGCCGGACGACGCAGGTGCGCGTGACGCGCAATCCGCGCGCGCGGCGCATTTCCTTGCGCGTCGATCCGACCGATGGCGCGGTCGCGTTGACCGTGCCGTGGCATGTGTCGATCGAGGAAGGCTTGCGCTTCGCCCGGCGCGAGGCCGAGTGGCTGCGCAAGCGCCTCGAAAGATTACCCGAATCGGCGCCCTTCGCGGCCGGCGCGGAATTCGACTTTTTGGGCAAGCGCGTGCGCGTCGAACATGAGCCGGGCGGCGGGCCGACGCGCCTCGACGGCGACACGCTACGCGTGGGCGGCGATGCGGCGTTCGTCGCGCGCCGGGTGCGCGATTTCCTGCGCGCGCAAGCGCGAACCGTGTTGCTGGCGAAATCCCGCGACGCGGCGCAGCGCATCGGCAAGACGGTGCGCGCCGTGCGCATAGCAGACCCCAGATCGCGCTGGGGTTCGGCGGCGCAGGGCGGGCGGCTTTCCTATTCCTGGCGGCTGGTGCTCGCCCCCGTCTTCGTGCTGGACTATGTCGTCGCGCACGAAGTGGCGCATCTGGCCCATATGAATCACGGGCCCCGCTTCTGGGCGACGGTCGAACAACTCTACGGCGATCATCGGGCCGCCAAGGCTTGGCTCGCCGAGCACGGAACGAAACTCCACCGGCATGGCTGAACAAGCGCGCGCGACGGCGGGCACGATCGCGTTGCTCACCTTGATCTCGATCCTCGGGCAATTGTCGATCGGCCTTTACACGCCGTCGCTGCCCTCGCTCGCCCAGGCCTTGGGCGCGGCGGCGGGCGAGATCAAGCTGACCATGACGGTGTTCCTCGCGTCATTCGCGGTCGCGCAGTTGTTCTGGGGCGCCTTCTCCGACCGCTTCGGCCGCCGGCCGATTCTGTTCGCGGGCGTGATCGTCTATCTCGCGGGCACCATCATCTGCATGACCGCCGGCTCGATCGGCATTCTGATCGCCGGGCGCTTCATCCAAGGGATCGGCGCTTGCGTAGGCGTCACGATTTCGCGCGCCGTGGTGCGCGACCGTTACGATCGCGTGCAAGGGGCGCGCACCCTCGCCTTCATCGGCATGGCGATGGCGGCGGGCCCGGCCATCGCACCCGTTCTTGGCGGACAGTTGCAGGTGTTGTTCGGCTGGCGCGCCGCCTTCGCCGCGTTGCTGCTGATCGGTGCTGGAATCGGGCTTGCCACCTATCTGCGGCTCGACGAAAGCATCCGGCAACGCGATCCCGCCGCCACCGACCCCGTCCGGTTGATGACGAATTACGGCGCCTTGCTGCGCAGCCGGATCTACATCGCCTATTCCGGGCTGACCGCGGCATTCTTCGGCGGGCTGATGGCGTTCGCGACCGGCCTGCCCTTCGTGATGATCGACGGCTTCGGGATGAGCCCCGCCTTGTTCGGCTTCATGCCGCTGTTCACGGTGGTCGGCTATTTCTCCGGTTCCACGCTCGCGGGCAAACGCACCGGGCGCGATCCGTCGCATAAGCTGGCCCGTATCGGTGCGGGTTGCGCGCTCGCCGGCGGCATGGCCTATGCGGCGGTCACGTTGCTGGGGCTGGAAGCGCCGGCCACCGTGATCGCGCCGATGATGATCTATATGTTCGGCTACGGCCTCGTCTTGCCCTCCGCCCTCGCCGCCGCGATGCAGCCTTTCGCGCAGATGGCGGGAACCGCCGCCGCCCTGCAAGGCTTCGCGCAGATGGCGATGGGCGCCAGCGTCACATTGATCGTCGCCGCTTTCGCCGACGGCAGCGCGCGGTCGATGGCGTTGGCGATCGCGGCCGCATCGATTCTGGTCGCGGTCTTCGCCTGGCTCGCCCCCGCCGAGAGCAAACACGCATGACCGCCGGGCGCTACGTCTTCGCGCTGATCGTCGGCATGGTGGCCATCGGGCCGCTGTCGACCGATCTTTATCTGCCCTCGCTGCCCGCGATCGGTAAAGCGCTGGACGCCGACGTGGCACGCGTGCAGCTCACGCTGTCCGCCTATATGTGCGCTTTCGCGGTCGTGCAGCTCGTCTACGGCCCGCTATCCGATCGTTACGGCCGTCGGCCGGTGGCGATCGCGGGCATCGCGATCTACACGGCGGCCAGCCTCGCCTGCGCGCTCGCCCCCACGATCGAAGCGTTGATCTGGGGCCGGGCGGGTCAAGCGGCCGGCGCCTGTGCGGGCGTGGTGCTCGGCCGCGCGATCGTGCGCGACGTCTATGGCCGCGACGGCGCCGCGCGCGCTTTGGCCATCGTCGGATCGATCATGGCGTTCGCACCCGCCATCGGACCGATCTTCGGCGGCTTCATCGAAGTCGCGTTCGGTTGGCGCTGGAATTTCGTGCTGCTGCTCGGCTTCGCGCTGGTGCTGCTAGCGGGGCTCGTCTTCGGTCTCGACGAGACCAACGCGCACAAGGACCCCGCCGCGACCGATCCCGGCCGCATGCTGCGCAATTTCGCGCTGCTGCTCGCCAGCCGCACATATCTCGGCTACGCGCTGGTCGTGTCGCTTTGCTATGGCGGGTTCTTTGCCTTCATTTCCGGCTCGCCCTTCGTGTTGATCGAGGTGCTGGGCCTGTCGCCGCCGGAATACGCGGGCTTCTTCCTGATTTGCGTGATCGGCTATGTCGTCGGCGCGCAATTGACCGTGCGGCTCAGCAAAAGCTGGGGCGCGGATAAATTGCTGCGGCTGGGCACCTGCCTCAACGTCGCGGGCGGGGCGGCGATGCTGCTCGTCGCTTCCGGCGGCTTCGCCACACCCGGCTTGATCGGCGCCACGCTGCTAACGGCGCCGATGGCGGTCTATATGGCCGGCATGGGCATCGTGCTGCCCAATGGCCAGGGTGCCGCACTTGGCCCCTATCCCACGATGGCGGGGGCGGCGTCGGCCCTGATGGGTTTCCTGCAAATGGCGACGGCGGCCTTCACCGGCATCGTGTTCGGCGCGTTGCATGCGGGCGGCACGACCGCCCTGCCCGCGATCGTGCTTGCTTGCGGGTCGGCCGCGTTCGTCAGCTTCGCGCTGCTCGCCAAACGCTAGTTGGTGGTGCCGTGATTGGGCGTGTAGCCCGGATCGCCGGGCAATAGCCCGCGATAGTCGCGCTGAGATTCGTCGATCATGCGTTGCGCGGGCGCGCTGGGTGATGCGGGCACGCGCAGGACCTGGCCTTGCGATTCGGGTGTTGGCGCCGACGGCGCTTGCAGCGATTGGAACAGCCGCGCGAACCAGCCCGGTTGTTCGATCGGGATATCGCCGGGCAGCGGGCGCGCGGGCAGGCCGCGATGCGCTTCGAGCATCACGCTGCGCCACAACCGGGCGGGCAACGTACCGCCAGTGATGCGGCGCATATCGTCGCGATCGTCGTTGCCGAACCACGCCCCGCCCACGTAATCGGCGGTGAAGCCGATGAACAGCGCGTCGCGATAATCCTGCGTCGTGCCCGTTTTGCCGGCGGTCGGCCGGTCCAGCGCGGCCGCACGGCCCGAGCCTTCCTTCACCACCGCCGTCAGCAATTCGGTCATCGCGGCCAAAGCCGGTTTCTCGACGACCATGCCGGGGCCCGAGCCTTGGCGGCGATACAGCACGGTGCCGCCCGCATCGCGGATTTCGGTGATCGCATGCGGGATGACGCCCTCGCCGCCATTGGCGAAAGGCGCATAGGCGGCAACCATTTCCAGCAGCGTGGTTTCCGACGTGCCCAGCGCGATCGACAGATCGCGGCGCAAGGGCGAGGCCACGCCCAAACGCTGCGCGGTGCGCAGCACGTTGTCGATGCCCGCCTGCTGGGCCACGCGGATCGCGGCCGTGTTGACCGAACGCGCGAACGCGTCGTGCACGGTCATATCGCCGAAGACGCGCCCGTCGATATTCTGCGGGCGCCAATCGCGGATCTGAAGCGGCGCACCCGACACGATATCGGTCGTCTTCAACCCATGTTCGATGCCCGCGAGATAGACGAAGGTTTTGAACGACGAGCCGGGCTGGCGGCGCGCTTCGGTCGCGCGATTGAAGGGGCTGGTCGCGTAATCGCGCCCGCCGACCAGCGCCTGCACCGCACCGTCGGGCTTCATCAACACGAAGGCGCCCTGTTCGACCTCCGCGCGCGGGCCTTCGCGGTTGAGGATATCGGCGAGCGCCGTTTCGGCCGCGCGCTGCAAGCGCTGATCGATCGTGGTGACGATCGTCAAATCCCGATCGGCGAAGCCGACGAAGCCTTGCACCTGATCGAGCAGCCAATCGGTGAAATAGCGATTGCCGCGCTGGGCTTGGGTGAAGCTGGGGCTCGACACCGGCATCGTGCCCGCCGTCTGGCGCTGGGTAGATGTCAAGAATCCCGCCTCGACCATATTGTCGAGCACGTCGGAGGCGCGCGCCTTGGCGCGCGGCAGGCTGGCGGTGGGTGCCAAGCGTGACGGCGCTTTCAGAAGCCCCGCGATGATCGCGGCTTCGTGGACATTCACCTCGCGCGCCGATTTGCCGAAATAGCGCCGCGCGGCGGCTTCCACACCATAGGTGCCCGCCCCCAGATAGACGCGGTTCAAATAGAGCGTGAGGATCTGTTCCTTGGTAAATTTGCGCTCCAGCCAGAAGGCGAGCAGCAATTCACGGATCTTGCGCTCGGCCGAACGGTCGTTGTCGAGAAACACGTTCTTGGCGAGCTGCTGGGTGATCGTCGAGCCGCCTTGCACGACGCGACCCGCCTGAAGATTGGCGACGAAAGCGCGCGCGATGCCGCGCGGATCGACGCCGAAATGCTCGTAGAAGCGCCGATCCTCGGTCGCCAACACGGCCATCGGCAGATAGGCCGGCATCTCGTCCAGGCGCACGAGACCGCCATAGAGATCGCCATAGGTCGCGACCGTGTCGCCGCCCGCATCGACGAAAGTCATCGCCGGGCGGCGGTCGAAACGCTCGATCCGATCGATCGGCGGCAGGGTCAGCGCGAAATAGGCGAGCGCCCCGGCCCCTGCGATACCGCCCCAAATGCCAACGACGAGACCCCATTTGAGGGCGAATTTCGCGATCTTGCCAAAGCGGCCGCCGCCGCCGCCGCGCCTCTTGGCGGATTTGTCGGCTTTGGCGCGCTTGGGCTTGGGGCTCCGCCTTGGCGGTCGCGATTCCGGGTCGGCGCGCAAGGAATCCCCGCGTTCGGCCGTATCGGCGGCGGACCGTTCGAAGCTCGGCTCGCGCCGGGAGATTCTGCGACTCGACATAGGCGGATTCTACCGCCGAATCCGCCGGATTTATGGCGAAGCCGCGCCGAAGCTTAGGCCAGGGCGGCCAGACCCTTGGCCATCGCCGGGCGGGCGAAAACCCGCGCGATATAGGCCTGGAGATGGGCGAGGTCCGCCACGCCGGGTATGTCCTTCGCCCGGCGCGCGGCCGGGGCAAGGGCGAGATCGGCGATGGTGAATTCGTCGCCCGCGATGAACGGGCGGCCATCGGCGAGCGCCTTGTCGGCCTGGCCCAGCGCCGTCGCGACGCGCGCGGCGAGCCATTCGCCCACGGGGGCCGGCTTGTCGGCGAGCTTCGACATCGAGAAGCCGATATAGGCGCCGACGGCACCCGACACATCGGACGCCGCATAGGCGACCAAGCGCAGCACATCCGCCTTCTTGGCGGCGGGCAGCAGCTTGCCGGTCTTGTCGGCGAGATAGAGCAGGATCGCGCAAGACTGCGCGAGCTTCACGCCGGCCGCGTCATCGACCATGGCGGGCACTTGGCCCGCCGGGTTGATCGCCAGGAATTCCGCCGTCTTTTGCTCGCCCTTCGACAGGTCGAGCTTATGCAGCGTGTAGGGCAAACCGAATTCCTCCAACGCGCAGCTGGCGCGCTGCGCGTTGGAGGTGTTCGCGGCGTAAAGATGCAGCGCCATTAGAGACGACGGCCGGAAGCGGCGTCGAACACATGGAACATGCCGGGCTTGGGCGTGAGCTTGATGTGCTCGCCCGGACGGAAGGCATGACGCTCGCTGAACACGGCGGTCGTGTCCTGACCGTCGATTTCGAACAGCACCAGCGTTTCCGCACCCGTCGGCTCGATCACCTTGACCGTCGCCGGCAAGCCTTCACCGCCGGTGGCGAGCGTGAGGTGTTCGGGCCGGATGCCGACCTTGAGATCGGAGCCCGCACCCTTGGGGGCCTGAACCTTCAAGCCGCCGGGCAGTTCGACCGCGCCGCCATTGGCCTTGGCCTTCAGGAAGTTCATCGCCGGCGAGCCGATGAAGCCCGCGACGAACAGGTTCGCCGGGCTGTCGTACAGCTCGAGCGGCGTGCCGATCTGCTCGACGATGCCGTCATGCATGACGACGATGCGGTCGGCCATCGTCATCGCTTCGATCTGGTCGTGCGTGACGTAGACGGTCGTGGTCTTCAGGCGCTGGTGCAGCGCCTTGATTTCCGTGCGCATCGCGACGCGCAGCTTGGCGTCGAGGTTCGACAACGGTTCGTCGAACAGGAACACCTGCGGGTCGCGCACGATCGCGCGGCCCATGGCGACGCGCTGGCGCTGACCGCCCGACAACTGCTTCGGGTAACGGTCGAGATACTTCTCGAGGTTCAGAATCTCGGACGCGCGCTTCACGCGCTTGTCGATCTCGGCCTTGTCGGCTTTGCGCAGCGTCAGCGAGAACGCCATGTTGTCGCGCACGGTCATGTGCGGATACAGCGCATAGTTCTGGAACACCATCGCGACGTCGCGTTCCTTCGGCGGCAGGTGGTTCACCACCCGGTTTCCGATCGAGATTTCGCCGCCGGAGATTTCCTCCAGACCCGCGATCATACGCAGCAGGGTCGACTTGCCGCAGCCCGAGGGACCGACCAGAACAACGAATTCGCCGTCCGCGATTTCGACGTCCACGCCGTGAATGACGGCCGTGTTGCCATAAGCCTTGCGAACGTCACGTACAGATACGCCAGCCATAGGTGTTTCCCCCGTTGGAATTATGGGGGGCAGATTAATGCGATACACCCGCCTTGGGCAACCTGAAGATTGCGCCGGAGTACCGTTCCGCGATGCAATAAAACCGACGGCGGCGATGTGATTACAAAAGCAGGCGGTTTCAAGTCATGGAACCGGCCGCGACGTGAAGTTCAAAAATTGGGCAAAAGAACCGGGCCCAAAAGAAAAAGCGCGGGAACGGCGATGCGTCCCCGCGCTTTTATTCCGGCCCGAAAGCCGGGCAAGAAAGCTTAGACGGCTTCCTTGAGATCCTTGGCGGCGCGGAAAGCGACCTTCTTCGACGCCTTGATCTTGATCTGCTCGCCCGTGGCCGGGTTACGGCCGAGGCGCGCCGGACGCTTGCGAACCTGGAAAATGCCCAGGCCCGGAACGCGGATCTTGGCACCCTTCTTCAGGCTCTTCGTCAGCGCGGCGACGAAGCCGTCGAGGATCTCGACCGACTGCTTCTTGGGGATCTCATGCTTCTCAGCGAGCTCATACGCGATCGCCTTGAGCGTAACGACTTCCTGCTTCTCGGCCATTGAGGTAGGCCTCCTCTAACGGGTTTCTTCCTTTTCGACGCCCCCGAGCGGACTTCGAACGCGCTATCGCGCCGTTCATCGAACCTTCGAGTTGCGCCGCCCCCATCCCCTCGCACCCGCATCAAAGCCCGGATTTACGGGCGATTCGAAGCGAATCGGAGAGGGTGGCTGCGAATCGGTATGCCCCTTCGACCGATTCGGGGCAAGCACAAAAAAATGAGAAATGCCGATGGAATCGGTATTTCTTGCGCTTCCGATCCGAAAAACACCGGAAATCCGGGTTTTTACGACGGTCGGCGCCGAACGATTCAATGTCGCGGCACGACGCCGCGCACGCGCGAAGCCAGTATTTCCGCGGCTTGAGATGCGGAAGTCGCGGCCGTATCGACGCGAATATCCGCGTCGTCCCACCGGCGATAGTCGCGCGCGACGACGGCCGACCATTCGACTTTCGGCACGCCGGGCAGATCGTTCATCCGGCCTTCCAAACGTTCGCGATGAAGGCCCGCATCGGCGCAGACGATCTCCACGCCCAGAAATTCGGCATGCGCGCGACGCGCCGCTTGGCGGAAACCCTCGCGCGTCAACGGCCACGGATTGACGCAATCGACAATCGCGTCCCGCCCGGTTTCCAGATTGGAAACGGCGAGTGCGGCCGCGATGTCGTAGCCTTCGGGCCCGATCGCGCGGCCGGGATCGAGGCTGCGCAACGCGCCTTCGATCGCATCGACGCGCAAATAGACCGCACCGATCGCGCGCGCCAGCAATTTGGCGATCGTCGATTTTCCGGTTCCCGGCAGGCCGGCAAAAGCGATCAGAACCGCCATTTCAGCTTGTCGGCCGCGCGCAGCGTTCCCACACTTCGTCGCTCGCAGCACCTTCGGGCCGGAACAACATGGTGCGGTCGTTGACCAAGCGCATCGCGACGCGCTTGCCCGCTTCGCGTTCGCCCGCCGGCGCCAAATACGAAAAATCGTGACGGCGGTAATCGCCGTCGATCGCTTTGCCGGCCGGCGTCACGATCTTGGGCCCGGCGATATTGAGATGACGGCGCGACGTGGTCGAACACCAATCCCCATCGATCGCATCGGCGAAGGCCGATCCGGCGAACGCGACACAAGCGATGCACGCAACGAAGGCACCAACCGGAATTCGCATGGCTCCCTCCCCTTATGAGCGTCGAAACGCCGCTTATTCTTACCTGCGCGGCGGCAGGTCGCCCATCACGAAGCGGATTTCCAGCATGCGCGCTTGTGTAACAGGCGGCGCGCCCGGCTGGCGGGCGAAGGGCTGGGCCGCGCGCGCGGCGACGACGAAGGATTCGAGCAACGAGCGCGCGTCGCGCGCTTCGGGATTGCGCGCGGATGCCGCGACGATCGCGTCGTAGTCGCCGATGATCCGCCGGTAGTCGAGCGGTGCGCGCGCGTTCATCTCGTCGCGCAACATGCCGTCGGGTTCGATGATGAAAAAGAAGGAAATCTGAATCTTCGCGAAGCGCGGATTGCTGTAATCGAGCATCCAGTTGCGCAGGATCTGCGCGAGCAGGAAATCCGTTTCCGCCTGGGTGACTTTTTCGGACGGCACGCCGCCGCCGACGGTCGGGCGCGCTTCGTCCTGCACTTGCGCCGGGCGCTGGGCGGGCGGGGCGGCCGGGGCCGCGCGGCGCGGCACCGGGGCGGGCGGCGGCGGGGCAAGCCCGTCGGGCGAGGTCGGCACGGGCGGCGCCTCGGCAGCGGCGGCGGGCGGCTCCGGCGCAACCGCCTCGCGATTGGCGGGCGATGGCGACGGGGCGGGTGTCGCGCGCCGGTCGATCGGCGGCACGGTTTCAGGCCGCGCATTGGGCGTGGGCGAGCTCGACCGTTCGGCCGGTGTGGCGGTTTCAAGCTGCGGCGGCAAAGGCGGCGGCGGCGGTGGTGCGACTTGCGGTGCGGGCGGCGGTTGCGGCACGCGCGGCGCCTCGCGCGCCGGCGGCGGTGCGGGCGGCGGCGGTGCGGGCGGCGGCGGCGGTTCGATAAATTCCATCGGGATCGCGACGATCTCGGGCTCGGCCGGCGGCAAATCGCGCCGTTCGGCGCCGACCCATAGAAACAGCAGCAGCAAATGCAGCAGGATCGACGCGATCAACGCCAATAGCAGCGGCTTGCCGCCGCCGGGCAACGGCGCGGTCGAAAGCCTGGAATCGGCGTCGATAACGGCGACGGCCATGCTGGTGCCTTACAACCAGCCCGTCTTCTTGAAGCGCCGATAGAGCAGCCCGCACGCCAATGCGATCGTGACGAGAGCGGCCGGATAGCCGTAATCCCAGTCGAGCTCCGGCATGTTTTTGAAGTTCATGCCCCAGATGCCGGCGAAGGCGGTGGCGACGGCGAAGATACCGGCCCAAGCCGCGAGGCGCTTGTTGACCTCGCTTTCTTCGATCGTGACCATCGACAGGTTCACCTGCATCGCAGTCGTCGCGGTGTCGCGCAAATCGTCGATCGACGCGTTGATGCGCAGCAGATGGTCGTAGACGTCGCGGAAATATTCCTGGCTATGCGTGCACACGGCGGGCACGCGCCCGCCATAGAGCTTGCTGACCCCTTCGATCAACGGCACCACCGCGTGGCGCAGGCACATGACCTTGCGCTTCAATTCGTAAAGCCGTTCGATATTCGCGCGCTGGCCGCCCTTTTCGAAGATCCGGTCTTCGATCGCCTCAAGCTCGGTCTCCAGCGCATCGACGACCGGGAAATAGCGATCGACCGCGGCGTCCATCAGCGCGTAGAGCACGAAGGAAGCGCCCTGCTTCAACAGATGCGGCTCGCGCTCGCAACGGTCGCGCACGCCCAGGAAGGTCTGCTTGGCGCGGCTGCGCACCGACAACACGTAGTTCGGGCCGACGAACACCGCGACCTCGCCGACCGATAATTCGCCACCCTCGATATCCACGAGCTGAATGATCGCGAACAGCGAGTCGCCATATTCCTCGATCTTCGGGCGCTGATGGCCGCGCAGCGCGTCTTCGACCGCCAATTCGTGCAGGCCGAATTCGCGGCGCATCGCCTCCATCTCCGCCTGGTCGGGATCGCGCATGGCGACCCAAACGAAGGTCCCGGGCGTGTGCAGGACTTCGCTGATCCGTTCGACGGGAATGTCGGAGAGCTTCTTGCCCTCCTGATAGGCGACGCAATTCAGCAGCATGGGGGCGCCCCGGGGTGAACGGGCGCACCCTAGCAGGACGCCCGCGAACTGGCACGTCTCAGAACACCGACCAGCCGGTCCGCGCGGCGAGTTTTTCCAGCGCCAGCCCGCCCAGCAACGATGTGCCCGCCGTCCCCAGCCCCGGCGACCAGACCGCGATTGCCGCCCGTTTGGGCGCCACGGCCAGAATGCCACCGCCCACGCCGCTTTTGCCCGGCAGGCCGACGCGGAAGGCGAAATCGCCCGACGCGTCGTAATGGCCGCAGGTCATCATGACCGCGCAAATACGCCGCGCACCCGCCGCGTCGATCACCCGGCGCTTGGCCAACGGATCGACGCCTTCATTGGCGAGGTAGAGCCCCGCGCGCGCCAAGGCAAGGCAGCTCGCCGCGATGGCGCATTGGCCGAAATAGACGGCCAGCACGTCGTCGATCGGATTATGGATATTGCCGAAGGCGCGAATGAAATTCGCAAGGCTGGCGTTGCGGAACCCCGTCGCCGCTTCCGAAGCCGCGACTTCCGCGTCGCGCGTGACGGGTTCGCCGCCTGCACGTTCACGCATGAACGCCAGAATATCGGCGGCCGTCTCGTCCCGCCCGCGCCCGTCGAGCAGCGTGTCAGTCACGACCAGCGCCCCCGCGTTGATCAGCGGATTGCGCGGAATGCCGCGCTCGGCCTCCAGCTGCACGATCGAATTGAACGGCGAGCCCGACGGCTCGCGCCCGACCCGCGTCCAAAGCTCCGCACCCGACCGGCCCAGCGCCATCGTCAGCGTGAAGACCTTCGAGATACTCTGGATCGAGAACGGCGTTTTCGCGTCGCCCGCGATCGCCGCCTTGCCATCGAGATCGACGACCGCGAGGCCGAATTTCTTGGCGTCGACCCGCGCCAAAGCCGGGATGTAATCCGCGACCTTGCCTTCGCCGCGCCGCGGGGCCAGTTCGGCGTGGATCTCGTCGACGATGTTTTGCAGATCGGTCATGCCGACTGGAAGACTATCGTCCGGATTCAAGAAACGCGAGAACGCCCTTGGCCGCCGCGTGACCGGTGGCGAAACAGGCTTGCAGCAAATACCCGCCGGTCGGCGCTTCCCAATCGAGCATTTCGCCCGCGACGAACACGCCCGGCAGATCGCGCAGCATGTAGTGCGCGTCGATCCCGCCGAAAGCCACACCGCCGGCGGAGGAAATCGCGCGGTCGATCGGCGCCATCGCGACCAGCGTGATCGGCACCGATTTGATCGCCGCCGCCACGCCCGAAGCGTCGAGCTTGGCGACGTTGCGGTCTTCCTGCAGCAGCGCCAAGGCGGCGGGCGGCAGCGCCACGGCGCGGCGCACCCAGGTGGCGAAGGATTTTGTCCCGCGCGGCTTGTCGAGCTTGGCGTGCAGTTCGGCAAAGCTCATATCGGGTACGAGATCGATCCGCGCGGTCGCGTAGCCGTCGCGCAAAATCGCGTCGCGCAACGGCCCCGACAGCGCGTAGATCGCCCCGCCTTCGATGCCTTCGCGCGTCAGCATCGCTTCGCCGCGCGCGCGCTTATCGCCGAACGCGATCGCGATGCGTTTGAGCGGCGTGCCCGCGTGGTTCGCGGCCAGATGCGCCGACCATGTTGCGACGAAACCGCAATTCGACGGCTGCAATTTCGCGACATTCACGCCGCGCGCGGCGAGTGTATCGACCCATGCGCCATCCGAGCCGAGCTTGGGCCAGCTGGCCCCGCCCAGCGCCAGGATCGTCGCGTCGGCTTTGAACGTGACGTCGCCGTCCGGCGTTTCGAAACGCAACGCGCCATCGTCGGTCCAGCCGATCCAGCGATGCCGCGCGCGCAGTTCCACGCCCAGCCGCGAAAGTTCGCGCAGCCACGCGCGCGCCAAAGGCGAGGCCTTCATCGCTTTGGGAAATACGCGGTTGGACGAGCCGACGAAGGTTTCGGCCCCCAACCCATCGGCCCATTCGCGCAATTTCGCAGGCGGAAAGTCGCGGATCGCCGCTTCCAAGTTCGGCGCGGCGCCCGCATAGCGCGCAAGGAACGGATCGAGCGCTTCGCCATGCGTCAGATTCAAACCGCCGCGCCCGGCGAGCAGGAATTTGCGCAACGGCGCGGCCATAAGGTCGAACACGACCGGGGCCAGCCCCGCTTGTGCCAGGACTTGCGCGGCGAACAACCCGGCGGGGCCCGCCCCGATAATGGCAACCTTGCGCGTCACGCCGCCTGCTTGGCGACCAGCGCCGAGACCACGCGCCGGACGGCTTCGTTCTGGTTGAGGCTGATGCCCACACCATCCGCATTGCGGCGCACGACGCGCCCGATCAGCGCTTCGGCGAAACCCACCGGCGTCACCCGCAATTGGGTGCCGATCGGCGCATCCAGCGCGCCGTCGACCAACGCACCGGCGCTGGAGACGTTGAGCAGCTTGGCGTCATTCGTGCGGCCGGCATATTCGATGCGGCACGCGACGTTGCAATCGTGACGCTCGAACATGCGCCGTTCGCCCGCGTTGCGCATCGAGTCGAGGAATTCTTCGACCTCGCTACGCAGCTCGCTGGCCTGTTTCGACAGATCGCTTGCCGCATTCAGCACTTCGCCGGCGGCCGAGCCGGTTTCGGCGGCGGCTTGCGAGACGTGATCGATCGACGCGGTGACCGAGCGGGTCGAATCGCTGGCGTGCTGGACGTTGCGCACGATGTCTTGCGTCGTCGCGCCCTGCTCCTCGACGGCGGCGGCGATGGCGGACGAGATCTGGCTGACCTGCCCGATGATCTTGGACACGTTGGCGAGCGACGAGCTCGCCTCGCCCGTGGCGCTTTGCACGGCCTTGATCTTCGCCGCGATTTCCTCGGTCGCCTTGGATGTCTGGTTGGCGAGGTTCTTGACCTCCGACGCGACGACCGCGAAGCCCTTGCCCGCTTCGCCCGCGCGCGCGGCTTCGATCGTGGCGTTGAGCGCCAGCAGATTCGTCTGGCCCGCGATGTCGTTGATGAGCTTCACCACGTCGCCGATCTGGGCGGCCGCATCGACCAGCCCCGCAACGATACGGTCGGTCTTTTCGGTCTCACCCACGGCGTCGGCGGCGATCTTGGTCGCGTCTTCGACCTGGCGGCCGATTTCGCGCACGGTCGCCAGCATTTCCTCGGTCGCGCCCGCGACGGTCGCGAGATTTTCCGACGACGCGGTCGCCGCGCGCGACACGGTTTCGGCTTGGCTGCGCGTCGTGTCGGCGGTGTCGGTCATCGTCTTGGACGTCGCCTGCATTTCGTCGGCCGCGGCCGACAAGGTTTGCAGCACGCTCGACACGGCGGTGTTGAAATCCGCCGTCAATTGCTCGACCGCGGCTTGGCGGCGCGCTTTGGCTTCGCGTTCGGCTTCCGCCGCCTGTTCGAGCTTGCGCTGCGCGCGGCCCTTCTCGACGAACACGGCCAAAGCGCGCGCCAATTCGCCGATCTCGTCCGGACGATCGGTGTCCGGCACGGTCACGTCGAGCTTGCCGTCGGCGACTTCGCCGATCAGCGCGACTTTGGCGTTCAACGGGCGCGCGATCGAGCGCGACAGCACGAAGCCGATCGCGAAAATGACGCCGCCCGCGACGATCAGGATGGCGCCCAGGATCATCGCCTTGCGGATCAGTTCGGCCTGAATGTCGTCGACATAGACGCCCGAGCCGACGATCCAGCCCCAGGGCTGGAAGCCGCGCACGAAGGAGATCTTCTCGACCGGCTTCTCGAAGCCGGGCTTGGGCCACAGATACGGCACGAACCCCGCCCCCGCTTCGCGCACCTTGGTCGCGAATTCGCGGAACAGGAACTTGCCGGTCGGGTCCTTAACCTCGGCCACGCTCTTGCCGTCGAGATCGGGGCGGAAGGGATGCATGATGACGTTTGGCGCGCCATCCTGCACCCAGACATAGTCGTTGTCGCCGTAGCGCAACGCCTTCAGCGCGGCCAGCGCGCCCGCCTTCGCGGCGTCGACGGCCAAGCGGCCTTCCTTCGCGTCCGTCTCGAATTTCGCGACGATCGACACCGCCGCGTCGACGATCGCCTGGCTGCGGCGGCCCGCGTCGTCGCGCATCTGGCTGTTGAACACCGTCAGCGCCGTGCCCGCGACGATCGCCATGCCGATCAAAGCGAGTGCGGGGATGACGGCGAGTTTGGTCGAGATGCGCATTCGAGAGGAACTCCGATTGTATTTTCGAGATCGGCGAATGTGATGCCGTTACATGAGCCCAATCTGAAATGCTACGTCGGATGGCGCAGCATTTTTGCGTCGCGTCGTGACCTTATGTCGCAGCGCCGCCAGGGACGCCAATATCATCTGCGCCGCCACGGGGCGATCCATCGCCGCACGGTATCGCGCACCGCGCGGGCCGTTTCCCGCGCGACGCGCAACGCCGCCAGCGCGCCCGGCAGGGTCATCAACGCGGCATAGAGCTTCGCGCGCAACGCCAGTACCGCGTGATGCAGCCACGCATACCACGGGATCGACAGCAATTTCGGCGTTGCGATCGCGTGCAGGCGCAAGATCACCGCGAACTCGAACGCCTTGGCGGCGAGCAGCAGGGCGAGCCCCGGCCAGAACTTGCCCGTCGCCATCCACCACAGCGCGACCGCCTTGGGCGGCTCCAGCAACACGACGGGCACGGCCAGCACGAGCAAGGCGCCGTATGCCGGTAACGCGGCGATCGCCTGCTCCACGCGATGCCAGAAGGCGAGCTTCGCCAGCAGGTTGAGAATGGGCGCGATCGCCCACATGACCAGATCGGCGAGGAGGAAGTAGAGCACGGCCGGGATCGCGAATAACGCGCGCGCCAAACGCCCCAAGAAATGGCCGAGACCGGAAAACATGCGCCGCAAAACTACCATGCGAATTCGGCGAATAGGGGGCGCGATTTACCGAAGCGAAACATCTGCCATAGTATGTTCGGCGTTCCGCCGAAGACGGATGGAGACGCCTTTGCTCGCCCCCGCTTTGCCCCCCGACGACGACGAACGCCTGCGGCTTTTGGCCGATCTGGCGATCCTCGACTCGCCGCCCGAAGAGCAATTCGACCGCATCGTGCGGCTCGCCAAAAAGATGTTCGACGTGCCGATCGCGCTGGTGAGCTTGGTCGACGCGAACCGGCAATGGTTCAAGGCCTGTATCGGCCTGCCGGTGCGCGAAACCGGGCGCGACGTGTCGTTTTGCGGCCACGCGATTTTGGGCGACGAGATTTTCGTGGTCGAAGACACTTACGATGATCCGCGCTTCGCCGATAATCCGCTGGTGATCGGCGCGCCGTTCATCCGCTTCTATGCGGGCCAGCCGCTGCGCGTCGCGGGCGGCCTTAAGATCGGCACGCTTTGTATCATCGATACCGCACCGCGCGATTTCCCCGCCGAAGATCGCGCGGCGCTACGCGATCTTGCCGCCGTGCTGGAACGCGAACTGGCGGCGATGCATTTAGCGACGGTCGACGAGTTGACCGGCTTGACGAACCGGCGCGGCTTCGCGGCGCAAGGCCAAAAGGCGTTTAGCCTGGCGCGGCGCTTGAAGCTGCCGATGGCCGCAATCGCCTTCGACCTCGACAAGTTCAAAGCGATCAACGACACCTACGGTCACGCGACCGGCGATGCGGCGTTGCGCGTGTTCGCCGACGCGCTGCGCCGTTCGGTGCGCGATGCCGACGTAACGGCAAGGCTGGGCGGCGACGAGTTCGCGGCGTTGCTGATCGATTGTCCGGCCGACCGGATCGACGCGGTGATCGCGCGCATCCGGACGCTTATCGTCGCGCGCGTCACGGAAACGGGTTTCCCCGCCGCCATCGAATTCAGCGCGGGCTTCGCCGCGATCGACGCCGATGCCGCCGCGGATTTCGACGCGGCGATGGCGCAAGCCGATGCGGAAATGTACCGGCGGAAAAACGCGCGCAAAGCCGCGCGCGGCGCTTAGCCGCGCAGGCCCGGCGCTTCCTGGCCCGTGCGCGCGACGTATTCGACATAACCGCCGTCGTAGCGATGCACGCCGTCGGGCGTGATTTCGAGCACGCGGTTGGACAAAGCCGCCAGGAAATGCCGGTCGTGGGAGACGAACAGCATCGTCCCTTCGTAATCGGCCAAGGCCGCGATCAGCATTTCCTTGGTCGCGATGTCGAGATGGTTCGTCGGCTCGTCGAGCACCAGGAAATTCGGCGGATCGTAGAGCATCAACGCCATCACGAGGCGCGCCTTCTCGCCGCCCGACAACACGCGGCAGCGCTTCTCCACATCGTCGCCCGAGAAGCCGAAGCAACCGGCGAGCGTGCGCAAACTGCCTTGGCCCGCGCGCGGAAACGCGTTCGAGAGCTGTTCGAAAACCGTGTTGTCGCCGTCGAGCAATTCCATCGCGTGCTGGGCGAAATAGCCGAGCTTGACCGAACCGCCGAGCGTGACGATGCCCGCATCGGGCTCGGTCGAACCGGTGACGAGTTTCAATAGCGTCGACTTGCCGGCCCCGTTGACACCCATCACGCACCAACGCTCCTTGCGCCGGATCATCAGGTCGAAACCGTCGTAGATCTTCTTCGCGCCGTAGGCTTTGGCCACGCCCTTCAACGTCACGACATCGTCGCCCGAGCGCGGCGGGGCGGGAAAATCGAACGCGACGGTCTGGCGGCGGCGCGGCGGCTCGATCTTCTCGATCTTGTCGAGCTTCTTCACCCGGCTTTGCACCTGGGCGGCGTGGCTGGCGCGCGCCTTGAAACGCTCGATGAATTTGATTTCCTTGGCCAGCATCGCCTGCTGGCGCTCGAACTGCGCCTGCTGCTGCTTTTCGTTCTGCGCGCGCTGGGCTTCGTAGAATTCGTAGTCGCCGGAATAGGTGTTGAGAGTACCGCCGTCGATCTCGACGATCTTGCCGACGACGCGGTTCATGAAGGCGCGATCATGCGCGGTCATCATCAACGCGCCGTCATAATTCTTCAGGAACGCTTCCAGCCAGATGATGCTTTCGATGTCGAGATGGTTGCTGGGCTCGTCGAGCAGCATCACGTCGGGCCGCATCAGCAGAATGCGCGCGAGTGCCACGCGCATCTTCCAGCCACCCGACAGCATGCCCACATCGCCGTCCATCATCTCCTGGCTGAAGCCGAGCCCCGCCAGGGTTTCGCGCGCGCGCGCGTCGAGCGCGTAGCCGCCCAACTCCTCGAACCGCGCTTGGACCTCGCCGAAGCGTTCGACCAGCGTGTCGAGTTCGTCGGCGTGATCGGGATCGCCCATTTTGGCTTCGAGGCTGCGCAGCTCCGCCGCGACTTCCGACACGGGGCCCGCCCCATCCATCGTTTCGGCGACGGCGCTGCGCCCGGACATTTCGCCCACATCCTGGCTGAAATAACCGATCGTGGTGCCGCGCTCGACCATCACCTGGCCTTCGTCCGGCGGCTCTTGGCCCGCGATCAGGCGGAAGATCGTCGTCTTGCCCGCCCCGTTGGGGCCGACAAGGCCGATCTTCTCGCCGCGATTGAGGACGGCCGACGCCTCGATGAACAGAATTTGCGCGCCGTTGCGCTTGGAGATGTTGTCGAGGCGGATCATGTGTCGCGGGCGTTCCAAAAGAAACGCCGGGCGGGGCGCCCGGCGCGTCGAGGCCGCGCTTAAATCACGTTAGGGCGCTTGCGTCCAGACCGGCGGCGGGCGCCGCGACACGCGCGGATTCAATCGTTCGGCCGGCCGGTCAAGGCGAGCCGTGCGGCCAAGCCGATAAAGAACACGCCCGCGATCCCGTCGAGCCAGCTTCCGAAGCGCGTCCGGGCGAGCCAGCCCGACGCTTTGCCGGCGGCGAGCCCGACCGCGAGCAGGAACGTCAAGCCGATGGCGTTATGGATGCAGCCGAGCAGGAACACCTGAAGCCCGACATGCCCCAATTGCACGCTGACGAATTGGGGCAGCAGCGCCAAATAGAAGACGATGACTTTCGGGTTCAGAATATTCGTGAAGAACCCGCGCAAGAAAACCCGCCACACGGAGACGTCTTGGATTTTCTGCGCGAGTGCCGCCGATCGGTCGTTGCGCAAGAACGATCGGATCGCTTGAACGCCGAGCCAGGCGAGATACAAGGCGCCGGCGATTTTCATCGTCTCGAACGCGACGGGCGAAGCCGCGATCACCGCCGATACGCCGAGTGCCGCGAAGATCGCGTGAAAAAACGAACCGGCGCCGATGCCGAGCGCCGACGCGACGGCGCCCTTCGCCTTGTGCCGCATGCCGCTCGCGACGACGAACATCGTGTCCGGCCCCGGCGAAAACGCCAAAGCCGCCGCCAGGACGATGTAAGCGGCGGTCAGGCTAGGATCGAGCATCGCGCAATTTCCTTCGAGATTTACCAATGTCCTGGCTGAAATAACCCATGGCAGGGCAAGCTTCGGCCTTCGCCCGGCGCATCGAGGTCGCGCTTAAATCACGTTCGGGCGCGTGCGTCCACATCGACTGCGAATCAAACTCGTTCCAGTCCGAAACAGTCGCTGCGCGACAAATCGACGCTCTTTGGAATTACGGGACCGCCCCCTATGGTATCGCGGTTGTGGTCGAATAAATACGAAACGCAATGACCTTCTCGCGAACCACCACGAAATACGCATTTGCCGGTTTCATCGTGAGCGCGGTTCTTTCCACGTTCGCGAGCCTTATGGCGATGCGCGAATGGCAGAACGAAACCGCGAGGAACATCGATTCGTTCCACAGCATCGCGCAGACCGTGGCACGATCCGTCGGCAGCAAGGTCGCGTTGCGATTGCGCGGCTTGTCGGTGCTCCACGACGCGATACGCAACGGATCGGTTGCGATCGGCGGGAGTTTCGAAACCGCCGCAGCACTCGTCGACGGAAGTTCCGGGGGTTATTTGGCCGTCAACTGGATCGACGCGGAACGCCGGATCGTTCAAGTGTGGCCCGAAGCGCCCAATCGCAACGCCCTGGGCCGAATCGTCGGGCAAAGCCCCGCGGTTATGGCGCTGCTCGAAGACGCCGCGCGAAGCGACGCGCCGCGCGCCACGGGCGTCGTCGATTTGTTTCAGGGCGGACAAGGTGTGGCCGTCTATTACCCGATCCGGCGGGACGGCGCGTTCGACGGATATCTGAATGCTGTCTTCCGGCTCGGCGATCTCGACGCGGATCTGCTCGCGATCGTGCCCGACGGGCTGACGCTGCACTTCGCCGATCCGGGTCATCCGGCCGTCCATCCGCAAACGGTGATGCAGACCGCCGAAGGATATCTGCTGTCCTTCCACCAGCGCCTGTTGAATCAGACCTTTCACATCGACGTCGCGTTGGCCCGTAGCGAGGGACGGACGAGCGATCGCTACCTGTATCTCGGCTGGGAAATATTCCTTTGCGGTCTGATCGGCCTGACGTTGAGCGTCTATCTGATCTGGTCGCGCCGCGCCCGCGCGGAGGAAGCGCTGCTTGCGAGCATCCTGCGCTCGAGCCCGATCGCGTTCGTCTGCGTCGACCGAAGCGGCGCCATCGTGAAATTCAATCCGGCGGCCGAAGCGATGTTCGGATTGAAATCGTCGGAGATGATTTCGAGATCGATCGAAACGCTCGTCCCGAAGGAGGGCCGCGCGAAACACAAGGAGCTGGTCGCCGATTTCCTCCGCTCCGATGTCGAACATATGTTCATGGGCGATTGGCGGAAAATCGTCGCCGTGCGCGCGGACGGCTCGCAGTTCCCCGTTTCGATTCTGCTGACGAAAGCGGTGGTCGATGGCGATTCGATCACGACCGCGATGCTGACGGATATGACCGACGAGCAGAACCGTCAGCGCGATCTTATGCGGCTCGTCACCGACCGCGCCGACGCAGCCCAACGGGCCGAGACGGCCAACCGCGCGAAATCAATGTTTCTCGCCTCGATGAGCCACGAGCTCAGAACGCCGCTGAACGCCATTATCGGCTTTTCTGATCTGATAAACCGCGAGATTTTCGGGCGGATCGAACCGCCGAAATATCGCGCGTATCTCAAGGATATCCACGAAAGCGCGCAAGGGCTGCTGGCGCTCATCAACGACATTCTCGACTACTCGAAAATGGAGGATGGCGAGCGGAATCTCGTCCGGGATCCTTTCGAGATCGACGGCATCGTCGAACCGGCGATCCGGACCGTCGCGGGCATCGCGGGCGACCGGAACATCGCCATCCTCTTCGATCGCGGGGACGCGTCGCCGATCGCATTGGGCGACGCGCGCGCGACGCGGCAGGTGCTTCTCAATCTGTTATCGAACGCGATCAAGTTCTCGCCGAACGGCGCGACCGTAACCGTCAGAAGCGGAGTCGACGAAGCCCGGCGCGAGACTTTCGTCGAGGTCAAGGACAATGGCCCCGGGATTTCACAGAAGGATCTGGCCAATCTTGGCAAGCCCTTCTATCAGGCGCGCGACAACAGCTTCGTCGCCGTGCAAGGCACGGGGCTCGGTCTTGCGATCTGCTTCGGGTTGATGCGATCGATGGGCGGCCGGATCGACATCCAATCGGTCGTCGGCCACGGCACGACGGCGCGCGCCGTCTTCAAAGCGCCCGAAAAGGCCTGAGGCTCCGGCGATGCCTCGGCGCAGAAGCGGCACTTAAATAACGCTAAGGCGCTTGCGTCTAGATTGGCGGGACGGGCTCGATCCCGCCGAGGATCGGCACCTCGCCGAAGGGGCTATCCTTGATTATGGGCGCCATTTTTCATCCATAATCAACTTTAGCCGACAGAGTTGATTATGGAGGCGGCCGGAGGACGTATTCGCACTCGTGGCGCACGGATTGGCGGCGTATACTCATGGTGGCTTTCATAATTCCTTGCGAGGTTTTATGAGTATCCGCCTGCACAGTCGGAGAGCACATATACGACGCCACCCATCCGGTAAGGCCGTTCTCGTACGCGCGTGCGTCGTCACATGCGAAACCGGCTCGAACGAACCCGGCAAAAGGTGTGCAACGACCTGCCCACGCTGTGACGCCAAAATCGTGAGTTTGAGAATGCCCAATAAGGGCTGGGTACACTACGAACGTGATATGTCGCGCATCAAGCATGCGTGCTTCAATAGAGGCGAAGGACTAGGCAAGGGTCGAGACGGAGAGACGATCGATCTCTTCCTATCTAAGGGCTCTGACGCAACGAAGTCATAGCTGATCAAATACTGATCCCATGCGAGGGCTAAAAAGGCGATCGTATGTCTTGAGCAAATAGCCGTCTGTCATTCCTGCAACATAGTCACAAATCACACGCAAATCTTCGCCGCTCGCGACATATTCTTTATATGCGTCGCGCGGCAAGAAGGATCTTGGATCAGATTGCATCGCCTCGAACACCGAGACGACCATTTTTTGGCCTTTGAACTCAAGATGCTGGACGTTTGGACTCGTAATTACTTCCGCCACGATTAGATCTTGAAGTGCGCTGAGAAAATCACGATCGCTTTTTGGAACTCCGGCGCGAAAACTCAGAATGGGGTCTTCAAACCCATCGCTAGTGTCAATACGAGTGCTAACAATGAAGTAATGGACAAGGCGTCCGATCGACCTCTTTCGGCCTCCACCTTCTCCGAATAATCCATTCACAAACGATTCGAACGCGGAAGCCTCATCAATATTTTTCTCGGGGTATCGCTGCATCAAAGAATACAGAAAGGGGCCACACTTTTCTGGAGTAATTGCCTGACGGAAAGTACGCTCCGAAATCAGCCCTAATGCGATGGCATCCTCAAGGTCGTGGACACCATATGCAATGTCATCTGCAACATCCATGATGCTGCAATCGAAGGACTTGTGTGTTGGCTTCGAGTGTTTCCCTTCAATTGACTTGACCGCCTGGAAGCTATGTCTGTCTGAGTCGCTAAAAGGCGTCAAGATCCAGTCAACGACATCCCTTTCGCTATCCATAAAGCATTTCGGTGGCTTTGATTTATTTCGATCAAGCAATCGAATCGAAGTGGGCCGCTCATCCATTGCTGGATAGCATCGCGGGTTCTTTACGTCTGAGAACGGTGCTGGGTATTTCAACAAACCCAGCAATGTTCTCCGACAGAGATCAGCCCCATCTTTTTCTGAAAAACTTTCTAACTTAGATAATATTCGAAGGGTTTGGCCGTTGCCCTCAAAACCACCGTTCTTGCGCATGCAGTAGTTTAACGCGACTTCACCCCCATGCCCAAAGGGTGGATGTCCCAAATCATGCGCGAAGCCAATTGCCTGAACCAATTTTTCATCTGGCAGAAAATGCGCGCCCGGATGCGCCGATTGTGACATCCGAAGTTGTCGAACAATACCGCCAGCGATCTGGCCAACTTCTAATGAATGCGTAAGGCGCGTTCGATAGAAATCGCTATCGCCGAGATTTAGGATTTGCGTCTTGCCTTGAAGTCGACGAAATGATGATGAATGTACGATGCGTGAATAGTCAACGTCGTAAGGGCCACGTGAGTCATCGGGCTGTTGAGCCCATTTGCTACGACGCTCAGTCCACGCATCCGACATCGAAACCTCACATTCTCAATTTCTCCGATAGCTCGACCTAAACGTCCAAATTCGCGACCTTGAGCGCGTTTTCGACGATGAAGTCGCGGCGCGGCTCGACCACGTCGCCCATCAGCGTGGCGAACACGCCGTCGGCGTCGGCCGAATCCGCGACCTTCACCTGCAGGAAATGGCGCGCGGCCGGATCGAGCGTCGTCTGCCACAACTGTTCGGGGTTCATCTCGCCCAGGCCCTTGTAGCGCTGGAACGACAGGCCCTTCTTGCCCGCTTCGAGCACCGTATCGATCAGTTTGATCGGCCCGGCGATCTCGACCGTGCCCTTGTCCTTGGTCGAGAGCTTCGCGCGCTTGGCGTAAAGCGCCTGCAGATCGGGCGCCATCTCGACCAAGCGGCGTGCTTCGGCCGAATTGATCGCCACCTGATCGATCGTCGCGCGATCGGTTTCGCCGCGCAGCTTGCGCTCGAAATAAAGCCCCTGATCGGTGACGGCCCCGGTCCAGCCGCGATCGGTTTCGGCGGAAAGCACGTTGAGGCGCGTGGCGATGAATTTGGCGATCTGATCGGCGGTCGCGCGATCGGCGAGCAGATTGGGATCGAGCGCCCCCGCGATCGCCGCCTGTTCGACCACGTCGCGATTGCCCACGCGGCGCACCAGCGCCTGGATCATCGCCTTGGCGGCGCGCGCGCGCTCGACGGCACCGCGCAGATCTTCGCCCGCACGCTGGCTGCCGTCGGCACCCACCGTCAACACCGCGCCGTCGATACCGCCGGCGATGAGGTAATCCTCCATCGCGCGCTCGTCCTTCAAATAGACTTCGGACGAATTCTTCTTGACCTTATAGAGCGGCGGCTGGGCGATGTAGATATAGCCCGCCTCCAGCAACGCGCGCATTTGGCGATAGAAGAACGTGAGCAACAGCGTGCGGATATGGCTGCCGTCCACGTCGGCGTCGGTCATGATGACGATCTTGTGGTAGCGGCACTTGGTAACGTCGAATTCCTCGCTGCCGATGCCCGTGCCGATCGCCGTCACCAGCGTGCCGATTTCGGCCGAGGACAACATCTTGTCGAGGCGCGCGCGCTCCACATTCAGGATCTTGCCCTTGATCGGCAGGATCGCCTGATTGACGCGGTTGCGCCCCTGCTTGGCCGAGCCGCCGGCCGAGTCACCCTCGACGATGAAGAGTTCCGACTTGGCCGGATCGCGTTCCTGGCAATCGGCGAGCTTGCCGGGGAGCGAGGCCATATCGAGTGCCCCCTTGCGGCGCGTCAGTTCGCGCGCGCGGCGCGCCGCTTCGCGCGCGGTCGCGGCCTCGACGATCTTCTGCACGATGCGCTTGGCGCCGGCGGGATGTTCCTCGAACCATTGCTGGAACTTGTCGGTGCACACGGTTTCCACGACCGGGCGCACTTCCGAGGAGACCAGCTTGTCCTTGGTCTGCGACGAGAATTTGGGATCGGGCACTTTGACAGACAATACGCAAGTGAGGCCTTCGCGCGCGTCGTCGCCGGTCAGCGCCACCTTGTCCTTCTTGCCCGCCATGTCGGCGGCCATTTTCACGATCGTGCGCGTGAGCGCGGCGCGGAAACCGGCCAAGTGCGTGCCGCCATCCTTCTGCGGAATGTTGTTCGTGAAGCAGAGCACGGTCTCGTGATAGGCGTCTGTCCATTCCATCGAGACTTCGACGGAAATGCCGTCCTTCTCGCCCTTCACCGAAATCGGCGCGTGCAGCGCCTGTTTGGAACGGTCGAGATATTTGACGAAGGCTTCGATACCGCCTTCGTAGAACAGCTCGACGCGCTTGGGCTCGACATGGCGCTCGTCCGACAGGATGAGCTTCACGCCCGAATTCAGGAAGGCGAGTTCGCGCAAACGATGTTCGAGCGTTTCGAAATCGAACACGGTTTTGGTGAAGGTTTCCTTCGACGGCAGGAAGGTGACTTCCGTACCCCGCTTGTCGCCGGCGGGGCCCATTTCGGCGAGCGGGGCGACCGCTTCGCCATGCTTGAATTCCATCTGGTGGGCCTTGCCGCCGCGCCAGATTTTCAGCACCAGCTTTTCGGACAGCGCGTTGACGACCGAAACGCCGACGCCGTGCAAGCCCCCGGAGACCTTGTAGGAATTCTGGTCGAATTTCCCGCCGGCGTGCAGCTGCGTCATGATGACTTCGGCCGCGGACACGCCTTCCTCGGCGTGGATATCGGTCGGAATGCCGCGCCCGTTGTCGCGCACCGTGGCCGAACCGTCGGCGTTGAGCGTCACCTCGACCGCGTCGCACCAGCCCGCCAGCGCTTCGTCGATCGCGTTGTCGACGACTTCGTAGACCATGTGATGCAGGCCCGAGCCGTCGTCGGTGTCGCCGATATACATGCCCGGGCGCTTGCGCACGGCGTCGAGCCCGCGCAGCACCTTGATGGAATCGGCGCCATAGGCGGCCGTGGCGTCGTCGATATTTTGGGGAACGGCGGTCATGGTGTGCCTCGATGCGGATCGCAAACGCCGTCCTGGACGGCGAAGAAAACGGCGCGTTCGCGCAACAGCGCGAAAGCGTCGGGGTCGGCCCCGGTCGCCCAATACTGGGCGCCCAAAGCGTCGAGTTCGTCGAACAACGCCGCCCTTCGGACGGGGTCGAGATGCGCGCAGATTTCGTCGAGCAGCAGGATCGGCGGATGGCCGCGCTCGGCCGAAAGCTCGCGCGCATAGGCGAGTACCAGCGAGATCAGAAGCGCCTTCTGCTCGCCGGTCGAAAGATATTCGGCGGCGGTGTCCTTCGCCGCCCAATGGGCGCGCAGATCGCCGCGATGGGGCCCGAACGCGGTCGACCCGCTGTCGGCGTCGGCCTGTCGGTTCGCCGCCAGAATTTCGCGCGCGCGATCCTCGGCGGCCAAAGCCGGCATTTCGGCGACCAGCGTTTCGATCGCACCGGTCAGCGTCAGGTCCGGTGCGGGGAATGCGCCGATATTCGCCTTCACCGCGCGGGCGAGGCGCGCGACCGTTTGGCCGCGCGCGATGGCGATGGCGATGCCGTGCCGGGCGAGCGAATCCTCCAGCGCCGCGAACCACGCATCGTCGCGATTGCCGTCGGCGAGCAGCCGCGCGCGTTCGCGCATCGAATACTCGTAGGCCGACACGCGGCCCGCATGCTCGGGATCGAAACCGTAGACGAGCCGGTCGAGGAAGCGGCGGCGCGCGCCCGGCCCCTCGGCGAACAGGCGATCCATTTCCGGCAGCAGCCAGATCACGGAGAGGTGCTCGGCGAATTCCTGCTGGCCGCGCACCGGCCGGCCATCGACGCGTAAGATTCGTTTGTCGCCCTCGCCGCGCCCTGTACCCAGGCGGATTTCATCTTCGCCCTTGAACACTTGCGCGGCGACCGCCCAGGCGGCGGTCGCACCCCGGCGCTCGGGCTCCGTCACCCGGGCACGGCGCAAGCCCTTGCCGGGGGCGAGGAACGAGATCGCTTCCAGGATATTCGTCTTACCCGCCCCGTTGGGGCCGACCAGCGCCACCGGATGCGCGCCCGGTTCGAGGCGCAATTCGGCGTAGGAGCGGAATTGCGCGAGATCGAGACGCGCGACCGCCGCGGCCGCCTTCGCGGGGCCGGGCGACGGGTTGGCGTGGGCGAGACGGACGCTCAATCCCCTCACACGCGCATCGGCATGAGGACGTAGAGCGCGCTTTGATCGGCGGAATCGGTCACCACGGTCGGCGAGGCGGCGTCGGCCATTTTGAACGTCGCGTTCTCGCCTTCGATCTGCTCGGCGATGTCGAGCAGATAGCGCGCGTTAAACCCGATTTCGATCGCCGCACCCTGATAGCCGACTTCGATCTCCTCGTTCGCCGAACCCGCTTCGGCCGAATTGGCCGACAGCGCCAGCGTGCCCTTGGTCAGCGCCATTTTCACGGCGCGCGACTTTTCGGTCGAAATCGTCGCGACGCGATCGACGGCGGCGGCGAACTCGTTGCAGTTCACCTCCATCGTCTTGTCGTTGCCCGACGGGATGACGCGCTCGTAATCCGGGAAGGCGCCGTCGATCAGCTTGGAGGTCAGCACCGCGTCGCCGAAGGCGAAGCGCACGCGCGTGTCGGACAGCGACACTTCGACCGCCCCGTCGACCTCGTCGATCAGCTTGCGCACTTCCATCACCGTCTTGCGCGGCAGGATGACGCCGGGAATGTTTTCGGCCCCCGCCGGCAGCGGCATTTGGATGCGGGCCAAGCGATGCCCGTCGGTCGCGACGGCGCGCAGCACCTTCACGCCGTCGGCGGCGGTCGAGTGCAGGAAAATGCCGTTGAGGTAGTAGCGCGTTTCCTCGGTCGAGATCGCGAAGCGCGTCTTGTCGATCAGCTGCTTCAACTCGGGCGCGCCGAGTTCGAATTTATGCGGGAGGTCCCCCGACGCCATTTTCGGGAAATCGTCGGCCGGCAATGCGGCCAGCGCAAAGGTCGAACGGCCCGCGCGCAACGAAACCTGGCCCTTGCCCGCATCCCATTCGAGGCCGACCTGGCTGCCTTCGGGCAGCTTGCGCACGATTTCGTAGAACGTATGCGCCTGAACGGTCGTCGTGCCGGGCTTGGCGACTTCCGCCGAGACGGTTTCGACGAAGGCCACGTCCATGTCGGTCGCGGTCAGCGCGAGGGCGCCTTTGGCCGACGCGTCGAGCAGCACGTTCGACAGAATGGGGATCGTGTTGCGCCGTTCGACGACGCTTTGGATATGGCCAAGGGCCTTGAGCAGGGCCGCGCGCTCGATCGTGATTTTCATAGGGGCGTGGGCTTTGCGATATGGGGTTTGGCGAATCGAAATTTCGGGTTTCGAGTATACCAAACCGCGCGCGAAGCAAAAGCTCCGCGAACGCCGAAAAAACCTTGGAAAACCGCGTTATTTCAGCGCTTTGCGCGCCGTCTCCACGACCGCGAGGCGGATCGCCGCCAATTGCGCGCGCAAGCCCATCGACGCGAGCTGGGCGGGGTCCGATTCCGGGTCTTTCTTCAGCAATCCCGCAACCATTTCGGGTGTGCGCGGCAGATGGACGAAGCCGCAGGGCACGCCCTTCCCCAGGCGCGCGAGCAGCCCGTAAAGGGCGGCATTGCACAGGAAACGGCCGGGATCGTCCGACACGCGCGCCGGGATGCCGGCGGCGAGCAACGCCTTACGGATCGCCGGGATCGGGAAGGTCGAGGCGCGTGTCGCCGGGCCCGCCTTGTCGATCTTGCCTTTGCGCTTCTTGCCGTCGTTGTCGGGGATCCGGAAATCGAGCTCGTTATAGGCCGTGCTCTCGAGCCGGATCACGCTCTCGCGCTCGGCCAAGCCCAAAGCCACGACGGCGATCGGCTTCACCTCGGCCAAGGCCGTGTCGAGCGCTTCGTCGATCTTGGCGAGCGACACGGGCAGGATGCGCGCTTCGATGCGCGCATCGCCCGCCCATTCGCCGTCCAGCCGCGTCGCGATGGCTTGCGACGGGTTGAAGCGATGGCCGCCGAAGACCTCGAACCCCGTCAGCAGAATGCGCGGGTGGCGCGCCATGCGGGATTACGCTTCCAGCATCCGGCGCAGCAACTCGATATCCTCGCTGAACGCGATATCGGAGCCGCGCAGTTCCTCGATCTTGCGCACCGCGTGCATCACCGTGGTGTGGTCGCGCCCGCCGAATTTGCGGCCGATTTCCGGCAGCGAACGGCTTGTGAGCTGCTTGGCGAGATACATCGCGACCTGCCGGGGCCGCGCCACCGCGCGCGCGCGGCGGGGCGAATGCATGTCGGCCAGGCGGATCGCGAAATGCTCGGCGACCTTCTTCTGGATTTCCTCGATCGTCACGCGGCGATCGGAGGCGCGCAGAATATCGTGCAGCACTTCCTGCGCGCCCTCGAGGCTGATCGGCCGGCCGATCAACGTGGCATGCGCCACGATGCGGTTCAGCGAGCCTTCGAGTTCGCGCACATTCGCCACGATCTTGTGGGCGAGGAATTCGAGCACCTTCGGCGGCACGATCGTGCCGAGCTTCTCGGCCTTCGTTTCCAGAATGCCGAGGCGCAATTCATAGGTCGTCGGGTGGATGTCGGCGACGAGGCCCCAGCCCAGGCGCGAACGCACGCGGTCTTCGAGGCCTTCGAGATCGGCCGGCGATTTATCCGCCGACAGCACGATCTGCTTGTTCTGATCGACCAGCGCGTTGAACGTGTGGAAGAACTCTTCCTGCGTCGCGTCCTTGCCGGAGATGAACTGGACGTCGTCGACCAGCAGCACGTCGACCGAGCGGAATTGCTCCTTGAAGGACATCGTGTCCTTGAAGCGCATCGCGCGGATGAACTGGTACATGAACTTCTCGGCCGAGAGATAGACGACCCGGCGCGAGGGATGCTTCTTGCGGATATGCCACGCGATCGCGTGCATCAGATGGGTCTTGCCCAGACCCACGCCGCCGTAAAGGAACAGCGGGTTGAACGGCACCTTGGCTTCTTCGGCCACACGCTTGGCGGCGGCGGCGGCGAATTCGTTCGACTTGCCGGTGACGAAGCTTTGGAAGGTGAAGCGCGGATCCAGCGGTGCGCCGAAATCCTCGACGTCGTCCTGACCCGCGCGCGCGACCGCCGGGGCGGGCGGGGCCATGCCGACACGCGAGGACGGCGACGACGCCTGGGTGCGCGCACCCTGGGTGGTGACGAACAGCGACGAGCCGGGGCCCGGCTGCGCGGTCGACGAGGACTGCATCGGCGGGGCGGCCATCTGGACGATGACCTCGATCAGACGGATGGCCTTGTTCTCGGCCCGCCATAGCGACTTGATGCGGTCGGCGTAATGCTGGCGCACCCAGTCCTGCATAAAGCGGGTAGGTACGGCGATACGCACCACGCCGTCTTCCTGGCTCACCAGGGTCAAGGGCTTCAGCCACGAACGATAGGCCGCTTCGCCGAATTCCACCTTCAGACGGGCGCGCACGCGCACCCATTGGGCTTCCAGGCTGGGACCGTTATCGGAAGGACGCATCATCGTTACTCCTGCGTCCAGGGGAGACCGGCGACTTTCCAGCCGCCGAGGCGGCCGCGATGGCCGTCCGGATCTTTATCGCCTTCGAAACCGCCGGCGAGATTATAGGCGCGCGCATAGCCAAGCCCGGTTGCCGCGATGGCGGCGGCCCGGCTGCGCCCGCCCGAGCGGCACAGGAACACCACCGGCGAGGCCTTGGGCACGGCCGCCACGACGGCGGGGCCGAATTCGCCATTGGGAATCATCTGCGCGCGGCCATCCGCCGCGGTCGCGTAGTTCTGCCACGCCACGAACAACGGCGCCTTGCCGAGCTTGCCGAGGGCCGGCACGCCCACGAAGGTCCATTCGGCGCGGCTGCGCACGTCGACCAGCACCGCGTCTTTTTCGGATTCCAAAAGAGCCCACGCATCGCGCGGCGACAAATCGCCCGCGTAGCCGAGATTGCCATTCGCCCGACCGTCTTGCGCCGCTTCGCTCATCGCCGTCCAACCACTCACTTTTTTCCGCCGCCGACTTTACCGTCGACACATGACCACCCCGACGTTCCGGCCGGTCGCGCGACTTGGCGCCCGGCGGACCCGTGGGAACTTCCGTTCCGCGCGCTTGCGTTCGATCAGCTCTTGGCCGATCGGCGCGCGGAACGTCCGCCGCCGCCCGGCCATCGGGGCGGCGCGAACAATGCCAACCGGGGGTTGTCGGCGTATGAAACGCGACGGCCGAAGCACGGCGCCGCTTGATTGCGCGAAAAAATCATCCGGGAGGAAATCGAACTCACAATGCCCATCCCCTGCGATAGAGTCTGTGTTGCTCCAGACTTCCGATCGCCCGCCCCTTCCTTGATCGCCTTCGCGTCGTTCGACGCATCGGCGGTCGATCGGGTGCGGGTGTTCGGCGCGGCGTCCTGTGCGGACTTGTCTTGCGCCAAATTGTCTTGCGCCGTCACGATTACTTTCCAGTCCGAGGGACGGCGCCGCATTCTTGTCTCCTCATTCGGTCGTACCGAAGATAGCGAACCGGACGGTTCGTTTATCGCATCGGGCCGACGATAGCCAAATCAGTGGGCCGCCCCTTGTCGTCGTTGCGCGCCGCCGGTTTCATCCGACGTCATCGTTCCGACGACGATCCGACTTAATCACGCTCGCGCGAGACTCGCAACTGGAGTCGTGCGGAATACGAGTCCGATTTTTGAATCGCGCGAAGCGTTGCGCGATTGCATCGCGAAACATTTGAAGCGTCGCGAAAAAAAACTGCGCGCGCATGCGCAGCACTTCCGATTCAACGACTTGCGCGGCGTTCCTTCGCGCGCAAAAGAAACGCCGCCCGCGTGGGAAACGCGAGCGGCGTAAAAATCAAGCGCGGAATCGCTTTCGCGATACCGCGTGCGCTTAAAATTAAGCGCCGATTTTTTTGATGCGCTGGGCGAGGCGCGACACTTTGCGCGACGCCGTGTTCTTGTGCAGCGTGCCCGTCTTCGCACCACGCGCGATGATCGGTTGCGCGTCGCGCAACGCTTCGGCCGCGACCTTCTTGTCGCCGGTCTTGATCGCGTCTTCGACCTTCTTGATCGCGGTGCGGATACGGGTCACGCGCGTACGGTTGACTTCGGTGCGGCGCAGCGTCTGACGCGCGGCCTTTTTCGCGGAGGAGGTGTTCGCCATTTTATCTCTCGATATGGGATTCCGGATCGCGTCGAAGCCGGACGGCCCCTTCGCGAAGGTCGCGGGTTATAGCCCCCGTTCGCGCACCCCGTCAACCGGCCGGAAAATGGCGGTGAATCAACGGTTTTTCCACTGCGGCGGACGCTTCTCGGCGAACGCGGCCATCCCTTCCTTCTGATCTTCGGTCGCGAAGGTGGCGTGGAAGGTCCGCCGTTCGAAGCGGATCCCTTCGGAAAGCGTCGTCTCGTAGGCGCGATTGACCGCTTCTTTGGCCATCATCACGATCGGCCGCGACAGGCCGGCGATCTTCGCCGCGACCTTGATCGCTTCGTCGACCAACTCGGCGGCCGGGACGACGCGGCTGACCAACCCCGCGCGTTCGGCTTCCGCCGCATCCATCATGCGCCCGGTCAGGCACATTTCCATCGCCTTGGATTTGCCCACGAACCGCGTCAGGCGCTGCGTACCGCCCGCCCCAGGGATCGTGCCGATGGTGATTTCCGGCTGGCCGAATTTCGCGGTGTCGGCGGCGAGGATAAAATCGCACATCATCGCGACCTCGCACCCGCCGCCCAGCGCGAAGCCCGATACCGCCGCGATAATCGGCTTGCGGCAGACGGTGATGCGCTCCCAACCCTTTGTGATGAAGTCGGTCAGATAGACGTCCATATAGGTCTTGGACGCCATCTCCTTGATATCCGCACCGGCGGCGAAGGCTTTCTCCGATCCGGTCAGCACGATCGCACCGATCGCATCGTCGGCCTCGAACGCGTCGAGCGCCTGGCCCAGCTCCGTGATCAACGCCGCGCAGAGCGCGTTCAACGCCTTCGGGCGGTTCAGGCGGATGATGCCGACGGCGCCGTTGGTTTCGACCAAAATGTTTTCGTAAGCCATTTGTCCCTCACTCGGGCCGCAGGAAAAACCGGACGCGCGTGACGCCGCCGGAAGCCGCGGGAAATTCGATGGTCAATTTCTCGCCTTCGCGCGCGAACTTCCCCTCGCCTTCGCCGCGCCAGCCGAGTTCGGCGAGCGTGCGCGTGTAGAAGGCGAGAATATCCGCGCGCGACACACGGCCTTGCGCGGTCGCATCGACGACGCGGCCCGAGGGCGCGTCGAACACGGTCGCGTCGCCATCGGCGGAAAGGCCGGGCATCAACGGCAGGTCGTCGACGCCGCCGACATAGGCGTCTTGGGCCATCGCCGGGGCGAACAGGCCGAGAAGGAGGATCGCAGCAGCGAGAAATGCGCGCATGACGCAGAATTTCTACGTCAGCGCTGGCAGATCGGACAATAGAAAGTGGAGCGGCCCGATTGCACGATGCGCTTGACTTTGGTCGCGCATGAAACGCATTCGACGCCTTCGCGGTCGTAGACGCGCCAGCGATGCTGGAACCAGCCAAGTTCGCCAGAGGCTTGCACGTAATCGCGCGCCGACGAGCCGCCCGCCTTGATCGCGTCCGACAGCGTTTCCTTGATCGACGCGCACAGCGCTTCCATCTTGTCGCGCTTGACCGTGCCGGCCTTGCGCTTGGGCGACAGGCCGCAGCGGAACAAAGCCTCGCACACGTAAATATTGCCGAGGCCCGCGACATTGCGCTGATCGAGCAGCGCGGCCTTCAACGGCGCCTTCGATCCCGCCAAGGCCGCCGCCAGCACGCCAGCATCGAACGAATCGTCGAGCGGTTCGGGCCCCAAATCCTTGAATCGCCGGTCTTGGCCAAGTTCGCCGGCGCGCAGCAGATCGATCACGCCGAAGCGGCGCGGATCGGTGAAGCGGATCGTCGGCCCGTCCTTCAGCGTGAAATCGACGTGATCATGCGGCCCGGCATTGGGGATGTGCTGGGGCAACAGGACCAAGCGCCCCGACATGCCCAGATGCACGATCACCACGTCACCGCTTTCCAGCCGGATCCACACATATTTGGCCCGTCTTTCGACGGACAGGATGCGCTTTCCGGCCACCCGCTTGGCGAAATCGCGCGGAATGGGCGAACGGATCGCATCGCGACGAACGGTCGCGCCGGCGAGTACGCGGCCTTCCAGATGCGGCTTCAAGCCGCGGACGACGGTTTCGACTTCGGGCAATTCGGGCATGGGCGGGCCAGAAGGTGCCCGATGCGCTTTTGCTTTTCCAGCGCAGTCCGCTAAGTTCCCGCCGTGACGAACGAAACGACCCATTTCGGCTTCCAGGAAGTGCCGGTCGCGGACAAGGCCAAGCGCGTGCGCGCGGTCTTCGATTCCGTGGCGAGCCGCTACGACCTGATGAACGATCTGATGAGCGGCGGCGTGCATCGGCTGTGGAAGCGCGCCTATGTCCACGAAGCCGCCCCGCGCGCAGGCGAGCATTTCCTGGATCTCGCCGGCGGGACGGGCGACATCGCCTTCGCGTTGCAGGATGCGGGCGCCGAAGTCTCGGTCTGCGACATCAACGAGGCGATGCTGCGCCAGGGCCGCGCGCGGGCGCTGACCCGCAAGCTCGACTGGATCACCGGCGACGCGATGGCGCTGCCTTTCGCGTCGATGAGCTTCGATGCCGCGACCATCGCCTTCGGCCTGCGCAACGTGACCGATCCGGACGCGGCGTTGCGCGAAATCCGCCGCGTGCTGAAACCGGGCGGGCGTTTCCTGTGCCTGGAATTCAGCCGCGTCGCGATGCCGGTGCTCGACAAAATCTACGACACCTATTCCTTCTCTGTGTTGCCGCAGCTCGGCCAATGGGTCGCGGGCGATGCGCAATCCTATCGCTATCTCGCCGAGAGCATTCGTCGTTTCCCCCCGCAAGAAGAACTTGTGCGCCGCATGGGCGAAGCGGGCTTCAGCCGCGCGCGCTACCGAAATCTTTCGGGCGGGATCGTCGCGATCCATGCGGGCTGGCGGACCTGATGGCGTTCCGCCTGCCCGGCCGGCTGTTCCGGCTCGCCAAGATCGCACGCACGCTGCTCGCCTATGACGCGTTCGAAGCGTTCGGCATCGAAACCTTGTCGCCGCTCGCCGCGCGCATCGGACGGCGCTTGCGCCGCTCAGGCTTGCCGCCGCGCGCCGGCCAGCGCTTGGCGCTGGCGCTGGGCGAACTCGGCCCCGGCTTCATCAAACTGGGCCAGGTGCTGTCGACGCGCGCGGATATCGTGGGCGAAGCGGTCGCGAGCGATTTGTCCGAATTGCAGGACCGTCTCGCGCCGTTCCCCTTCGCGCAAGCGCGCGCGACGATCGAGCGCGAGCTGGGCCTGAAGCTCGAGGAAATCTACGCCGAATTCGACGAAACGCCGGTTGCGGCGGCGTCGATCGCGCAAGTCCATTTCGCGAAAACGCCGGAAGGTGCCGATGTCGCCGTCAAGGTGCTGCGCCCCGGCGTCGAGACCGCCTTCGCGCGCGACGTCGATCTGCTGGCCTGGATCGCGCGTCTGGTCGAGCGTTTCATGCCGTCCTTGCGCCGCTTGAAGCCGCAAGCGGTCGTCGAAACGCTGGCCGAGACCGTGCGGCTCGAAATGGATCTGCGGCTGGAAGCCGCCGCGGCGGCCGAGCTTGCCGAGAATTTCAAAGGCGACGACGAGTTCCGCGTGCCGAGCGTCGATTGGACGCGCACCGCCAAGCGCACCTTGTGCACGCAACGCATCTACGGCATTCCGATCGACGAACGCGACCGCTTGATCGAAGCGGGGCACGATCCGCAGGAGATCGTGGCGCGCGCCGCGCGCACCTTCTTCCGCCAAGTGTTCCGCGACGGCTTCTTCCACGCGGATATGCATCCCGGGAACATCTTCATCGCCGAGGACGGCGCGCTGGTCGCGGTCGATTTCGGCATCATGGGCCGGATCGACGCGCCCACGCGCATCCTGCTCGCCGATATGCTCGCCGGATTCCTGACCCAGGATTATCAGAAAGTCGCGGAAGTGCATTTCCGCGCGGGCTTCGTGCCCGAAAGCCAGAACCAAGGCGCCTTCGCCCAGGCCGCGCGCGCGATCGCCGAACCGATCTTGGGCCTGCCGCTCGAAAAAATCTCGCTCGCGCGGTTGCTGGCACAACTCTTCGAAGTGACCGAGCAGTTCCAGATGGAAACGCAGCCGCAATTGCTGCTGCTGCAAAAATCCATGCTGGTCTGCGAAGGTGTCGGCCGGACCCTCGACCCGTCGATCAATATGTGGGCGCTGGCGCGGCCGTTGATCGAGGATTGGATGACCGCGCATCGCGGGCCCCTCGCCCGTGGCCTCACCGGCGCCAATACGCTGCTGGCGCGCCTTGAAGAACTGCCGGCGCTGATCGGCAATCTCGATCGCGCGGCGGCGTTGATCGCCGATGGCGGTGTGCGCCTGCACCCCGATACGCTGGCCGCATTCGGTGCCGGCCGCCGCCCGTCGCCCTGGCCTTGGATCGCCGTGGGCGCCGCGGCAATGGCCATTATCATTTTGATTTTCAAATAAGATTAGCGCGTTCTGTTGCGGCGCGGCGCATCCCGGGGTAGAATTCACGCGTTTTCGAGAGGTGAATTCCCCCCATGAAACCGCCACCGCGAACCCTGTCGGGCAAGCGCATCCTGCTGATCGTGGCGGGCGGTATCGCCGCGTATAAAAGCCTGGATCTGATCCGGCGCTTGCGCGAGCGAGGGAGCAGCGTGCGCTGCGTGCTGACGGCGGCGGCCAAGGAATTCGTGACACCGCTTAGCGTCGCAACGCTGTCGCGCGACAAGGTCTATTCCGATCTGTTCGACCTGACGGCCGAGAACGAGATCGGCCATATCCGCTTGGCGCGCGATTGCGATTTGGTCGTCGTCGCCCCGGCGACCGCCGACCTGATCGCCAAAATGGCGACGGGGCTTGCCGGCGACCTCGCCACAACCATATTGCTCGCGACCGATAAACCGATCCTGCTGGCCCCTGCGATGAACCATGTCATGTGGGCGCACGACGCGACGCGCAAGAATATGGCGACGCTCGCCGCGCGCAAAGTTTCGTCGATCGGGCCGGAAAGCGGCGAACTCGCCGAGGGCGAGATCGGGTCGGGCCGCATGAGCGAGCCGCTCGACATCGTCGCGGCGATCGAACGGCACTTCAGCGCGAATGCGCCGCTCGCGGGCAAACGCGCCCTCGTCACCTCGGGCCCGACGCACGAGGCGATCGACCCCGTGCGCTATATCGCCAATCGTTCCTCCGGCAAGCAGGGCCATGCGATCGCGGCGGCCCTCGCCGCGTTGGGGGCCGACACGATTCTGGTCAGCGGCCCCACCAATCTTTCCGCCCCCGCCGGCGTGAAGCTGCGCGAAATCGAAAGCGCGCAACAAATGCTGGCGGCTTGCGTCGACGCGTTGCCCGCCGACATCGCGGTGTGCGCCGCCGCCGTCGCCGATTGGCGGCCCGCGACACTCGGCAATTCCAAACTGAAGAAAGACGGCGGGGCCGCACCCACGCTGGCACTGACCGAGAATCCCGACATTCTGGCGACGTTGTCCAAACACGCGCAGCGCCCCGGTCTGGTCGTCGGCTTCGCGGCCGAGACCGACGATCTGATCCGCCACGCGACGGAAAAGCGCCTGCGCAAAGGCTGCGACTGGATCGTCGCCAACGACGTGTCGCTAGGCACGAACGTGTTCGGCGGCGACGCCAACACCGTGCATGTCATCGACAAGGCCGGTGTGGAATCCTGGGAACGGCAAAGCAAGGACGACGTCGCGCGCCGCTTGGCGCTGCGCATCGCCGCCCATTTCGCCAAAGCCGCGTGAATATGACCGATAGCATCACCGTCGATATCATCCGCCTGCCGCACGCCGAAGGACTCGATCTTCCCGCCTACGCGACCGAAGGCTCGGCCGGGCTCGATCTGCTCGCCGCGATCGACGTCCCCGTCGAAGTGAAGCCGGGCGAACGCGCGCTGATCCCGACCGGTCTTGCGATGGCGCTGCCCGAAGGCTGCGAGGCGCAAGTGCGTCCGCGCTCGGGCCTCGCGCTCAAACACGGGCTGACCGTGCTCAACAGCCCCGGCACGATCGACGCCGATTATCGCGGCGAAGTGAAGGTCATCCTCGTCAATCTCGGGCAGGAATCCGTGCGCCTGGAACGCGGCATGCGGATCGCCCAAATGGTTCTGGCGCGTTACGTGCGCGCCACCCTCGCCGAACGCCCGTCCTTGCCGCCGACCGGGCGCTCGGGCGGCGGCTTCGGCTCCACCGGCAGATAGGTCCCCCCGCCATGCTGCGCCTTACCAAGAAATTGCTTTTCGGCATCGAGGCCGTTCTCGACGTCGCCTACAACGCGAAATCGCGGCCGGTTCAGGCCTCCGCGATCACCAAGCGCCAGGGCATTCCCAAGCGCTATCTCGAACAAGTGCTGCAAGCCTTAGTGCGCGCGGGCGTGCTGACCGGCCAGCGCGGCCCCAAAGGCGGCTATCGCCTGGCGCGCGACCCGGAATCCATCACGATCGCCGAGATCGTCAATATTGTGCGCACGATCGAAGTGGCGCCCGATCCGCTGACGGGCGCGCCCGCTTCGGCGTTGGGCCATCGCATCGTGCGGCCGATCTGGATGGATTTGCAGACCGAATTGCTCGAGCGTCTGGGCAAGACGACCTTGGCCGAGCTGGTCGCGCGCGCGCGCGAAGCGGGCGTGGAAAGCGAAACGTGACATGCCGGACGCGCTGGACGACCGCGCGTTCCGGCGCTACGCGCGCCATCTGATCCTCGACGAGGTCGGCGAAGACGGCCAGGCGAAATTGCTGGCGAGCCGCGTGCTCGTCATCGGGGCGGGCGGGCTCGGCTCGCCGGTCGCCCTCTATCTCGCGGCGGCCGGCGTGGGGCATCTCACCCTCGTCGACGACGATGTGGTCGACGACACCAATCTCCAGCGCCAGATCATCCACACCGAGGCTTCGATCGGCCGCGCGAAGGTGGAGAGTGCCGCCGAAACGCTCGCGCGCCTCGACCCGCATATAAAGGTCGACGCCAAAAAGCTGCGCGTCGACGCGGGCAATATCGACGGCCTGATCGCGGGCCATGATCTGGTGATCGACGGATCCGACAATTTCGATACGCGCTATACGGTCCATGACGCGTGCTATCGCGCGCGCGTGACCTTGGTGTCGGCGTCGCTGCTGCGCTTCGAAGCGCAGCTCTCGACGTATAAAGCCTATGACGGCAAAACCGCCTGTCTGCGCTGCCTGCATCCCGAGAAGCCGCCGCCCGACCTTATTCCGCGTTGCGAGGAGGCGGGGATTCTCGGCGCCGTCGCGGGCGTCGCGGGCAGTTTGCAAGCGACGGAAGCCCTGAAGGAATTGCTGGGCCTGGGCAAAAGCCTTGCCGGCAACGTGCTTATTTACGACGCGCTCGACACCAATTTTCGCCGGATCGCCGTGCCCAAAGACCCGCATTGCAAGCTGTGCGGACCGACACCATAATCCCGCGCGTTTCGGGCAGACCGGAGAGACGAGTGATGCGCCTAATTCGAATTTTCGCCGCGGCGATTCTGTTCGCCTTCGCCGCCGTAACGGCGCAAGCCCAAGCCCCGGCCGATCGCGAGAACCTGCTTTATATCGAGCTCGATTACGGCCGCGTCGTGATCCAGCTGCGCCCGGATATCGCGCCCCGCCACGTGACGCGCATCAAGGAATTGGCGCGCGAAGGTTTCTACGACGGCGTCGTGTTCCATCGCGTGATCGAAGGCTTCATGGCGCAGACCGGCGACCCCACCGGCACGGGACGCGGCGGTTCGCAGAAGCCCGATCTTCCCGCCGAGTTCAGCCGCCTGCCCTTCGAGCGCGGCACCGTGGGGGCCGCGCGCGCGCAAAGCCCCAATTCGGCGAACAGCCAGTTCTTCATCATGTTCCGGCGCGGCGCCAGCCTGGACGGGCAATACACCGTCTGGGGCCAAGTGCTGTCGGGCATGGAATACGTGGACCGCATCCGCCGCGGCGAACCGCCGCGCAACCCCGACCGCATGCGCAGCGTGCGTGTCGCCGCCGACGTGAAGGAATAAGGAAAACCAAATGGCCGACGATCTCGAAAATACGCTCCATCTCGATCTCGACTGGGGCCGCGTGACGATCAAGCTGCGCCCGGATCTGGCGCCCAAGCATGTCGAGCGCGTGAAGGAACTCGCCCGCGAAGGTTTCTATGACGGGCTCAAATTCCATCGCGTGATCGACGGCTTCATGGCCCAGACCGGCTGCCCCGACGGCACGGGCATGGGCGGGTCGGACAAGCCCGATCTGAAAGCCGAATTCTCGAAGGCGCCGTTCGATCGCGGCGTGGTCGGGGCGGCACGTTCGCAGAACCCGCATTCGGCGAACAGCCAGTTCTTCATCATGTTCGACGAAGGCCATTTCCTGAACGGCCAGTACACGGTGTGGGGCGAAGTGATCGACGGCATGGAGCATGTCGACCGCATCGCCAAGGGCGAGCCGCCGCGCAAGCCCGACACGATCAAGAAGTTCAGCGTCGCGGCCGACGCCAAGTAAGTCCGCGCTATTTCGGATCCGGCCAGCGGCGGTGCAACCACAGCCACTGGCCGGGCCGCTTGCGGATCCATTCCTCCATCCGCGCGTTGACTAACGTCATCAACGCCATCATTCGCGCGTCCTTGTCGGCCCCTTGCGGGACGGGCAAAGGCGGCTCCACGGTCACGCGGAATTTCGCCGCCGAGCCCAAGCGTTCGACGCGCGCGGGCAGGATCACGCAATCGAAGCGCAACGCCAGCGCGCCCAAGGCGGGTGCCGTCATCGCATCGACGCCGAAGAACGGCACGGAAATGCCGTCGTTCATTTTCTGGTCGAGCAGCATGCCCAGATGCTTGCCTTCCTTCAGGGCCTGCATGGCGAGCCTTGCACCCGACGAACCCTTCGGGATCAAACCGGCGGCGAAGGCGCTGCGCCCGCGCTTGAACAAAGTTTCGACGTGGCGGTTGTTCGCCTCGCGATACACGAGATGGATCGGCGTGCCGCAGCGCGCGGCGGTCAAGCCCGCGAGTTCCCAATTGGCGAGATGGGCCGCGAAGAAGATGATCGGCTTGCCCGCCGCCTTCGCCGCGTCGATATGCTCGTGGCCGAGCAACTCGATATCCGCCCCCGGCGTGAAGGTCGTGAATTTGGTCAGATGCGGATACTCCGCCGCCGTGCGGCCGAGATTGTCCCACATCTCCACGATCGTGCGCGCGATGCCGTCCTCGCCCAATTCGGGCATGAACCGGCGCAGATTGCGCCACGCGCGTTTGTTGACGCCGAGCTTCGGCCCGACGAAGCGCGCGAACGCGCCGCCCAGATCCGAAGCGACGTTCCGGGGCAGCAGGCCCAGCAAACGATACATGCCGAGCACAAAGGCGGCCTCGACGAAATGCTGCAGTTTTCTCATCGCGCGGCCTCGCGCAACAAAACGGCGAAGGCGGCGCCGTCGGCCGGCACGAGGCGGACATTCAACGTCGCGATGGCGGCGCGCAGATCGGGGGGAATGCGCACGAGATCCTTTTCGGTCGTCACGGGCTTCGCCCCCGCGGCGGCGGCGTCGCGCAACAGGGCTTCGATCTCCCCGCGCGTATAAGGATGGTGATCGGCGAATTCGCGCGTTTGCGCAAGCGTGCAGCCCAAATCGCGCAAACTCGCAAAGAATTTTTCCGGCCTTCCGATCCCGGCGAAGGCGAAAACCTTGGCGCCCGCCAAGTCGCGCGACACGGGTTCGAGCGTGGCGTGCAGCATTTTCTTGCCGCCCGCATGGCGCGCGGCGAAGCCGGTCGTATCGGCGCCGATCATCACAATGGCATCCGCGCGCGCGATCCCCCATGCCGGCGGCTCGCGCAAGGGTCCGGCGGGAAAGACGCGCCCGTTGCCGAGCCCCGCCCCGCCATCGACGACGACGATCGAAAAGGTCTTCTTCAGCGCCGGGCTTTGGAAGCCGTCGTCGAGCAACAGGCAATCGGCGCCGTCGGCCAAGGCCGCACACGCGGCCGATGCGCGATCTTTGGCGACATAGACGGGGGCGGCCGACGCCAACAGCAACGGCTCGTCGCCCACGCTCGCGGCGTCATGCGTCGCGGGATCGACGCGGAGCGGGCCTTGCGCCGAACCGCCATGGCCGCGCGACAAGATCGCCACGCGCTTGCCGCTGGCGGCCAGGATCGACGCGATCTCGCGCACCACCGGCGTTTTGCCGGCCCCGCCGAGCGTCAGATTGCCCACACAGATCGTCGGCACGTTCGCGTCGAACGCCGTGCCGTATTTCAGCCGCGCGGCCCCGCCCAGCGCGTAAAGACAGCCGAGCGGCGCCAGCAGCGTCGCCGCAGCACCACCCGTACGCCAGAAGCTAGGCGGTTTCATGCGTCACCGCTTTGGGGCCGAGGCCCGCGAGGATCGGTTCCAATGCCGCCAGCATGCGCGTGACCGTCCCCTCGCCCTTCGCGGCGAAGTCGCGCGCGGCCGCCCCTTCGCGCGCGGCCAAGGCCGGATCGGCGGCGCGTTCCAGTACCCAGCGCGCGAGTTCGCCCGCATCGGCCACGCGCGTCGCGGCCTTCGCGTCGATCAGATCGCGCGCCAGCTCGGCGAAATTCTCCATCGACGGGCCGAAGGCGAGCGACGCGCCCAGCCGTGCCGGTTCCAGCGGGTTTTGGCCGCCATGCGGCTCCAGCGAGCCGCCGACGAACGCGATCGGCACAGCGCGGTAGAGCACGCCCAACTCGCCCATCGTGTCGGCGATGTAGACGGCTTCCGCCGCGCCGGGATTTTGAGCGAGCGAACGCCGCGCCGCCGGCAATTCCGCCGCTTCGCACGCAGCGGCGATATCGGCCCCGCGCGTCGCATGGCGGGGTGCCAATACAAGCAGCGCATCGCCGCGCGCATGGCGGATTTGGCGATGCGCTTCGAGGATCGCGGCTTCTTCGCGCGGATGGGTCGAGGCGGTGAGCCACGCGAAACGCCCGTCGAGCATGTCGCGCAACGCGTCGACCGCCTGCGGATCGGCGGCGAGCGGCGGCGCTTCGTGTTTGAGATTGCCGATCGCGCGCACATCGGCCAGGCCCAAGCGCCGCAACCGTGCGGCGTCGCCTTCGCTTTGCGCCAGCGCCAAGCGAAACGCCTCGAAGGGCGGGGCGAAGAATTTGAGCGTGCGTTCCCAGCGCTGCGCCGAACGTTCGGCGAGGCGCGCGTTGATCAATGCGGCGGGGATGCGGCGCTTGGCCAGCGCCCCGAGCAGATTGGGCCACAACTCGCTTTCGAGCCACAGCGCCGCATCCGGGCGCCAATGGTCGAGGAAGCGATCGACCCAAGCGGGCACGTCGAGCGGCACGTATTGGTGGAAGGCACCCGTGCCATCCAGCTCGCGCGCCAGCATTTCGGCCGAGGTGCGCGAGCCGGTGGTGAACAACACCGACAGATCGGGCCGTGTCGCGCGCAACGCGGCAACCAGCGGCAAGGCCGAACGCGCCTCGCCCATCGAAGCACCGTGAATCCACAGAACCTTGCCCGCCGGGCGCGGACGATCCGTATAGCCTTTGCGCTCGCGCCAGCGCAGCGGATCTTCCTTGCCGCGCGCCAGGCGCCGCTTCAAGAACAGCTCGAGCGCCGGCGACACGGCGGACGCGAAGGCGCGATAGAGAAGCCGGCTCATTTCGCGCGCCGCACGGGTGCGACGATGCCGACGAAACGGTCGGCGGCCGCGCAATCTTCGTCGAGACGCTTTTCCAGCAGCGCCGTGAATTCGTCCATTGCGTCGCGCGTGGCGGGCGGCGGAATCGGGTCGCCCCACATCACCACGCCCTTGCCGAAGGGCAGCGGGATCATCAGCCGGTCCCAGCTGTTCAGGAACTTGGCGCGCGAGATCGAATAGCTTTGCGTGACCGCCGGCGCCTGGGCGAGGAAAGCGGCTGCCGCGACACCTTGCGCCGCTTTGCGCGCGGGGCCGCGCGGCCCATCGGGTGTGACGCCCACCAACTGGCCCTTTTTCAGAAAGCCGACCATGTTGCGCAACGCGTCGGCGGCACCCCGGCTGGTCGAGCCGACGATGGTGGTAACGCCGAAATGCGCGACCGCGCGGCTGATCAGCACGCCGTCGCGATGGGCGGAAATCAGCATATTGTAGGGGCGCAAGCGATGCGTCAGCGGCGCCATCATCATCAAGCGCTGGTGCCAGAAACAGGCGATCACCGGCTTGCCCGCGCGCAACAGCGCCTCGGGCAATTCGTTGCCGATCACCGTCCAGCGCGTGGTGCGATAGACGAAGGCGATATACCCCGCCGCCAAACGGGCGATAAGGGCTTGGCCCGTTTCGGATTTGAGAAATTTTTTCAGCATTCCGACCGTAATGGGCGGGAAAGTGCCGTCCGGGCGCCGCGAAAGCAAGGCCGGGATTGTGCGGCCCGGCATCGGGGCGCCATAATCCCGCCCGATTCGCCTGGGCAGACGGGGTGTTCGTGGCCGAACGGCCGGTATTTCACGAAAAACGGCTCGATGCGCTGCTCGCCTTCTGGGAGGCGCGCCGCAAAGGCGGATCCGTGCCCGATCGCGCCGATTTCGACCCGATCGAAATGCGGACCTGGCTTGGCCATCTGATGCTGGTCGATTGGGCCGAGGGGCGCTGGGTCTACCGGCTTTACGGCACGGCTTTCGTCGACGCGTTCCGGCGCGAGATGACCGGGAAGTCGATCGACGAACTGCCGGCCGAACAAGCCGCCTTATTGCGCGTCGAGTACGAAAAAGTGCGCGTCGAGGCGGCGCCCGCGTGGCGCACCTATTCCGCGCAATTCGCCCACGGCACGCTGGACGGCCGCCAGCAATGGCAGCTCGGCCAAACCTGGGAGCGGTTGATCCTGCCGCTGTCCGACGGCGGCAGCGACGTGACGCTGGTTATGGTCGCCGCCTATCAGATCGGCGGGCAGACCGCGTAGACCGTCATCCCGGCCGAGCGAAGCGAGAGCCGGGATCTAGTTCCCGGGTCGCAGCGGCGCATTCGCACCGCCTTGCCCGGGATGACGAAATAAATGTTAGGCGAAATCGGCCGAAAGGGCGTTGCGCGTCGCTTCCGCCATCACGGCGATATGGCCGTAATTGACGTGGTCGATGCCCAGCAGCACGCGCGTGCCCGGCTTGCGGAATTCCGCGATCTGCGCCGGCGTCAATTTGAAGCGGATGAAATGCACCGACGAGGTTTTGCCTTCGTCGGTCGTGCGCTCGACATCCGTTTCGCTGATCGCGTTGATCCGCGTGCCCGCGACTTCGAGATACATGTGGTCTTCGATATGGCCGAGACCCGACAGCACGCGCGCGCGCCGAATGGGATCTTCGATTTCCAGCATCACCGTCGCGACCAATTCGTCGCCCTGCGGGATCAGCGGATTATAGGCGGCGAGCTCGTCGGCGATCTGGCCTTCGCCGCCTTTTTCGATGAACAGCATCTCGTGAACCTGATGCCACATCGTCTGGTAATTCTCGAAATAGAAGGTCGCCACCGGACCGACTTCGACGCGGCGGTTCTTCTTCACCGCGACCATGTCGACGCGCAGCGCCTTGCGCTCGCGGCCATAGTCGGCCATCGGAATGATATCGGCGCGGGTGATTTCACGCTTCATGGCGGCGATCATCGGGATTCTCCTCAAGCGAGGCCGTAGGCCTTGGCGAACAGCTCGATCGGATGCAGCGGCGGTTCCATATTCGCGGGCCGGTCTTCCGCCGGCAGGCGTTCCACGCCTTGCGCGATATGTTCGCCCGCCAGCGGGCATTCCGACGCGAGATAGGTTTTCGCGTTCTTGGCGACAGTCTTGGCGACCGGCTTGCCGACCTTCAACGCGAGTTCGAAATTGCGCTTCATCACGCCCCACGAGCCGCCGTGGCCCGAGCACCGCTCGATCACGGCGACCGAAATCTCGGGCACCAAGCGCAGCATTTCGGCCGCTTTCGGACCCATATTCTGCGCGCGCGCGTGGCAGGCGAAGTGCATCGACACGCCGCCGTCGAGTTTTTCGAGACCCGGCGCCAAGCCTTCGCGCTTGGCGATATCGACCACGTATTCCGACGCGTCGTAGGTCGCTTGCGCGAGCTTCTTGACCAGCGGATCGTCCGGCACGATCAACGGCCATTCGAATTTCAGCATCAGCGCGCAGGACGGGATCAGCGCCACGATGTCGTAGCCTTCGTCGATCAGCGGCGACATTTCCGCGGCGACCTGCTTGGCGGTCGCGGCGACCTTCTCGATCTCGCCGTGTTCGAGCTGCGGCATGCCGCAGCATTTCGGATAGACGACTTTGCTGTCGATCCCGTTCTTGGCCAGGATCGCGCGCATCGCCATGCCGATATTCGGATTGTTGTAGTTGACGAAGCAGGTCGCGTAGAGCGCGGCCTTGCGTTTGCCGTGGGCCGGGGCGGCCGTGTTGATCTCGATCGCTTCGCGCTTGGCGCGCACGGCGAACGTGGCGCCGTGGAATTTCGGCAACGCGGCTTCGGGATGCACGTCCGCGACCTTGTCGAGCAGGCCGCGCGTGAACTTGTTCGACGTGTCCGACGCCCAATTCGCGATCCCCGGCGCGATCGAAGCGAGCTTGCCGTTGCGATCGGTCTTGGTGAGCTGCGCTTCGGCGAAGGGAACGCCCTTCTTCTTCGCCTCGATCGCGCGCGCACGGACCATCAGATGGGGGAAATCCAAGTTCCATTCGTGCGGCGGCACGTAGGGGCACTTGGTCATGAAGCAAAGGTCGCAGAGCGTGCAGGAATCGACCACGCCCTTGAATTCGCTCGACGGCACTTCCTCGAGCGTTTCGCCCTTCGTGTTGTCGATCAGATCGAACAGACGCGGGAAGGAATCGCACAGATTGAAGCAGCGCCGGCAGCCGTGACAGATGTCGAAGACGCGGCGCAATTCGGCGTCGAGCTTGGCTTCGTCCCAAAAATCCGGGTTCTGCCAATCGATCGGATGCCGGGTCGGTGCGTCGAGACTGCCTTCGCGCATCGGTACGTTTCCCTATTCCGCGATCATCGAGAGAAGACGGAGCGGTCGGCGGGCCCTTTCGAGCGGGGCCCGCCGCCGTTCCGGGGGGTATTTAGTGCGCCGGGATTACTTGCCCAGCGAGTCGAGCGTCTTCTGGAACTTGCCGGCGTGCGACTTCTCGGCCTTCGCCAGCGTTTCGAACCAGTCGGCGATCTCGTCGAAGCCTTCTTCGCGCGCCGAACGCGCCATGCCCGGGTACATATCGGTGTACTCGTGCGTTTCGCCGGCGATCGACGCCTTGAGGTTCAGATCGGTCGAGCCGATCGGCTGGCCCGTCGCCGGGTCGCCCGTCTCTTCCAGATATTCGAGATGGCCGTGCGCGTGGCCCGTTTCGCCTTCCGCCGTCGAGCGGAACACGGCCGCGACGTCGTTGAAGCCTTCGACGTCCGCCTTTTGGGCGAAGTACAGATAGCGGCGGTTCGCCTGGCTTTCGCCCGCGAACGCATCCTTCAGATTCTGCTCGGTCTTGGTTCCCTTGAGCTTGGGCATGGAACACTCCCTGGAATTGGCGCGCCGGAACAGCGGCGCAAGGCAGCCGGCGGAATGCCGGGCGCGCAGATATTGAGCCGTGGGAGCGTTAAGTCAATAGTTTTGGAACGGTTCCAATTTAGATGAGAACCGTTTGCAACTCTTGTGTAAAAAGACCCTATATCTGACCCAAAAGGGTCAGGAATCGGTCAAGCGGACGACCACGTCGACCGATGCCACACGCTTGCCCGGCGGCGGGGCCGGCAAGGCGGCCACCGAGATTTGATCGGCGGGAATGTCGATCAACATCCCGGCCGATTCGTCGAAGAAATGATGATGCGGGCCGAGATTGGTGTCGAAATAGGACCGCCCCGGCTCGACCACCACTTCGCGCAGCAAACCGGCCTGCGTGAACTGGTTGAGCGTGTTGTAGATCGTGGCGAGCGCCACGTTCAGCCCCGCCGCCCGCGCCTCGGCCGACAATTGTTCGGCGGTCAGATGGCGGTGCCCGCCCTCGCCCAGCACGCGCAGCAATTGCAGGCGCTGGCGGGTCGGGCGCAAACCCGCCGCCTTCAAACGGTCCACCAGGGGGGCAAAGGGACGCATCGAGGTCATGGAAGACAGATAGCCGAATTCGGCCGAGATTTAAAGACCTAGGCGGCAAGCCTGGAATATCTCTAGTCTTCCGCCGAGACCAAGCCCGACATCCGGCGCAATTCGGCCAGCACCGCTTCCCAATGCGCGATCGCGGGCTTGGCGTTGCGGCTGCGCGCGATATCGAGATTGTGATTCGCAAACGGCCGCGCGCGGGCACCCATCCGCGTTTCGATCAATTGCGCGGCTTCGGCGGGCGGCAGCCAGCGCGCATCGTATTCGAACGCGTCGAACATCGGCGCATGCGGGCGGATCGGCGCCCCGCGCGCGCGCAAGTTAAGCACCAGATATTCGAAGGGCACGGGCAGATGCATCGCCTCGGTCGCGTGCAGCACGACGCCGCCGCGCAACTCCTCCGCCTTCGCCCAGTCGAACAGACCGGCCTTGCGCTTGGCGGGAACAAGCCGCGCGACGATATAAGCAGCACTGGGCGCGACCCAGAGCCCGCCGGGCGGGCGTTCGATCACGTCGAGGCTTTCGATATCCGACCAGCGCAGTGGCTCGCGACCGGTCGTCGTGTCGTAGAAGCCGATACGATCGAAATACAGTTCGCGCGGGCCGATGCGCTTGCGCCAAATGCCGGTCAGCGCCCAGGCGATGATCGCGGCGGGCGGCAGCGCCGCCAGAAATCCGACGGGCCCGGCCGATGCCGTGGCGACCGCGATCGTCGACAGCGTCGTGCCGCCGATGACGGCGAGCCACGACAGCGACCAGATCATGCCGCGCGCCCCGATCCGGATGCGCACCCAATCGTCGGGCTGGCCGAACTCGACGGCCTGCACCGGCATTGGGGTTTGCGTTCGGGTGTCGATGCGCTCGGTCATCCAGCTCTCAATCGATGGCGGTCTCGTATTTCTCCAGAACCCATTTCTCAGCCGCCGCGGCGGCGAGCCATTCCTTCATATAGGGATGATTCCACACCGCATCGACATAGGCAGCCGAATCTTTCGTCAATTCCGGCGCCCAGGTGACGAACCTTGCCACGACCGGCGCGTACATCGCGTCCGCCATGCCGAATTGCGCGCCGAACAGATAGGGCCCGCCGGCCCCGAATTTCCGGCGCGTTTCGGCCCAAAGCCCTTGAATCCGCGCGATATCGTTGAGGGCCCCCGGCGTGCGGCCCTTGCCCGGGAAACGCGCGCGGACATTCATCCACATCGCCTTGCGCAATTCCACGAAGCCCGCATGCATTTCGGCAGCGATCGAGCGCGCCTGGGCGCGCGCGGCGTTGTCCTGCGGCCAGAACTTCGCCGGTGCCGCATCGGCCAAGTAATCGCCGATGGCCAGCGATTCCCACACGCTCGCCCCATCGATCAGCAGGCAGGGCACTTTGCCGGTCGGCGAGCGCGCCGCGATCCAGGTTTTCCAATCCGGGGCGCCCATGTCGTAGATCTCCTCGCGGAACTCGAGGCCCGCGATCTTGCACGCGAGCCAGCCGCGCAGCGACCACGACGAATAGGCCTTGTTGCCGAGATAGAGCGTCGCTTGGGTCATGGGCATTTTCCCCTGGGTTGTTCGCACCCAAGTTCTTTCCAGAGCGGCGCCGTTGGGGCAAGGTCCGAGTTGTCGCCGTACAAATCGGAGTCGTCATGCCCGCCCGCCTGTCCCTTCGCACGAAGCCCGTTGCCGCGACCGTCAAGCTGACGGCGCTGACCAAAACCGCGTTGCCCGCCTGGCTCAAAAAAGCCAAAGCGGCGCAAAAGCGCTACGCGGAATCGGTCGGGTTCAAGGCGGCGACGGGCGAAATCCTGGCGCTGCCCGCCAGCGACGGCAAGATCGAGCGCGTGCTGGTCGGCGTGCCCGAGCGCGAAACGCCCGACGGGTCGGGCCATAAATTCTGGAGCTGGGGCGCCCTGCCCCTGAAGCTGCCCGCCGGTTCCTATCGCCTCGACCCCGAGCCCACGGACGCCGGCGAAGCCACCGAAATCGCGTTGGCCTGGGCGCTCGGCAGCTACGCGTTCGACCGCTACAAGAAGGCGGCCAAGGCGCCGGCCGAGCTCGTCTGGCCCGCCAAGGCCGACCGCAAGCGCGTGCAAGCGATCGTCGCGGCCGACGGTCTCGCGCGCGACCTCATCAACACGCCCGCCGAAGATATGGGCCCCGACGCGCTGGCCGCAGCGGCGATCGACACCGCGCACGAACTCGATTTCGCGTCGTCGGACGTGATCGTCGGCGACAAGCTGCTGAAGGAAGGCTTCCCGCTTGTCCATGCCGTGGGGCGTGCGGCCGAGAAAGCGCCGCGCCTGATCGACATGCGCTGGGGCGATCCCAAACATCCGCGCATCGCGGTGATCGGCAAGGGCGTGTGCTTCGACACCGGCGGGCTCGACATCAAGCCCGACACCGGCATGAAAATGATGAAGAAGGATATGGGCGGGGCGGCGCATGCGCTGGCGCTGGCGCGCCTCATCGTCGAAGCGAAACTGCCGGTGCGCTTGCGCGTGCTGATCCCGGCGGTCGAGAACTCGGTTTCCGGAAATTCGATCCGCCCGCTCGACATCGTCAAATCGCGCAAAGGCATCACGGTCGAGATCGGCAATACGGATGCCGAGGGCCGCTTGATCCTGGCCGACGCGATGGCGGCGGCGGGCGAGGACGAACCCGAATTGATGATCGACTTCGCCACGCTGACCGGGGCGGCGCGCGTGGCGCTGGGCCCCGATTTGCCCGCGTTCTTCGCCAACGACGACGATCTGGCGCGCACGTTCCTCCAATCGGGGATCGCGGCGCATGATCCGTTCTGGCTGATGCCGCTGTGGCAAGGCTATCGCGCGCGCATGGAAAGCAAGATCGCGGACACGTCGAACATCTCCGACGGGCCGTTCGCGGGGGCGGTCACGGCCGCGTTGTTCTTGCAGAATTTCGTACCGGCAAAATGCCGCTGGGCGCATTTCGACGTGTTCGCCTGGAACCCCTGGACGCGCGCGGGCCGCGCCGAAGGGGCGCATCTGCAAACCGTGCGCGGCGTGTTCGCGGCACTCGAAAAGCTCTATCCCAAAGCCTGAAACGAAAACGGGCGGCACCGCGAGGTGCCGCCCGTCGTCGTTAGAGCGTCGAAGAGAGGGCGATTACTCGCCTTCCTTCTCCTGCTTGCGCTTGAGAGCGGCACCCAGGATATCGCCGAGCGAAGCGCCGGAATCCGACGAGCCGAACTGAGCCATCGCTTCCTTGTCTTCCTCGATCTCGCGCGCCTTGATCGACAGCTGGATCTTGCGGCTGGTGCGATCCAGCGTGGTGATCTTCGCGTCGACCTTCTCGCCGATGGCGTAGCGGTCCGGGCGCTGTTCGGCGCGGTCGCGGCTCAGATCCGACTTGCGGATGAAGCCGGTGACGCCGTCGGCCAGCGTGAGTTCCACGCCGTTGTCCTGCACGGCCGAGACCGTGCCGGTGACCACGTCGCCCTTCTTGAAGCCCGAGATCGCGGACTCGAACGGGTCGTTGGTGAGCTGCTTGATGCCGAGCGAGATGCGTTCCTTCTCGACGTCGGTATCCAGCACCTTGACCTTGACCTTGTCGCCCTTCTTGTAGGCCTTGATCGCTTCTTCGCCGGCCTTCTCCCAGTCGATGTCCGAGAGATGGACCATGCCGTCGATATCGCCGGGCAGACCCACGAACAGGCCGAACTCGGTGATGTTCTTGACTTCGCCTTCCAGCTCCGTGCCCGGCGTGAAGCGGTCCTTGAAGACCTCCCACGGATTGTCGAGGCACTGCTTGAGACCCAGCGAGATGCGGCGCTTGGACGCGTCGACGTCGAGCACCATCACTTCGACTTCCTGCGAGGTCGAAACGATCTTGCCCGGATGGACGTTCTTCTTCGTCCAGCTCATTTCCGAGACGTGGACGAGGCCTTCGATGCCCGGCTCCAGCTCCACGAAGGCGCCGTAGTCGGTGATGTTGGTCACGCGGCCCTTGAACTTGGCGTTCGCGGGATACTTGGCGGCCACACCTTCCCACGGATCGGCTTCAAGCTGCTTCATGCCCAGCGAGATGCGCTGGGTTTCGGCGTTGAAGCGGACGACCTGCACCTTGACGTGCTGGCCGATCGTGAGCGCTTCCGACGGATGGTTGATGCGCTTCCAGGCGATGTCGGTGACGTGCAGCAAGCCGTCGACGCCGCCCAAATCCACGAACGCGCCGTAATCGGTGATGTTCTTGACCACGCCTTCGAGGATCTGACCTTCCTTGAGCGAAGCGACCAGTTCCGAACGCTGCTCGGCGCGCGTCTCTTCGAGAACCGCACGGCGCGAGACGACGATGTTGCCGCGGCTGCGGTCCATCTTCAGGATCTGGAAGGGCTGCGGCGTGCCCATCAGCGGGGTGATGTCGCGCACGGGGCGGATATCGACCTGGCTGCCGGGCAGGAACGCGACCGCACCGCCGAGATCGACCGTGAAGCCGCCCTTGACGCGGCCGAAGATCACGCCGTTGACGCGGGCGTTTTCCTTGAACTGCTTGTCGAGCGCACCCCACGCTTCTTCGCGACGCGCCTTGTCGCGCGACAGCGAGGCTTCGCCGTTGCGGTCTTCCATACGCTCGACGAACACGTCGACCGTGTCGCCGGCCTTGATTTCGGCGGGCTGACCCGCGGCGCCGAATTCCTTCAGCGCGACGCGGCCTTCGGCCTTAAGGCCCACATCGACGATCGCGAAATCGCCTTCGACCGACACGACGCGGCCCTTGACGACGCGGCCTTCGAACGAATTGCCCGAGCCGAGCGACTCTTCGAGCAGAGCCGAGAAATCTTCCGCACCCGACGGCACGGACGTGCGCGTGCGGGCGAGACTGGACGCTTTAGCCATTTTTGAAAAAGCCTCTCGTTTCAAACGCCGGTCGTCCGTAAGGCCCTGTGCCTTCCGCCGACGCCGGGGTTCGAGTTGCGCCGACGGACCATCCGTTCAGCGCGTTTTCCCCTGGATGGCGGCGAGAGCCGCTTGGAACACGTCGTCGGCGGATAGATCGGACGTATCCAAAAGGATCGCGTCATCCGCCGGTTTGAGGGGCGCCGCACTACGCTGGCTGTCCCGCTTGTCGCGTTCCGCCATCTCGGCGAAAACGGACGCATACATAGGGGATTCACCGCGCGCGCGCAATTCGTCATATCGGCGCTGGGCGCGCGCCTCCAGCGACGCGGTCACGAAGAATTTAAGCGTGTCCGGCCAAGGACATACGACCGTGCCGACGTCGCGCCCGTCGAGCACGGCGCCGTTGCCGCCCGGCGGTTTGCGGGCGAAATCCTGCTGAAACGCCAAAAGTGCGGCCCGGACGGCGGGTACAGCCGCGACGACCGAGGCCTGCTGCGCCACCGTCTCGCTGCGCAAATCGCTGGCGTTGAGGTCGTCCACCGTGAAGCTTTGCGCCGCGTCTTCGGGGCTCAAGCCTAAGCGCAGCGTCTTCGACGCGACGGCGCGATAAAGCGATCCGGTGTCGAGATGGTCGTAGCCCAGATGCGCCGCGATACGCTTCGCAAGCGTGCCCTTGCCCGCCGCGGCCGGCCCGTCGATAGCGATGATCTTGGGCGTGCTCACGCGACGATTTCGCCGCCCAGGCGGCGGATCAGCGGCAGGAAGTCCGGGAAGCTCGTGGCGATGGTCGCGCAATCGTCGACGCGCGTCCCCTTCTTCGCCGCGAGGCCCATCACCAGGAAGCTCATCGCGATGCGATGATCGAGATGCGTGGCGATGGCGGGCGTCGAGGCGTCCATGCCCGGCGGCGGGCCGTCATTGCCTTCGACGATCAGATCGTCGCCCTCGATCGCGATCTTCACGCCGCACGCCTCAAGCCCCTTGGCGATGGCGGCCAGGCGATCGCTTTCCTTGACGCGCAGCTCGTGCAAGCCCCGCATGATCGTGCGGCCCTTGGCGAACGACGCCGCGACCGCGAGGATCGGGTATTCGTCGATCATCGAGGGCGCACGCTCCGGCGGCACCTCGACGCCCTTCAACGCGGTGAAGCGCGCGTTCAAATCGCCCACTTCCTCGCCCGCCTGATCGCGCTTATTGGCGATGTCGAGTGTCGCCCCCATTTCGCGCAACGTGGTGAACAGCCCGGTGCGCAAGGGATTGAGGCCCACGCCGCGCACCGTGACGTCCGATCCCGGCACGATCAAACCGGCGACCAGCGGGAACGCGGCCGAGGACGGATCGCCGGGGACGATCACGTCGCTGGCTTTGAGTTCCGGTCGGCCGGTGACGGTCGCGCGCATCAAACCGTTCGCGGTCTCGATCGTCACCTCGGCGCCGAAATGGCGCAGCATGCGTTCGGTATGGTCGCGGGTGCGCGCCTTCTCGACCGTCGTTGTCTTGCCCGGGGTGTTGAGGCCGGCGAGCAGCACCGCCGATTTCACCTGGGCGGAGGCCACCGGCAATTCGTATTCGATGGGCATCGGGTTCTTCGCGCCGATGACGGCGAGCGGCAGCAGCACCTTGCCCTCGCTCGTTCCGCGATGCTCGAACTTCGCCCCCATGCGCAGCAAGGGTGCTGTCACGCGGCCCATCGGGCGGCGGCGCAAACTGGCGTCGCCCGTGAACACCGCGAAGATCGGATGGGCGGCGACAAGGCCCATCAGCAGACGCGCGCCCGTGCCGGCATTGCCCAGGTCCAGCACGTCGGCGGGTTCGGCGAGCGCGCCGATGCCCCGGCCGCGCGTGCGCCAGGTGCCGTCGGCCTCTTTCACGATCTCGGCGCCCATCGCGCGCATCGCGGCGGCGGTGCGCAGCACATCCTCGCCTTCCAGCAGGCCGGTGATGCGCGTTTGGCCCACCGCCAGGCCGCCGAACATCAGCGCACGATGCGAAATCGACTTGTCGCCCGGCACGCCGGTTTCGCCCTTCAATGCGTTGCCGGGCTTGGCGGCGGCGGGGCGGGTCTGTTCATGGGCCATGGCGGCGTTTCGCTTCCGGGTCGGGAAAGGGCAAAAATGCCAGGGGCTTGTACCAATCCCGCCCCCCCGGGGACAAGGCCGAGGGATGGCAAGTTGACAGGGCCCCCGGGACATGGCATTTCCCGCGCCCGTTTTCCGGGTTTCACGTTTTATAGGGTTTCGCGATGGCCAAAGCCGAATGGGGTCTGAAGCGCACGTGCCAATCTTGCGGCGCGCGATTCTACGACCTGCAGCGTAGCCCGATCGTCTGCCCGAAATGCGAGGCCGAGTACGATCCCGAAGTGCTGCTGAAGAGCCGCCGGGGCAAGCCGGCCGCCGTCGCCGCCGTGGTGCCCAAGCCCGTGGTCGACCCCGTCGAGGCCGATGAGGTCGTGGCGGAGGACGAAGAGGAAGAGGAAGAAGACGATACGGTCATGGAAGACACGTCCGAGCTTGGCGAAGACGCCGAGGACGTGGCCGAAGTGGTCGAAAAGGCGGACGACGAGGAGCGCTAAACGGCGTTCGCGTCCCGCGCAAATTATCGCTTGCGCGGCGGGCCGAGGCGCCCGATATAGAGGCGGTTTCGGCGGGGGCCCAACCCCGCCGATCGAGAGTTTCGGGGCCATAGCTCAGCTGGGAGAGCGCCGCAATGGCATTGCGGAGGTCAGCGGTTCGATCCCGCTTGGCTCCACCATATCGAAACCCCGGTCCAGCGATGGGCCGGGGTTTTTGATTCGCACGTAGGCAAAAACAGTGACGGCCGGACGCGAAGTCCGGCCGTCAAATTCAATCCATAGCTGTTTCGCGATAGCGTTGCGAAACGCCTTACGCCAAATGCTTCTTGAACCACGCCAGCGTGCGCGCCCAGGCGGCGTTGGCTTGCGCTTCCACGTAGCGCGGCGTCGAGTTGTTGTGGAAGCCGTGCATCGTGCCCGGATAGAAGGTCGCTTCGTAGGTGATACCCGCCGCCTTCAGCGCGGTTTCGTAGGCGGGCCACATCGCGTTGATGTTCTGGTCGGTCTCGGCATAGATGATCGACAGCGGCGCCTTGATGTTGGCGACCGTATCGGCCGCCGGGGCCGGGCCGTAATAGGGCACACCCGCGTTGAGATCGGCGCCCAGCGTCGCGGCCAGGAAATTCGTCGTGCCGCCGCCCCAGCAGAAGCCCGTGGCGCCGAGCTTGCCGTTCGACGCTTCGTGCGTTTTGAGGAAACGCGCCGAGTTGACGAAATCGACGCGCAGCTTGCCCTGATCGAGCCCCGCTTGCAGCGTGCGCCCGTCGTCGTCGTTGCCGGGATAGCCGCCGACCGGGAACAACCCGTCCGGCGCCAACGCGACGAAGCCTTCGGCCGCCAAGCGGCGCGCCACATCCTCGATATAGGGATTGAGGCCGCGGTTTTCGTGGATCACCAGCACCGCCGGATGCTTGCCGGCGGCGGCGGGGCGCACGAGATAGCCGCGCATCTGGCCCGAATTGCCGCCGGGCGAGGGATAGTTCACGTAGGTCGCGCGGATGCGCGTATCGGTGAACGAGATCGTCTGCGCGTCGGCATAGCGCGGCAGCAGCGCTTGCGCCATCGCCAGGCCCCCGGCGGTGACGGCCGCCGCACGGATCATGAATTCGCGGCGATCGATCTTGCCGTGGCAATACTCGTCGTAGAGCGAGAACACGCGCGCGTCGATCTGGTCTTGCGTCAGCAGCGGCGCGGTCGTCGGGGTCGTTGAATCCAACGGAGTCATGGCGGGGGGTCTCCTCCGGTTAAGGTTTTGGCGGTCACGGTTGTGGCCAGCGATGAACTAGCCCGGTGATCATACAAAACAAGCGAGGATCGACGAAACATGCCCGTCGTCGCCGAATGGTAACAGCAAGCGGCGGTAATCGAGCAGGAACAGCGTTTCGATCACCCGCACATGGCGGTAATGGGGCGAGCGGTCGTGCAACACCTTGTCGTAGGCGGGCTGGGCGTGGCGGCGATAAAGGAAGGGCTGCTCGTCCAGGCATTTGCCGGTTGGATCGCGGCCCAGGCGCTTGACCAAGAGTCCGCCGACATGGCGATAGCGCAAGCGCGGGCCCGGGCGCTCCACCTCGACCAACGCCAGCGCGTCGGCGAAGCCGCCCTGGTTGTCGAGCCGCCATTCGGCCAGCGCCGCGCGGCCGGGAATCGGCGCGATGCCCCGCGCGCGATCCCACGCCTCGAACAACGCCTGCATTTCGGCGGGCGCGTCGTGTTTGAAATCGATCCCTTCGCGCGTGCGCAGCCACGGGCTCGGCCCGATATGCGGGGCGGCGAGCAACGCGGCCTCCACCTTCTCGCGCAATTGCTTGGGCGAAATCGGCTTGACGAGATAGGCGGAGATTTCATGCGCGCGCGCCGCGACGATCGCCGCTTCGCGCGAATCGCCGGTGACCATCACGAAGGGCATGGCGGGGGCGAGTGCCCGCAACCGGCGGCGCGTTTCGAACCCGTCGATCCCCGGCATATGCAGATCGCACAGCACGATATCGATGCGCGCCGATTTGCTCGCGACCAGGCCGATCGCGTCGGCGCCGGTCTCGGCCGTCAACACGGTGGCGATGCCGATACTCTCCAGCAGCTTGCGGCCGAGATTGCGCGCAAACGCATCGTCGTCGACCACCAAGGCGACAAGATCGTTTGGCAATGCGTCCGAAAGTTTTTCCATCCGCCGCAAGAATAACCGTCCGAAAAGCCGCGAAAAGGTCTTATTTGCGTCTGATCCGCGCTTGCATGGCGGACGTAAACCGGCCATGGAGGAAACATGATCAAAGCCGCTTTGATGACCGCAAGTCTTCTCGCCGCCGCCGCATTGCCGGCCGCCGCGTTCGACCTCGTCGCCCTCACCGAGCGCAACGAGCTGATCCGTTTTTCCGACGCCAAACCGGCCGAAACCGCGATGGTCGCCATCACCGGCACCGAAGGCCGCGTGCTGGGCATCGACGTGCGCCCCGTCGACAAGAAGCTCTACGCGCTTGACGACAAAGGTATTCTTTACACGCTCGATCCGCGCACCGGTTTCGCAACCAAGGGTGCGACGTTGAGCGCGCCGTTGGAGGACACGGGTTCCGCGATCGTCGATTTCAATCCGCAAGCCGACCGTATGCGCGTGATCGGCCCGCGCGGGCAATCACTGCGCGTCAATGTGGAATCGGGCCAGACGATCGTCGACGGCCGCCTGCGCTATTCCGACGGCGACGCCAACGTGGGCAAGCTGCCGCGCGTCATGGCCGGCGCCTATCTCAACTCGATCCCCAACGCGCCGCAGACGCAGCTGTTCGAATTCGATTCCGCGACCGGCGCCTATATCATCCAGGACCCGCCGAACGATGGCTTGTTGCAAACGATCGGCGCCAGCGGCTTGCCCGCCGGCACGGCGATCGACGCGATGGACATCCACACCACGCCCGATATGCGCGACTACACGGGCTTCGCGGTGGCGGCGAATAATCTCTATCGCTTCGGGATTTCCAGCGGGCGCTTCACGCCGGTCGGCCCGATCGGCGCGGGATCGCGCAAAATCGTCGATATCGCGGTTCTGCCCTAACGCTTAACGCGGTGGCGGCCTTCCACCGGGACCGCCCGGCGGTGGGCTGCCCCGCCCGCCGCCCGGCGGGCCTTTGATGTTGAAGCTCGCATCCGGCGCCCCCATGAAGCAGCGCGGGATGAACGGAAAGCTTTCCGTCAGCACGTAGTGATAGGTGCCTTCGGGATATTCGGGTGTGGGCCCTTCGCGGCCGTTGCATTCGTCGAGATCGCCTAGACCGGCCGCATATTCGAAATCGCGCGTGTAATGGCCGTTGTAATTGCCCGGCGGCTCGCCCGCCGCACGCGCGCCGGCGCGCAGTCGCCAGCTCGGTGCGAGTTTCTTCATTCCGCTGGCAGGATCGTTCGCGCGCGCATAGCCGAACGGCCCGTAGATCGGAAACCCGTCGGCGGCGAAGCCCAGCAGCGTGGGCGCGTCGCGCTTGGCCAGGCGCGCCATCAACCCCGCAGGAATGCCGTGATAGTGATACGTGCCATCGGGCTGCACATGCGCGTTGCTCTGGTCGAGGCCGAGATTGCGCGGGCCCCCGATCGCTTCCATCACCCAGCCCGAACGCGGATCGTTGTTCCAGAACTCCGCCGTGCCCGGATCGAACAACACGCCGTTAAGGGCGATGCCCCAGGGCTGGATGCGCGACGGGTGCGGGCCGGTTTTGCGGGGGCTCAGCGTCACGCGCAGCGTGTAGTTCTGGCGCGCGATGGCGTTGGGATTGCCGGGGCCTGGAAACGCGCCGGTCGCATGATCGGGCATGCCGTCGGCGCGGATATAGCGATAGCCGGCGGCGCGATCGATCTCGATCCGCGCGGCGGCTTGGGCTTGCGACAGGATGGACAGCGACGACGGGCGTTTGGCGCCTTGCGGGCGGCCGGTCGGATGATCGCCATGCGCCCAAGCCGGGGCGGCGAAAAAGACGAGCGACGCCGCGAGGGAAATCCCGGCGGCCGCGCGCATCACGCGTTGCCGGACCCTGCGTCGAGGAACGCGGCGAGGATTTCCTCGACGAATTGCTCGGCCGGTTTGCGCAATTCCCACGTGCCCGCGACCGTTCCGTCGCTTTGGCGCACGATGGCGCCGCGCCCGCGCACTTCGACCGTGCCGGCGGTATCGCGAATGCCCAGCACGAATTCGAAAGGCTGCGCTTCGACCGCGAAGCCGCTCTCGGCGCGGATCTGGAAGCCGTTGCGGCTCCAATCGACGACCGGATAGGCGGCATCGGCCACCAGCATCGTGCCGGTCGCGACTTGCTTGCGCGGCTGGCTGCGCCGCTCGGAGGATTGGTTGCTCATCGGCCGGAAAATTAGCGGAGTTCGCTTGGCTGTGCCAGTGCGCGAACGAAACGAATTTCGCCGGCATAGACGAATCCGCCGATTTCCCGCGCCCGGTTGCCGAGTTCCGGGAACAGGCGCGCCACGCGGACCGATATCCCGTCCGACGGCCGGCCTTCGGCGGCCTCGGTCATCGTCGCGACATAGCGCCCCGGCCCGGCCGGAAATTCCAGCACGCGCTGGCGCCATTGGCGCGCGCGCTCCTGAAAACCGGGCGCCGTCCAGTCGTGATCGTGAAAGAACGCGCCCGCGAGATCGGGCAGCACGCGCTCCAGCTCCGCCATGGGGATACGCAGCGCCTGGGCGGCGGCGGCGTCCGGCGTGTCGGTCGATGCGACGCGGCCTTCGACCCGCGCTTCGATCGTCACGCGGCAATGAACCGGTTTTTGCAAGCCGCCGCGCGTGATCCGGCGCAGCGCGAAGTCGAGCGTGCTTGCGTCGATCTCGGCCAGATAAGCGCGCCGGTCGATCCCCATCGGGCGCGCGACATTGGGCCAGCAATGCGCGGTTTCGTCGAAATCGCCGTTGCTGGCCACGCGCAACACGCCGTCGACCACCCGATAGAATTCGTAGGCTTGGCAGCGCAAGCTGCCTTCGCGCATCTCGGCGAAACGCAAACCCGTGACATGCGGTACGGCGCGCGACACGCCGCCATTCGTCCGATCGAAGGTCACGTTGCCGATGCGCAGATTCGCGGGCTCGGCGCGCGGCAGCACGATACCGGGATAGGCGCTGCGCGTTTCCAGCAGCGCCTTGGCGACCGCCGCGATCGGTTTGCCGGCTTCCTGCGATTTGTTGATCGCATCGGCCAGCGTGTCGCACGGGCTTTGCGTTTGTGCGGCGGCGTTGGCGGCGAAGACGACGCTAAGTACGGCGGAAAGAATACGTCGCATCGAGGCGCTCTTTGAGATACGCGGCCCCGGTCGTGTCGGGATAGCGCGCGGGGTCCCCCGGCAAACAGACGACCGGCGCATCGGCGTTGGGGTCGAGGAAATAGGCGACCGACCAGCGCTCGCGCCCCGAGCGGTTGACCACGCGATGCGGCGTGGAGACGTAAACGTCGTTCGACCAGCGCATCAGGCAATCGCCGATATTGCACACGAAGCTGTCGGCGACCGGCGTGGCCGCGATCCATTCGCCCGAGCGCGCGCGCACTTCCAACCCGCCGACTTGGTCCTGCCACAGGATCGTGACATTGCCGTAATCGGTGTGCGGGGCGGCCCCGTATTGGCGCCCGTCGAAGGCGCCCGGATGCGGTGGGTAATGCAGCAGGCGCAACGTCGCCAGCGGCTTGTCGATTTTGTCGGCGAAGAAATCCTCGTCCAACCCCAGATCGCGCGCGAAGGCGCGATGCAGGTCTTGGCCGAGATCGAGCATCGCGTCGAAATAATTCAGCAGCGCCGGGCGGAAATCATGCGGCGTCGCGGGCCATTGATTGGGCCCGTGGAACGGCTTGCCCGCCAACAGGTCCGGATCGTCCGGCGCCAATTCGCGGCCCATATTGAAGGCTTCCTTGGCGTCGCCGGGCCGGTCGGGATCGAGCGCTTCGCTTTCGAACGGCACATAGCCGCGATTATGCCGCGAATGGGTAATCGAGGTTTTGGCCTTCTCCTCGGCCGGTAATTTGAAGAATTCGCGCCCCGCACCCAGCATCGCGTCGCGGATCAGTGCTGGCACGCCATGATTGACGACGTAGAAGAAGCCGGTCCCCCGGCACGCCGCCCCGATTTCGGCGGCGACGCGCGCAGGGTCGCTGCCGTCGCGCAAGGGGCCCAAATCAATGATCGGAATTTCACCCGGTTTGGGCGCACGCGCGGCTTCGGTCATGCGGACATGACTTGCATTATCTAGGCCGCAAACCGCCGGTCAGCGCGTGCATGAAGATCGCGGCGGTCGCGGCGACGTTGAGCGATTGCACACGGCCGGAGCCGGGCAGCATCGCCACCTTCTCGCACGCCGCGAGCGTTTCGGCGCTCAAGCCCCGCTCCTCGTTGCCGAGCACCAAGCAGACGGGCTTGGGCGCCTTGGCGAGTTCGGCGACCGGCAAGGGCGATGCGCCGTCCAGCGCCGTGCCGACGACCACATAAAAATCGCGCAGGCGGCGCAGCACGTCGGGCAAACGATGGATGCGATAGAGATCGACCCAGACGAGCCCGCCTTCGGAGACGCGATAGGCCGCTTCCGACGGGCCCGCTTGGTCCTGGCGATCGGAAATCGCCAGATGCGGCAGGCCGAAAAACGCCGCCGTGCGCGCGATGGCGCCGAGATTATGCGGATTGCCGATCCCGTCGAGGATGATCAGCGGATGCCATTTGCGCGCCCAGGCCTGGGCTTGGCCCAAATCGAAGGACTTGGCCGGGCGCGGCGCGGTCTCCGCGACGATGCCGCCATTGAGCGCGGTGCCCGCCATCTTGTCGAGCGCACCCTGCGGCACGATGCGATGGGGAATGTCGCGCGCGTTGGCCTCGCGCAGCATGTCGCTGGCCGCTTGCGCCATTTCGGGCGCCACGATCAGGCGCTTCACCGCTTGCGGATCGCGCAGGAACAAGGCTTCGACCGCCGGCAGACCGGCGATGCGCAGGATATCGCGCCGATGCGGTGCGCCCTTGTCGCTCGAAGCGTTCGGCCGGCCGCCGTCGCGGCCTTGCGGCGCGCCGTGCGATTTGGGGCCGCGGAACGGCGGGCGTCGTTTGGGGTGAGGTTTTCCGGTCACGGCGCCCGGCATAGCGCATCCGCCCCCCTCCCCGCCAGCCCCGAACGTTGCACGAAACGCCGCACGGGCCTATTTTGCTCGGCTTTCCGCGTAGTCGAAGGAATTCAGGGCAATGGACGGGTCGAAGGGTAAGCCGGAGGTGGATTTGGAACGTATGCGCCATTCGTGCGCGCATGTGCTGGCCGCCGCCGTCACGAAGCTTTATCCGCAAGCGAAGCTGGGCGTCGGCCCGGCGATCGCCGATGGGTTCTATTACGACATCCACACGCCCACGCCGCTGACCAGCGAAGACCTGCCGGCCATCGAAGCCGAAATGCGCCGCATCCGCGAGCGCAAGCTGCCTTTCGTGCGCGAGGAAGTGGCGATCGACGACGCGATCGGGTTCATGAAGTCGACGAACCAGGACTACAAGGTCGAGTTGCTCGACCTTCTGAAGTCGCGCGGTTCGACGGCCGCCAAGGGTCTCGACGATCCCAATCTGTTCGAGAATCCGGCCGCGGGCGTGTCGAGCGTGTCGCTCTACAAGCTCGGCGAGTTCGTCGATCTGTGCCGGGGCCCGCATGTCGAGCATTCGGGCCAAGTGGGTGCCTTCCGCTTGATGCGCGTGGCCGGCGCCTATTGGCGCGGCGACAACCGCAATCCGCAGCTGACGCGCGTTTACGGCACGACCTGGGCGAACGAGGCCGATCTCAAGGCCTATCTGTTCCGCTTGGAGGAAGCCGAGAAGCGCGACCATCGCAAGCTGGGCGTGTCGATGGGCTTGTTCCACATTCAGGAAGAAGCGCCCGGCACGGTGTTCTGGCATCCCAAAGGCTGGACGCTGTTCCGCACGATCGAGCGTTACATGCGCACGAAGCTCGAAGACGACGGCTATGTCGAGGTGAAGACGCCGCAGCTCGTCGACCGCGTGTTCTGGGAAAAATCCGGCCACTGGGAGAATTATCGCGACGCGATGTTCGTGGCCAAGCCCGGCAAAGAAGGCGAAGAGGAAGACCGCCTCTACGCCATCAAGCCGATGAGCTGCCCCGGTGCCGTGCAGATTTTCCGCCACGGCCAGCGTTCCTATAAGGACCTGCCGCTGCGCATGGCGGAATTCGGCGCCTGCCATCGCTACGAGCCGTCGGGCGCGTTGCATGGCATCATGCGCGTGCGCGCCTTCACGCAGGACGACGCGCATATCTTCTGCACCGAGGATCAGATCCCGGCAGAGTCGCAAAAGTTCTGCGACCTGCTGCGCGACATCTACAAGGATTTCGGCTTCTCGGATCTGCTCGTCAAATTCTCCGACCGGCCCGAGCAGCGCGCGGGGTCGGACGAGATTTGGGACAAGGCGGAAAGCGCCCTCGAAAAAGGTTCGACCGCCGCCGGTCTCGCCACGACGCGCAATCCGGGCGAAGGCGCGTTCTACGGGCCGAAGCTCGAATTCGTGCTGCGCGACGCGATCGGCCGCGATTGGCAATGCGGCACGTTGCAGGTCGATTTCGTGCTGCCCGAACGCCTCGACGCTTCGTATATCGGCGAGGACGGTGCGAAACATCGCCCGGTGATGCTCCACCGCGCGATCCTGGGCTCGTTCGAACGCTTCATCGGCATCCTGATCGAGAACTACGCCGGCCGCTTGCCGACCTGGCTGTCGCCGATCCAGGCGCGGATGATTCCGATCGCCGATCGCCATGTCGATTTCGCCAAGGACGTCGCGCGCCGTTTGGCGCATATGCAGCTGCCCAACGGCGAAGGCGGCGTGCGCATCGATATCGACGCATCGACCGAGCGCATGCAGAAGAAGATCCGCAACGCGCAGATCGATCAGATCCCCTACATGCTGGTGATCGGCGACAAGGAAGCCGAAGCGGGCAAGGTCGCGCTGCGCTTGCGTTCCGGCAAGGATCTGGGCGCGGTCACGGTCGAGGAAGCGTTCGAGCGCATCGCCGCCGAAGTCGGCACGCGCGCGGATATTCCGGTCGCCTGACCTAGCAGACGCCGAACCACGCGAACGCGCCGTAGCATGCCCCGGACAGCTTGTTCAGGGCGAGGAAGACGATCGCGTCGAGCAGCGTGAGTGCGGCGAGCAGCGGCACGGCGTAGCGCCACAGCGGCACGGCGAGCGCACGCCAGGTGCGCTTGGCGGCGGGAATCGTTTTGCCGTAGACGCTCATAGATACGTGCCCGCGAGTTCGAAGGGCGTGGCGCCCGTGCCGAGCTTGAAGCGCGCGAGGCCGGCACTGCGTTCGGTTTCGACGACGCCGAGATCGAGCGTGCGCACGCCCGATTCTTTCAACGCCAGCGCCGCGCGCCACAACACGAGATTGGCGGCGTTGCGCTTGCGCCCGGCATCGGACGACGACGCGACGTAATAGGTCGCATCGCGCCCGTGGCGCAGGAACAACGCCCCCGCCACCGGCTCGCGCTTGTCCAGCGCCACCGCGACCAAGCATTCGCGCGCGGCTTTGAGTTCAGCAAGCCGCGACACGAACGAAGCGGGCGGCGCTTCGAAGCCCTTTTTCGCGCGCAACGCATCGGCCTGTTCGATCACCCAATCGACCCATTTGCCGCGCGGCGCCAATTCGATCCGCAGATTGGAACGCTCCGCCACGGCCAAGCGATTGCGCCATTTTTGTTTCATGCGCGCGCGCAAGCCGGCTTCGTCAGCGTCGTCGAGCCGCCACAGCGCCATCGTCGGACCGGTATGCACGCGCGCATGACCCAACCAGCGCGCGGCGTTGGCGGGCTCGGCCGCGATTTCCGGGCCCAACAACCTTGCCGCGAAGGGCCATCCGGGTAGCGTCTTGGTGAAAATTTCGGCGGCACGCCCATCGCCGACCGGCCCGCGCAGCCCCAACCAAAGATCGAAAAATCCCAACCACCGCCGGCCGATCGCCTGCAAACAGGCGACGGGCGCGCCGTCGTCGGCCATCGCCACAAAGCGCCGCACGTCGCGCCCCTGCCAACGCGCCGCGAGGCCGTATTCCCAATCCTGCTGCAGCGGGAAAAAGGACATACGCGCGGCAGTGTCGAACCAGGTTTGCCGGTCGGGATCGGCGATAATTTTCATGACAGCGGAAATTTTTCCGGAATGACAATGGCAACCGTAACACGCAGCGGCATAGAGTGTCGTGTCGCCGCAATATTTGCGTCGATTTTTGCATTCCTCCGGACGCGATGCACGACCTCACGCCAACCGCCGTACCGGACACCGCCGCGCAGCTTCCCGACACCCCGCGCAAACCGGACGACAATCGCCATTTCGTTTTCGTCCATCGCGTGTTCGCAGCACCCGGCGCCGTATTCAAGCTCGACGCGAATACGGGCGAGCCCGTGCTGGCGCTCGATTTAGGCAATGTCAAAGCCTGCCTGCCCTTTCCGGCGTTGATCAAGGCGTTCGAGATCGCGCCCGATTCGCCCGATTCGCGCCAGCTCGACGCGGTGGCCAAAGGCTTGCGCCATGTGCGCCGGATCGCGCCCGGCGATTCGATTCCCGCCGAATTGCTCGACGGCTCGGCGTCGTGGAAAGTCGAGGCGCATCACGCCGCCGCCGCGCGCGGCAAATTATTCGCGGGCTTGCTCGCGGCCCTGGGCAAGCGCCCGAACGCGAAAACGCCGCGCGACTACGCGGTCTTGGCCGAAAACGCGTCGCTGCTGCCCGAACTGGCCGACGGCTACAAACTGCTGGCGGGAAAAATGGGCCTCGACGCCAAACTCGCGGGCGACGCGGAGGCGATCGTCGAAGCGCTGGCGGAGGAATTCGCCTATATCGAGGCCTTACGCGAGCGCGTGGGTTCGACGCGCGCACTCGTCGATACGCTGCGCAACCTGCGCGACGCCTATCGCCGCGACCGATCGACGCTGGATCAAATCGCGCGCATCGTGCAATTGCTCGAACGGCCGATCGCCGCCTATGAGCGCCGGTTGCATCGGCTCGACCTCAAAATCGCCGATACGATCGACGCCGTGCTGAACATGACCCAGCGCATCGCCCTGGCGCGCGAGGTCCGCGACCGGCTGCATGCCGAAACGATGCGCTGGGACGATCTGCTGGCGCTGTGGAATGGCGGGGTATCGGCGCGCGGCCAGCGCGCCCGAATCGACGAAACCTATCGCTTCGCGGCCCGACATTTCCCCATCGCGTCCGATTGGAACGCCGCCTGATGCGGATTCTTTAAGACGAGATTCATTTTCAAGGCGCAAATTCCGGCTCGTCCTCAGGAGCCAGAAATGCCGGCCGTTTCGATCGCCGAAGAAACCGGTGCGCCGACGCCCGAAGCGGCGTTGAACCGCGCGCCCAAAACCGCCGCGGCGCCGCGCCGTTTCGAGTTCGAGCACAAAGTATTCGCCGCCCCCAAGGCGGCGTTCGAACGCGACGATTCGACGCAAGAACCGGTGTTCAGCGTCGATCTGGGCGATCTGCGCGCGGCGATGAGCATCGACGCCGTGCGCGAGTACTTCAAAATCCCGGCCGATTCCGCCGACGGTAAGTTGCTGGCGGAAATTCCCAACGCGCTGAAATACGTGCCGGCGATCCATCCCGGCGACGCGATCCCGTCGGAACTGATCGACGGCACGGCGTCGTGGAAGGTGGAGAAGCATCACCTCGAAACCGCGCATGGCCGTATCGCCGCCGGCTTGCTCGCCTGGATCGGCGAAGGCACGAAAGCGGAAAGCGCCGTCGAGTTCGCGGCGATGGCGAGCGACCCGGCCGTCAAAACGAAAGTGCAGGCGGCGTTCTCCAAACTCGCGCAGCGCATGGGCCTGCCGGAGGAACGCAAAAGCGAGGTCGTCGACTCGGTCGAGCGGCTGGCCACCGAGCTTTCGTATATCGAGGCGTTGCGCGAGAAGGTCGGCCAGATGCGCCGCCTGATCGATTTGTTCCGCCGCCTGCAGACCGGTTACAAGCGCGAGCGCGGCATCGCCGACAGCCTCGCGCGGGTCGTGCAATTGCTCGACAAGCCGGTGCGCCGCTACGAGCAACGTCTGGACGAGGTCGACGCGCAGACCGGCGAGACGGCGAACACGATCCTCAATCTCGGCCGCCAGATTATCTTTGTCCGCCAGGCGCGCGACTGGCTGCATGGCGAAACCATGCGCTGGGATTCGCTGCTCGGCGCCTGGTCGGGCGAAACGATCGAACGCAATCCCGCACAGCAGCGCAAAGTCGGCGACACCTATCGCTTCGCCGCGCGTTATTTCCCCGTCGACGAGGCGTGGGCGAGCGGTTGAGGCGGCGCGTACGCCAAGGCATAGTCCCGGGCGGAACAGCCGCTTCATGCAAACGCCCTCGACGCCCCGCATAAAACCCGTCACCGCCAAAGCGCGAAGCTGGCTCGCCATGGCCGCCGCATGCGCGTGCCTGTCGGTCGCCGTGGGCCTGGCGGCCATTCAACGCGGCAACGACACGCTGGAGGAGTTCGACGGCGCGGGTTTGGCGTCGATCTTCGGTTTGCAAACCGTCGCACGCGCCTATTCGCTGGAGGCGCTGGAAGCGTTGAACGGTGCCGCGACAAGCCGGATGGGTTTCGATTCCGCCGGCTATTCGTTACAGGCCGCGCGCGCGCGCGCCGCGTCGGCGTGGTCCGCGTATCGATCGGCGCTGACCCGGGTTTCCGGCCCCGAACGCGCCCTGGCGGGCGAGATCGACGTGCTGATCTTGCGGATGGAAGGGGCACTCGACCAAGCGGTGCTGATTCTGGGCACCGGCGATCGCGACGCGATCAGCGATTTCCTGCGCCGGGATGTGCGCTTGCGGGCCGTGCCGCTGGCCGTGGCGCTGGATCGCGCGGTCGAGTTGCGCCGTGCCCAGCTCGACGCGACGCTGGCCGACGCGCGGGCGATGCGCTTGGAATTCAGCGCGGCGCTGGCGCTGCTTTTGCTCGCGACCGGATTCGCGGGCTGGATGGCGCGCCGCGCGATGATCGAAGACGTCGAGAAGCCGCTGGGCGCGCTGGCCGCGAAAGCGGGCGAATTGCTGTTGTTGCCCCCGCCCGGGCGCGACGACGATGCGCGCACCCGCCTGGCGGCGGCCTACGCCGCGATGGGCGACGACGCCGCCGCGCGCGCGCGCGACGAACAGGCCGCCGCCGCCGCGCGGCGCGCGAAATCGTCCTACCTCGCCGCGATGCGCCAGCGCGTGCGCACGCCGCTGCATGCGCTGCTGGGCTTGGTCGAGATCGACGCGGCGACGCGCGCGCGCGGCGGTTCGCCCGCGGGTTTGCGCGATTTGCGCCGCACGGCGGAAAACCTGATGGCGGTCGTCGACGATCTGATCGATTTCGCGCGCATCGACGCGGCGTCGATGTCGGTCGATCTGCGCGCGACCGACGCCGGCGATTTGCTGGAGCGTGTGGCGCTCAATCTCGCCGGCCATGCCGACGCGAAAGGATTGACGCTGTCGTGCTTCGTCGATCCGGAGATCGTCGAGCGCTACAAGATCGATCCGCTGCGCGTGCGCCAGATCCTGTTCAATTTGATCGGCGACGCGATCGGGCGCGCGACGCAAGGCGGGGTGCATGCGCGCCTGTCGCTGGGCGATGGCGCGCTGATTTTCGCCGTCGCCGATTCCGGCCCGGCTTTGCCGCACGCGGCGATCGCGGCGTTGCTGGATTTGAGCGGCACGCAGAACAGGGATTTCGCCGCGCCGCCGGGCAGTCCCGGCCTGCCGGTTTGCCGGTTGTTGGCCGCGCGCATTGGCGGGCGATTGCGCGCGACCGCGCATGCCGACGGCACCACGAGTTTCGTGCTGGAATTGCCGGCCGAACCCGCGGGCGGCGCGTTGCGGCCCTTGCCGCCGGGCAACGCGCTGGCCGGGTATCGCGTCGCGGTGCTGGGCGAGAGCGGGCCGATGCATGCGGCGGTCGCCGCTTATCTGATCGCGGCGGGTGCGACGCTCGTCACCGACCGGCGCGACGCCGATCTATGCGTCGCCTTGCCCGGCACCCATGATTTCGGCGGCGGGGCGGGCAAGCGCTTGCGGCTGCACATCGCCGCCCCGCTGATCGCCGACGACGACGCGGATGCGGGCGCCACGATTCTGCGCCGGGCCGCGATCGTCGCGGGCGCGATGCGCGCGCTCGGGCTCGCCAGCGCGCCGCAGGACGACGAAGACCCGGTGTTCCAAACGCCGCCCGCAGCACCATCGCGCGAGGAAGCGCTGGCGCAAGGAAGGCTTATTCTGGCGATCGACGACGATCCGGTGACGCGCGACGTGCTGGTGCGCCGGCTGGAACTTTCGGGCTATCGCGTCGATGCCGCGTCGTGCGGCGAAGAAGCCTGGACGATGTGGCGCGCGGCCCCCTATGGGCTGATCGTCGCGGAATTGCATTTGTCCGATCTCGACGCGCGCGCGCTGGCGGCGCGCATTCGCGCGGCCGAAGTCGAAACCGCGCGGCCGCGCACGCCGATCGTCGCCTTGTCGGCGACCGCCGATACCGACGAGATCGAGACCTGCCATGCGGCGGGTATGGACGCGCTGCTGGACAAGCCGCTCGCCTGGCGCGGCTTGGTCGAAGCCGCACGGCGCCATTTGCGCGAAAAAGCGTGACGCGGGTTTAGACGCGGCGCGTGGGCGGGCCCAAGCGGCGCTTTTCGACCACGAAGCTGCGCGGCGCCGATGCGGCCGGACGCGGGGCACGCGGCGCCGAAGCGTAAAGCGGGCGCGGCGGCGCTTCCAATTCCGAGGTGTCGAAACCGCCGGCACGGGGGGCACGCGCGGCGCGCACGGCCGGAGCTTCGCCATCGCCGAAGCTGGGCGGCGCGAAATTGCCGGGACCCATCAATTTGCGCGGCGCGGGGCCCGCGCGGCGGCGCGCCGGACGCGCGGCCTTGGTCTTGGGCTTCACGTCGGCCAGGCGCACTTCGATGCGCCGTTCCGAAACCGTGCTGCCGTCCAATGCCTCGATCGCGGCCTTGCAATGCTTTTCATGCGCCATGGTGACGAAGCCATAACCGATCGCCTTGCCCGAGGCGGGATCGGTCGGCACCGAGGCTTCGATCACGATTCCGTAGCTGTCGAACAAATCGGCCAGCCGTTCGGCGGTAAAGTCGAACGGCACGTTCCCGACGAAAAGCCGCGTGTTGTACAGCTTCGGTTGCGGGAGGGGGGACTTGTCCATAACGCTTGGTTTCTTTCAGGAACGCGGTAACCCGATAACGGGGCCGCTTTTGATTTGTAAATTCAACGCCACGTGCATTTTTCCATAATTGGCGCCGGGAAGACCCGTGCCATTCGCGCATAGCGGCACGCCGGATTTCGATGCCGCCTTGCGGAGACAACGCAAAGTTAGAGAAAGAATGTGCAAAACCCGTGACAGGTCCGGGGCGCGGGCAAGGTAATCCGCCCTGCCCGTCACCTGAGCCCGCAACCGGAATTCTTCAGGCGGCGATGTCGAGCAGCTGGCCGCGACCGGATGCCGCAGGCGGCGGGGGCGTGGCCGAACCGCCCGACGCGGTCTGCGAAACGCTGTTCGACTGGATGGACTGGCCGCCGACCGACGACTGCGCGCCCGAGGCCGAAGCGGCACCCGCAGCACCCGAGGCCACAGCGGTGGCGGTCGTGCCGGTTTCGCCTTCGCCGCCGGCTTGCGCGCCGCCGCCCGAAGACCGCAGCGCGGTGAGATCGGCGTAGCTGTTCGAGGCGGACGAGATGCTCAGCGACATGATCTTGGCTCCAACGCGGATTGATTCGTTGCGATGGCGCGATTAAGCGCGTGCTGGCTTAATGCCGAGTGAAGATCGCGCGCGGCTTGAACATGGCGCGCATGCGCGCCGCGCGACGTTCGGGCTTTGCCGAAAATCCGCGACGAAAGCCGATAAAATCCCGTCGCAATATGCGACGCTGTTCCGCGAGGGAGGTCCTGAATGTCCGCAACGAGTTTCGCCAATGCCCGTGCCGATCTTGCCTGCGCGCTGCGTTGGGCCGCGCGCCTCGGCCTCAACGAAGGGACCTGCAATCATTTCAGCCTTCAGGTCGCCGAAGATCGCTTTTTGGTGAATCCCTGGGGCCCGCATTGGCGGGAAATGAAAGCCTCCGACCTGCTGCTGATCGACGGCACGGGCAAGGTGCTGGAAGGCGCTTGGCCGCTGGAGGAAACGGCGCTGCATATCCACACGCGCATCCATCTGCGCCATCCGCATGCGACCGCCGTGTTCCACACGCATATGCCTTACGCGACGGCGCTCTGTTCGATCGAGAACGGGCGTTTGGAACCGTGCGTGCAGACGGCGCTGAAATTCTTCGGCCGCATCGCCTATGACGACGATTACAACGGCCTGGCCTGCGACGCCGCCGAAGGCGATCGGATGGCCGCGAAGATGGACGGCAAGCCCGTGCTGTTCCTCGCCAATCACGGCGTGATCGTCACGGCGCCCGATGTCGCGCAAGCCTTCGACCGGCTTTACTACCTCGAGCGCGCGGCGCAAGCGCAAGTGCTGGCGATGTCGACCGGGCGGCCCTTGAAGCTCGTGCCGGGGCAAATCGCCGAGCGCACGGTGCGCGAAATGGATGCCGGCAACGCGGCCTATGCGCGCGTGCATTTCGCGGCGCTCGCCCGCATGCTGGCGCGCGAGGAACCCGAATATCTCGGCTAAGCCGTCTTGAATTCGCGGACCATCGCTTTGAGACGCGACGGGGCCGCGATCGTCAAACCGCCGCCTTCCTTCACCACGATGTTCTTGCGCGCAAGCTCCGAAAAAACCCGCGCCACCGTTTCGCGCGTCGTCGAAACGCGCGCGGCGATATCGCCATGCACGGGGATCGGCTTGATGACGAGCTTGCCCGAGACCGGTTTGGCGAGGCGCAGGATTTCGGCGTAGACGCGGTTATGCGCACCCAGCGTCGAGAGATCGAGAATGCGCGTCGTGGCGACGCGCACCATCGCCGCCATCCGGCGCAGCAAGGCGAGCGTGGCGGCGGGGGCGGTCACCGCGACGTCGAGAAGAACCTGGCGCGGCAGAATGGCGCAGAGCGTTTGCTCCAACGCTTCGACCGAAGCCGAACGCGGGCCGCCATCGATCGCCGCGAGTTCGCCCACGCAGCCGCCCGGCCCCATTTCGTCGAACGCCACTTCGCGGCCCGATTCCGAATGGATGACCACGCGCACCGATCCCGCCACGACGAAATACACGTCCGTCTCCGGCGCTTCGCGGTCGATGACGCTCGCCCCCTTCGGAAACTCGCGCCAGCGGCAGCGCGCTTCGATCGCGGCGCGCTGGGCGGCCGTCAACGCCGCGAACAGGTCGATTTTCGCCAGACTGCGCGCCGCACCGGTCGGACCGGATTTACCCTTCGCCATGGTGCCTTACCTTTGTTCCGGGGAAGATTGCCGCTCCACCGGGCGATGGCTATAGTCGCAAGCCGTTTATTGCGCTGCAATACCAGACGGGATTGGACCCGAAGATGAGTACGAACGACGAGCTGCACGGGCTTTACTTCGAGGATCTCCATGTCGGCCAAACCGCCGTCTATGCGCGCACGCTGACCGAGACGGATATCGTGCTGTTCGCGGGCGTGACGGGCGACAACAACCCGGTCCATATCAACGAAGTCTTCGCCAAGGAAACGCCGTTCTCGGGCCGTATCGCGCACGGCATGCTGACCGCGTCGTTCATCTCGACCGTGTTGGGCACCAAATTGCCGGGGCCGGGCGCGATCTATCTGTCGCAATCGGTGCGCTTCAAGGCGCCGGTGCGCGCCGGCGACACGCTGGTCGCGCGCGCCACGGTCAAGGAACTCGTGCCGGAAAAGCGCCGCTGCACGCTGACCACCACGATCAGCGTCGACGACAAGACGGTGGTCGAGGGCGAAGCCGTCGTCCTGGTCGCGAACAAACCCGCCGCCGGCTGAACGAACGGATCGCCATGCGCCTTTATCGCGATTGGAATTCGCTGCCGGCAGCGGCGCGTGGCGCCGTCGCCGCCATCGGCAATTTCGACGGCGTGCATCGCGGCCATGCGGCGGTGATCGGCGAAGCGGTTGCGCGCGCGCGCCAGGCCGGGCGCCCCGCCGCGATCGTGACGTTCGAGCCGCATCCGCGGCGCTTCTTCAAACCCGATCTGCCGCCGTTTCTGCTGGCGAGCCCGCATTTGAAGATCGACGCGCTGCGCGATCTGGGCGTGGATCTGTGTTTCGTGCTGCGCTTCGACAAGCGCCTGTCGTCGATGACCGCCGACGCCTTCGCGGGCGAGGTGCTGGCGAAGGGCTTGGGCCTTGCGTGCGTCGTCGCCGGCTACGATTTCGTGTTCGGCAAAGGGCGCGGCGGCAATGCCGATACGCTGATCGCCGATATGCGCGCGCATGGGGCCGACGCCGCCATCGTGCCGGCCGCGCGCGACGACAGCGGCGGGGAATTGCTCGTCTTCTCCTCCACCGCCGTGCGCGAAGCGTTGAAGGGGGGCGATCCCAAAACCGCCGCGCGCATTCTGGGCCGCAACTTCGCCATCGACGGGCGCGTGCGCAAAGGCGACCAGCGCGGCCGCACGATCGGCTTTCCCACGGCGAATATCGCGCTGGGGCCGTATATGCCGCCCAAGCTCGGCGTCTATGCCGTGCGGGTAAAAGGCGCCGCCGCAGGCCCCGTGAACGGTGTGGCCAATATCGGTATCCGGCCGACGGCGGGCGGCGATCCCGCCCCGCGCTTGGAAGCGCATTTGTTCGACTTCGCCGGCGATCTCTACGGCAAGCGCCTGATCGTCGAGCTGATCGAATTCGTGCGCGAAGAGCGCAAATTCGAGAGCTTCGACGCGCTCAAAACCCAGATCGCGCGCGACGCCGAAACGGCGCGGGCGATTTTGGCCAGCACGTGACCCAGCATCTTGTGTTTGCACCCGAAATCGGGCGCATAATGCTGGGTATGCGCGGCGGGGGAATAGGCCCGCACCGCCGGTGTTCACCGAATATGCGAAGGCCCCCACTTTGAGCGACACGAGCGACAAGGACGCGCAAGCCCGCAGCGACGCCATCGTCGCTTGCCTGCCGCGTCTGCGCCGCTATGCGCGCGCCTTGGCGGGATCGCGCGGCCAAGCCGACGATCTGGTCCACGACACGATCGCGCGTGCGCTGGATCGCTGGCATTTGTGGCGCGAAGGCGGCGATCTGCGCGCCTGGCTGTTCGCGATCATGCACAACATCAACGCGAACCAGGCGCGCAAGAAGGCGCGCTCGCCGGTGACGCTCGACTACGACGATTTGCGCGACGGCACGCAAGCCGATCAGCACGACAGATTAGCGGCGCGCGAAATCCTGGATCGCGTCGCGATGCTGGGCGAAGACCAACGCGCGGTGGTGCTGCTCGTGGGGCTGGAAGGCCTCGCTTACGAGGACGCCGCGAAAATCTTGGACGTGCCCGTGGGAACGGTCATGTCGCGTTTGTCGCGCGCCCGTGCGCGGTTACGCGAGGACGTTCCGCGCGCGCGGCTGAAGGTGATAAAATGACCGATAAGATGGAAGACAAATTGCTGCGCTATGTGGACGGGCGTTTGACCCCGGCCGAACACGCGGAGGTGGATGCCTGGCTCGCCGCCGATCCCGCCTTGGCGCAGCGCGTGCGCGCGGATCTGGCCGATATCGTCGCGTTGCGCGGCGCCACGGCCCATGTGCTGGAGGAGGAAATTCCCCAGCATCTGATCGCCGCCGCCCGCGCCCGCCCGCAAGCCAAGCGCCGCTTCCCCGTCGCGATCGCGGCCAGTGCGGCGATGCTGGCGATCGGCTTGGGGCTGGGCTTCACGCTGGCGCGCGAATTCGCCGCCCCGCCCGCCCCCGCCGCCGCCACGAACGCGGCCGATACGATCATGGCCGATATCCCGCCGCCCGCGGTCGCCGCACATCGGCTTTACGTCGCCGAAGTGCGCCACCCGGTCGAAGTCCCGGCGAGCGAGGAAGAACATCTGGTCAATTGGCTGTCGCGGCGCTTGGGCACGAAGCTGATCGTGCCGCGCCTGGATACCTATGGCTTCACGCTGGTCGGCGGGCGATTGCTGCCTGGCGGTGCAGGCCCGGCCGCGCAATTCATGTACGAAACGCGCGACGGTAAACGCCTGACTCTTTACGTGTGCAGCGAATCCGAAGCGCGCCAGACGTCGTTCCGCTTCCAGGAAACCAACGGCGTGTCGATGTTCTACTGGCAGGAAGGCAAATTCGGTTACGCGCTGCTGTCGGAATCCTCGCGCGATACGCTGTTGCCGGTCGCCAAGCGCGTCTACGCCACGCTGATCGAAGATCGCAAGGATTGACGCGAGCGGGATTGTACAATCCCCGCGCTTGATGCGAAGTTCGCGCCCGTGATGGAAACCGGCGCGCATTCAGCACAATTGCCGTTCCTGCGCGAGGCGCTCGTCTTCCTCGTCGCGGCGGGAATCATCGTGCCGGCCTTGCGCGCGTTGCGCGTGCCCGCCGCGATCGGCTTCCTTGCGGCGGGCATCGCGGTCGGGCCGTTCGGCATCGGGCGCTGGGCCGAGGCGTTTCCGCCGCTGGCGCATGCGACGATCGGCGATCCCGCGACGGTGCGCACGATCGCCGAGCTCGGCATCGTGTTCCTGATGTTCACGATCGGGCTGGAGCTTTCGTTGCGCCGCTTGTGGACGATGCGCGCGGCCGTCGCCGGCTGGGGCGGCGCGCAGATCGCGCTTTGCGGCGTCGCGATCGGCGCGGTCGCGTGGAGCTACGACAACGGCCTTGCCGCGATTCTCGCGATCGGCGTGGCACTGGCCTTTTCCTCGACCGCGATGGTGATGCACACGCTGTCCGAGCGCGGTCAGACGGGCGCGCCGATCGGCCGGTTCTGTTTCGCGATCCTGCTCGCCCAAGATCTCGCCGTCGTGCCGATACTGGTGGCGCTGGAACGCGCGGCCGGCGCACCGGGCGAGCCGTGGCTCGCGGCGGCGATTTCCTTCGCGGCGGCGGCGGGCATCGTCGCGGCCGGACGCTGGTTGCTGCGGCCGCTTTTCGCGCGCGCCGCCGCAACCCGCGCGCGCGAAGCCTTTCTGGCGATCACGCTGTTGACCGCGATGGGAGCCGCCGCAGGGACCGGCTGGGCCGGCTTATCCCCCGCTTTGGGCGCATTCCTGGCGGGCGTGATGCTGGGCGAAAGCGAGTACCGGCACGAAATCGAGATCGATATCGAGCCGATCAAAGGCCTGTTGATGGGCCTGTTCTTCATGTCGGTCGGAATCGGCATCGACTTCGCGCTGATCGCGCGTTGGCCGCTGGCGATTCCGCTGTCGGTCGCGGGGCTGATCGCGTTGAAGACCGCGATCGTGTTCGCGCTGGCGCGCGGCGCCGGATTGCCGCACGCACGCGCGCTGCATGCCGGCCTGCTGATGGGACCGGCGGGCGAATTCGCCTTCGTCGTGCTGGGAGCGGCAATTTTCGCGGGCGCGCTCGACGCCGAAATCGGCCGCTTCATGTTGCTGGTCGCGACGTTGTCCATGGCCGCCTTGCCGGCCTTGGACGCGCTGGGCCGCGCGATGCGCGCCGCACCCGCCATCGCCGACGGCCCCGCCGACGGCGCACCGGAAGGCCACACGATCGTGTTGGGATTCGGGCGCGTGGGCCGCGTCGTCGCGCGCGCGCTCGACGAACAGGAAATCGCCTGGACCGCGATCGACGCCGATCCCGCCGCGTTCGCGCGCGCCGACGCGCCCAAAGGCCGCTTGATCTTCGGCGATGCGACGCGCGCCGCGATGCTGCGCAAAGCGGGTGCCGATTCCGCCGCCGCCGTGGTCGTGACGATCGACGATGCCCACGCTGCGTCGCGCGCGGCGCGCACGGTGCGTCAATACTGGCCGAAATTGCCGGTGCTGGCCCGCGCGCGCGATACGGCGCATGCGCTGGAATTGCGCGCGTTGAACGTGGCCGATCCCGTGCCCGAAGCGATCGAATCGGGATTGGCGCTGGCCCGTCAAACGCTCGACCAATTGGGCCTGCCGCGCGAAACGGCGCTGCATCGGATCGAAACGCGCCGCGCCGCGGAATTCGCGCGCGCGCAAGCCGCACCCGATTGACAGCCGCACCCGCCCCATGCCCCACTCCGGGGCTTCGGGGGAGGAGCTAAGCCTTGGCGGATAATCGGCTTTCGGGTGCGGAAGCGTTCGTAAAGATTTTGACGGCGCATGGCGTCGATACGGTGTTCGGTCTTTGCGGCGACACGTCCTTGCCGCTTTACGACGCGCTCGCGCGCTTGGGCGGGCCCGGCGGTCACGGCATTCGCCATATCCTGACCCGCGACGAACGCTCGGCCGGTTACATGGCCGATACCTATGCGCGCGTGACCGGCAAGGTCGGCGTGTGCGAAGGCCCGTCGGGCGGCGGCGCCACCTATATTCTGCCGGCCGTCGCCGAAGCGAATGAAAGCTCGGTCGCGATGCTCGCCGTCACCACCGATATTTCGGTGTCGAGCCGGGGCAAATACACGCTGACCGAACTCGATCAAGAAGCCTTGTTCCGTCCCGTGTCGAAATGGAACAAGGTCATCGACCGCGCGGCCGATATTCCCAACATCCTGCGCCGCGCCTTCCGCGAGGCGACGACGGGCCGCCCCGGTGCGGTGCATCTGGGCTTGCCCTACGACGTGCAGAAGGACGCGCTGGACGAAGCCGATGTGCGGGGCGATGCACGCTACGGCGTATTCCCCGCCTCGCGCGTCGGGCCCGATCCCGCCGACGTCAAGAAATGCGCCGAAGCGCTCGCCAAAGCCGTGCGGCCCGTGTGCATCGTCGGCGGCGGCGTGGTGATTTCGAACGCGCATGACGAATTGGCACGCGTGGCCGAAATACTCGGCATGCCGGTCGCGACGACGATTTCGGGGCAAGGCGCCTTGCCGGATTCGCATCCGTTGAGCGTGGGCGTCGTCGGCTCGAACGGCGGCACGTTGCCCACGCGCGCGTTGGTGGAGGGCGCCGATCTCGTTTTCTTCGTCGGCTGCCGAGCGGGCTCCGTCACCACCGAACGCTGGCGCTTCCCGGCGAAGGGGACACGCATCGTCCATCTCGACATCGATCCCGGCGTGATCGGCGCCATCTATCCGACCGAAGCGGCGATGATCGGCGACGCGAAGCTCGGCCTCGCCGCGTTGGCCGGCGAACTCGCCAAACTTTCGCGCGCACCCGATCTGGGCGCGCCGGGCCGTGTGGCGCAAACGCGGCTGGAGCGCGAAGCGGCGTTCCGAGCACTTGCCCAATCGGACGATTCACCGATCAAGCCCGAGCGTTTGGTCGCGACGATGGCGAGCTTGCTGCCCGAGGACGCGGTGATCGTCGCTGATCCCGGCACGCCCTGCCCGTATTTCTCGGCCTTCTACCCCAAGCGCCGCGCCGGACGCTGGTTCGTGTCCAACCGCGCGCATGGCGCCTTGGGCTATTCGCTGCCCGCCGTTGTCGGGGCCGCGATCGGAAGGCCGCAAAGCAAATGCGTCGCCGTGATGGGCGACGGCAGTTTCGGTTTCGCCTGCGGCGAGATGGAAACCATCGCGCGCTTGAACCTGCCCGTGACGCTCGTCGTCGTGTCCAACGCCGTCTATGGCTGGATCAAGGCGGGGCAGCGTTCGGGCTATGGCGCGCGTTATTTCTCCGTCGACTTCCAGCGCACCGATCACGCGCGCGTCGCCGAAGCCTTCGGGCTGAAGGCGTGGCGCGTCGAGGATCCGGCCGCGTTGAAGCCCGCCTTGAAGGCGGCGTTCGAACATGGCGGCCCGACTTTGGTCGACGTCGTCTGCCAACCCCTCCACGAAGCAAAGGCACCGGTGAGCGAATGGGTAGCGTAAATATCACGCCGAAACGCGCGGTCGATCTGGTCGCGGCGATCGCGATGGCGAGCGGCTCGCCGGAATCCGAAGCGCGGGGCCTCGGCGAAAATCTCGTCGACGCTAATCTGACGGGCCACGACTCGCATGGCGTGTCGATGCTGCCGCTTTATATCGACATGGTGCGCGCGGGCACGATGAATGTGGGTGCCAAGCCCAAGATTGTCGCCGAAACGGCGGCGACACTCGTGGTCGAAGGCAATCGCGGCTACGGCCAGACGATCATGGCGCAGGCGACCGACATGTTGTGCGCCAAAGCCAAGAAATCGGGTGCGGCCGTTCTCGCCTTGCGCGAGACGCATCATATCGGGCGCATCGGCGCCTGGGCGGAGCGTTGCGCGGCACAAGGCCTCGCCTCGATCTTCCTGGTCGACGTCGTGGCGGTCGATGCGAAGGTCGCCCCGCATAACGGGCGCGATGCGCGGCTCGGCACCAATCCGATTTGCTTGGGCTTTCCGCGCAAGGGCAAGCCGCCGATCGTCGCCGATATGGCGACGAGCCGCGTGGCCGTGGGCAAGATCCGCGTCTCGCTCAACAAGGGCGAGCGGATCGCCGAAGGCCTGATCATCGACGCCGAAGGCAAGCCCAGCACCGATCCCGCGACGATGTTCACCGATCCGATGGGCGCGTTGCTGACCATGGCCGATCACAAAGGCTATGCGCTGTCGGTGATGATGGAGATGTTCGCGGGCGCTTTGGGCGGCGGACAGACGATCGCGACGCTGCAGCCGCATTTGAAGCGCATCGTGAATAATTGCATCGGCGTGGCGATCGATCCCGCGGCACTGGGCACCGAAGATACGATGACCGCCGAGGCCGATCGTATGGAAGCCTGGCTCAAAGCCAGCCCCAAGCGCGGCACGGACGAGGTGCTGCTGCCCGGCGAACCCGAGCTTGCCTCGCGCGGCAAACGCGCCGTCACGTTCCCGATCGACGACGGCACGTGGAAGCTGCTGGCCGACATCGCGCGCGATTACGGCATCGACGCGAAAACCTATCTCGCCTGAGCATGCGCGGCGGCACGATCTGGCTTGTCCTGGCGGGCGCGATCTTGGTCGCGGCCGGCGGGGCGAGTCTGTTCGTGACCTTCGCACCCGCACCGCCGCCGCCAAGCGCATCGCCGGCGCCGGCACCCGTCCCCGCACCGCAAGCGGCGGCACCGCAAACGGCGGCGCCTGCACCCGCGCCAGCACCGGTCGCGGCAACGCCCGCGCCGCCACCGGCACAAAGCGGCCCGCTATCGGTCGATAGCCTGCCGCCGGGTTATGCGCTCGACACGTGGCAGCGCGCGCGCGGGGCAGCGGGCAAGATCGAAAGCGTGATGCTGACGACGGAGGAGCCGCTGCCGTCGCGTGCCTTGAACGATGGCGACGTGATCGAGATTTCGGGCTGGGCGGGCGACAACGATCTGGGGGCCCGCACCGCTTTCGTCGCGATCGCGATTTGCGGGCGCGTGATCGCGACCCCCGCCGTCGACGGGCAGCGCCCGGATATCGCGCGCGGCATCCATCCCAATCTCGGCCGATCGGGCTGGCGCGCGCGCGTGGCGATCGCGCATGTGCCGCGCTGCGCCGATGCGAAGCTCGAGATCCTCGCACCCATGGGCCCGTTCCCCTTCGCGGTCCCGCTCGATGGCGCCCGCGAATTGACGCTCGCTTCCGGCGGCACGGCGCCGGCATTGCGCGGGCCCGCCGCCCCGTTGCGCCGGGCGCCGACCGCAGCACCCGAGCCGCGCCGCTTGACCGTTCAAGGGACGGGCAACATCAATCTGCGCCGTTGTGCGTCGACCGAATGTTCGGTGCTGGGGGCGTTACGCGCCGGCGTGCATCAGGCGATCGTGGTGGAGAATGCGGCCGACTGGCTGCTGGTCGCCGTCCCATCGGCGGGCGCTTCGGGTTGGATCGCCAAGCGCGTGGCGCGTTTGGATTAGAACCAGCCGCGCCGCTTGAAATAGAGATAGGGCAGAATGGCGGAGGCGAGCATCGCCACAAGCGCCACGGGATAGCCGAAATCCCAGCTCAGTTCCGGCATGTTCGCGAAATTCATGCCGTAGATCGTGCCGACCAGCGTGGGCGGCATCAACACCACCGACACGACCGAGAACAGCTTGATGATGCGGTTCTGTTCGATGTTGATCTGGCCGAGCGTGGCGTCGAGCAGGAAATTGACTTTGCGCGCGTCGTAATCGGCGTGTTCCATCAGCGACACCACGTCGCGCGCCATCGACTTCAAACGCTGCTTGAACTCGCGCGCTTGTTTCTTGCCGTCGGCTTCCAGCGCCGTCGTCAGGAAACTCGACAGGCGTTGCAAGCCCAGCATGCTTTCGCGCGCGGTGGAGCACAGATCGTCGAGCCGGCCCAGATCGCGCAACACTTGCTGCAGATCGCGCTCCTGCTCCACCTGGCGCGCGGGCTTGGTCGCGTCGTGGAAGATCGCGCGGCTGATCGCGTCGAGATCCAGACCGATCCGCTCCAGCACGTCGGCCAAGCGGTCGACGAAAGCTTCGATGAGGCCGAGCAGCACGTCGCCGCCCGACGGATGGCCGCCCGCACGCACCAGTTTCTGCGCGAACAGGTGCAACGGCCGCGGATCGTTGTAGCGCAACGTGACCAGCGACTGCTTGGCCAGCACGAAGGTGAAGGCGTCGGCGACCGGCTGCTTCTCGTCGGCGCGCGCCAGCACGGTGACGGTCATGAAAATGGCGCCGTTCTCGACGTAGTAGCGCGCCGACGGTTCGATCTCGCGCATTTCCTCGTGCGTGGGCAGCGCCAAGCCATAGGCGGCGTCGACGCGCGCGCGCTCGTCCGGCGTGGGCTGGAACAGATCGATCCAGACGGCGCCGTCGGGCAAGCTGTCGCCCGGGGCGATCTCGCGGCGCTCCAAACCCATGCCGACAGCGACGAAAGCGACGATCATGCGGATTCCACTTCTCTGAGGCGCCTCGTGCCACAGAGACGGTGACCGGATCAACCGCGCGCGCGGTAACGGGAAGTTTTCTCGAAATTCGGACTTACCCACAACCTATTGTGGGGAGGTGCTTGACGGTCATACCCATGGTGCTTCACAATATGTTGTAGGGGATATGGAGTTATCCACAAACTCTAGATGCCCCGAAAAACCTTAGTGAAACCAAGGGGATGGCGCGATGGATTGGACTCCCGAACAGATTTCGGAGTTGACCCGTCTGTGGGGCGAAGGCCTGACGACGGCCGAAATCGGCAAGCGCTTGGGCATCTCCAAGAACGCGGTGGTCGGCAAGGCGCATCGCCTGCACCTGCCCGCGCGCCCCTCGCCGATCAAGCGCACGGGCCCGCGCCCGCAGGTCTTCCGCCAGACGGCGACGGTCCGTCCATCCGCACCGCGTATCGCGGCGCCCCGCCCCGCCCCGGCGGCGCAAGCCCCGACCTCGGCCCAGGCGCTGCGCGCTTTGGCCAACCAGCCTTCCGCCAAGCGCCTGCCGATGATGGCGCTGAACTCGTCGACCTGCCGCTGGCCGATCGGCGATCCCGGCGACGCGGAATTCCATTTCTGCGGCGAGAAGGCCGAAGACGGCAAACCCTATTGCACGGCGCACGCGTCGATCGCCTATGTGAAGGTGAAGCCGCGCACCGTTGCCGCTTGATATCCGATCGAAGTTCGGATTGATTTGAACGGGGCGTCCTTCGGGGCGCCCCGTTTCGCGTCGGAGGGGACGTGTCCGAAGGGCTCGAGAACGGAATCGCGATCGCCAAAGGCGGCGAAACGCATCTGCTGCGTCTGGAATTCGCCAACCGCCACGGTTTGATCGCGGGCGCCACGGGGACGGGCAAGACCGTGACGTTGCGCGCGATGGCCGAAGGTCTGAGCGCGCAAGGCGTGCCGGTCTTCGTCGCCGACGTGAAAGGCGATTTGTCGGGCCTCGCCAAGCAAGGCGCCGAGAACCCCAAATTCCGCGCGCGCGCCGCCGAACTCGGCGTGCCCGATTTCGATTTCGCCGCGCCGCCCGTGCTGTTCTGGGACGTGTTCGGCGAAAACGGCCATCCGCTGCGCGCGACGATTTCCGAAATGGGGCCTTTGCTTCTGGCTCGCCTGCTGGAACTCAACGACACGCAAGCGGGCGTGCTGCAGCTCGTGTTCAATGTCGCGGACGACGAAGGCCTGCTGCTGCTCGATCTTAAAGATCTGCGCGCGCTGCTGACGCATGTGGCGGAGAACGCCGCCGAATATCGCGAGCGTTACGGCAATGTCGCGTCGGCCTCGGTCGGCGCCATTCAGCGCGGGCTGCTGGCGCTGGAAGCCCAAGGGGCGGACAAATTCTTCGGCGAGCCCGAGCTCGACCTTCAACATTTGATGGGCGTGCTGCCCGACGGGCGCGGCATCGTCTCGGTGCTGGCGGCCGAAGTGCTGTATCAACGGCCCAAGCTCTACGCGACGTTCCTGCTGTGGCTGCTGTCGGAATTATTCGAACGCTTGCCCGAAGCGGGCGACGTGGCGAAGCCCAAGCTCGTCTTCTTCTTCGACGAAGCGCATCTGCTGTTCACCGACGCGCCCAAAGCGTTGGTGGAAAAGGTCGAGCAGGTCGTGCGCTTGATCCGCTCGAAGGGTGTGGGCGTCTATTTCGTGACGCAAAACCCGCTCGACATTCCCGACGCGGTGCTGGGCCAGCTCGGCAATCGCGTGCAGCACGCGCTGCGCGCCTTCACGCCGCGCGATCAGAAGGCGGTGAAGGCGGCAGCACAGACCTTCCGTGCACGGCCGGGGCTCAATACCGAAGCGGCGATTCTCGAACTCGCCGTCGGCGAAGCGCTCGTCTCCTTCCTCGACGCGAAGGGCACGCCCGTGCCCGTGGAGCGCGCGCGCATTGTGCCGCCGCGCACGCGATTGGGCCCGGTCGATGCCGGGGAGCGTTTGGGCCTGATCAACAACTCGCCGCTCTACGGCGTCTACGACGAAGCCGTCGATCGCGAGAGCGCCTACGAGAAACTGCAAGCCGCCAAGCCCAAGAAAGGCAGCGGCATCGCCGATGCGATTTTCGGCGGCACGACGCGCCCGGCACCCCGTGGCCGCGCGCAGCCCAAATCCTTCGGCGAACAAGTCGCGACGTCCGTCGCACGCTCGGTCGCGTCGTCGATCGGCCGGCAGATCGGCACGCGCATCGTGCGCGGCATTCTGGGGTCGATCCTCAAATGAGAATTCTGGTCGCGGTCTTTCTGCTGTTGGGATTCGGCGTGGCGAACGCGCAAACGTCGTCGCGCATCACGCCCGACACGGCGAATGTCGCCTGCATCGGCAAGGCCGACACGCCGCAATGCGCGACCGCGACCTTCTTCGCCTGCGCCGTGCGGCGCATGCCGGAGATTTGCGCCGTCGTGGGATTGGCCGAGCCGCCGCGATTGTTCGATACGCCGGTCGCGGTCGAATTTCTGTTCGATCGCGCGTCGATCATTCGCGAGCGCGACGTGACCGAAGATCTGCAACATTTCGCCTGGTTCAAGGCGGGCAACACGCTGGTCGAGGCGCAAGTGCGCCGCTGCGCGCCCGAAACGGCGGATTGTTCGGCCGAAGACTGGGCCGATTGGCAGGTCTATTTGGCGCCGATCGAGGGCGGAAAATTCCAAGTCGTCGGCTGGCGCGGCGACAACGAAGCCGAAGGCCCGACCGAAATTCCCGACGCTTTCCAGCCGGCGCAGGCCCCCGAGTCCGCCCAATAAGCCTTTGGAAATCCGGCGGCTTCTGCCATTATGTTGCCGCAATGTCACAGAGGACAGCCACCATCGTGACGCCGGCGAATAAGCCCCGTTCCCCATCGTTATCCCTGTGTCCGTCGTGAACGAGGACACGCTGCGCCAGGTGCGCGAGGAGATGGTCGCGTTGCTGCCGCGCTTGCGGCGCTTCGCGCGCGGTCTGGCCGGCGTGCCCGATCAGGCGGACGATCTGGTGCAGGCGGCGTGCGAACGCGCGCTGACCCGCATCGACCAGTGGCAGCCGGGAACCCGGTTGGACAGCTGGATGTTCCGTATCGTCCAGACGATCTGGCTGGACGAGCGGCGCGCCGTCAAGGTTCGCACCGGCGAAGGCCGGATCGACGCCGAGATGGCCGAAGACGAACTCGCCTTCGACGGCGGGCGCGGGCTCGAGGCGCATATGACCTACGAGGCCGTGCGCGCGGCGATGGCGACGCTACCGGAAGACCAGCGCGCCGTGCTCGTGCTCGTGTGCGTCGAAGGCCAAAGCTACAAGGAAGCGGCGGCCGCGCTGGATATTCCGATCGGCACGGTGATGAGCCGTCTGGCGCGCGCGCGCGCCGGGCTCGTCAAACGGCTGGGCGAAAGCGGGGAAAGCCTCGCTTCACCCGCCGAATAGAGGGACGAAGAAGGATGAGCCGCGACTTCGACGCCGAATTGGCCATGCGCTACGCCGACGGGATGACCGACGCGGCGGAGACGGCGCGTGTCGAAGCCGAACTCGGCGCCAATCCCGAGCTCGCGGAATTCGTGCGCGCGATGCGCGCTTCCGCGTCGCTCGCGCGCGGCGCCATGAACGAAGTGCTGCACGAACCCGTCCCGCAGCGTTTGCTCGACGCGGTGATGGCGGCCCCCAAGATCGACGACGAAACCCTGGTCGCGTGGTGCGACGGGGAGCTCGATGCCGCGTCGTCTTCGCGCGTGGCCGCCGCGGTCGCGAAGAGTCCCAAACTTGCCGCGCGTGCGGCCGCCTTCCGCCGCGCCGGCGAAATGGCGCGCGGTGCTTATGCCGGCGTGCTGAACGAACCCGTCCCCGATCGCCTGATCGCCGCCGTGCGCGAAGCAGCACCGGTCTCCAACGTCGTCGCCTTCGCGCCGCGCAAGGAATCCGGGGCGCGCGTGTCGCGCGGCGCGTTGGGCTGGGCGGTGGCGGCGTCGATCCTGGTGGTCGCGATGCTGGGCGCCGGCGGTCTCGTCACCGGCCGGATCCAGCCGCCGACGGGTTTGCAGCTCGTCTCGGCCGACACCGATCGCTGGCTCGACAATGTCGCGGGCAATTACGATCTCTACGCCGGCACCAAGGAACGCGAAGGCCGCTTGCTGGTCGATTTCACCGCCGAAGACGTGCCCCAGCTCGCCAAGCGTTTCGGCGCCAATCTCAACCGCAATCTCGCGATTCCCGATCTGGCGCCGCAGGGCTTCGAGCTGCAAGGCGGGCGCATGGTCGTGATCGGCGGCCGGCCCGGCGCGCAGCTTCTCTATTCCAACGCGGCGGGCGAACTGGTCACGCTGTCGATCTCGTTCTCGCGCAGCAAGGATCGCGAAGCGCGTACCGACCAGCGCGGCGACGTGAATCTCATTCACTGGCACCGCAACGGCTATGGCTACGCCTTCGCGGGCCGCGTCGAGCCCGCCCGGTTGAAGGCCTTGGCCGACCAGGCGGGCAACGAACTCGCGGCGATCTAAAAACGCTTTTTAGCGCTTCGGCGGACGGCCACGGCGCGGACGCGCGTGGATGGCGCTGGTTTCGTCCGTGCGCGCCAAAGCGCGCATCGTATTGACCATCTGCTGGCGCAGCTTGCGATCGGTGATGTCGTAATACGCGCGCACCAACTCGATCGTTTCGCGCTTGGCCATCGGGTCGAGGCCGTAGATCGGCGTCGGGCCTTCGGCCACGCCCTGCAGATGCTTGCGCCCGAAGCTCGACACGTCCGACGGCATTTCCTCGAAGAAGTAGCTCACCGGCACGTCGAGCACGCGCGCGCATTCGAAAATACGCGACGCCGACAGGCGATTCGTGCCGCGCTCGTTCTTCTGCAATTGCTGGAACGTGATGCCGATCAAACGGCCGAGTTCCTGCTGGCTCATGCCCAGCAGCGTGCGCCGTTCGCGCAGACGCTTGCCGACATGGATGTCGATCGGATTCGGCCCCGGCGACGCGCGGCCGCGGCGGCCGCGCAGACGCAGCGGCTTTTCGGCGGTACGCGCGGCGGCGTTTCGGGAAGCACGGGCCATAACGAATTTCTCCTGTAGATCGTGGGCCCGACGATGGGCGCCGTAAAGTTTAAGGTTGTCGATTTAACGTTAACGACACGATGAATTCGGGTCACACCAATGTAGTACCGTGCCGCACCGCCCGGCAACAGAAATAGATTGTTTCCATACGTATCGCGAGTTGCCTCGCGATCCGGGAAACACCGCGCTAAACTGCAACCGCCATGAAAATTTTCGGATTCGGTAAGAGAAGCGGCGGCGACTGGCGCGCATTCCTGGATGCCGCACCGGTGGGTTTGTTCGAAACGGTCGCCGACGGAAAATTCACCTACGCGAACGCGCGATTCGCGGAGATGCTCGGCCGTCCGCGCGTCGAAATCCTCGGTGGATTGCGATTGGCGGATATTCTCGACGATCCGCCGGCGAATGGCGGACCCGGCGCCGTGTTCGCGGAGCCGGAACGGCTGTCGGGCGAAACAAGGTTGCGCCGATTGTCCGGCCCGCCGGTCCTGGTATCGATCGAATTGACGCGCGAACGCGATATTTTGCGGGGCGTCGTGCGCGATGCGGGCCGCGAGCGCGAGATGGCGGCGGCGTTGCAGCGCGGGGAACGCACGTTCCGGCGCTTCTTCGACAATGCGCCCGTGGGTATCGCCTTGATCGATTCTCATGGCCGCCTGACCGAAACGAATGCGTCGTTCCGTCGCCTTGCGGGCGTCGAACGCGAAGACGCGATCGGGCGCAGCCTCGGCGAATTCGTCGCCGCCGAGGACCGCAACAATCTGATCGACCGCATCCGCACCCTCGCCGCGAATTCCGCCGGACGCGACGCGCCGGACCGGATCGTGCTGCGCCTCGCCACCCGCGCGGGCAAGGAAATCGACGTCGCGATCTTCGCCCGGCCGCTCGACGAAACGGCGGGCCCGGACGGTGCGATCATCGTCCATCTTCTGGATATGACCGAACAGAAGCGGCTGGAAACGCAATTCGCCCAGTCGCAGAAGATGCAGGCGGTCGGTCAGCTCGCCGGCGGCGTGGCGCATGATTTCAACAATCTTCTGACCGCGATGATCGGCTTCTGCGACCTGCTTTTGCTGCGCCACCAACCGGGCGATTCGTCCTTCGCCGACATCATGCAAATTCGCCAAAATGCGAACCGCGCGGCGAACCTCGTGCGCCAGCTTTTGGCCTTCTCGCGCCAACAAACATTGCAACCCAAGGTCCTGGACGTTACCGAGGTATTGACCGAACTTTCGCATCTGCTGCGCCGGCTGATCGGTGCGGCGATCGAATTGAAGGTCGTGCACGCGCGCGACCCGTGGCTGCTGCGCGTCGACCAAGGTCAGCTCGAACAGGTCATCATCAATTTGGCGGTCAACGCGCGCGACGCGATGGGCAAGGGCGGCGTCTTGACGATCCGCACGTCGAACGCGGCGCGCTTGGCGCCCGAGCGCCACGGCGACGAGGAGATTCCCGCCGGCGACTATGTGCGCATCGACGTGGAGGATACCGGGACCGGCATCGCCGCCGATATTCTGAGCCGCATTTTCGAGCCGTTCTTCTCGACCAAGGCCGTGGGTTCGGGCACGGGATTGGGCCTTTCCACCGTCTACGGCATCGTGCGCCAGACCGGCGGCTTCGTGCTGGTCGATTCGACCGTCGGCAAGGGCTCGACCTTCACGCTGCTGCTGCCGCGATTCGTCGGCCCGGCGCCCGGCGAGGCGGATAGCGCCGTGCAAGCCCGCCGCCGCGACCTAACGGGTGCGGGCACCGTGCTGCTGGTCGAGGACGAGGATGCGGTGCGCCTGTTTGGTGCACGCGCCTTGCGCAACAAAGGCTACAAGGTCGTCGAGGCGAAGACCGGCGACGCGGCGCTGGATATCGTGCGCGAGATGGGCGTGGAGATCGATCTGATGATCACCGACGTCGTCATGCCGCAGATGGACGGCACGACGCTGATCCGCGAAGCGCGCAAACTATTTCCCGAAATGAAGATCGTCTGCATCTCGGGCTATGCCGAGGAACAATTCCGCCAGAATCTCGAAGGCTTCGAGAACGTGCATTTCCTGCCGAAGCCGTTCAGCCTCGACCAGCTCGCCGCCAAGGCGAAGGAAGCGATGCGCCCGCCGACTTAGATTTCCGGCACGCGCACCCAGAAGCGGAAGACCGAGCCCACGCCCGGCGCGCTTTCGGCGGAAATGCCGCCGCCCATCGCCTCGGTCAAACGCTTGCAGATCGCAAGCCCCAGCCCCGTGCCGCCGCGTTTGCGCGTGCTCGACGCATCGGCTTGGAAGAACGGCGAGAACAGCTGCTTGAGCGTGGCGTCGTCCATGCCGATGCCGGTATCGGCGACCGCGACGGTCAACCGCCAAAACCCGTCGGCTTCGCGGGCACCCGTCAGCGTCACCGACACGCCGCCGCGATCGGTGAATTTGATCGCGTTGCCGATCAGATTGACCACGATCTGGCGCAAACGTCCGCTATCGCCCGCGACGCGCACGGGCATATCTTCGCCGCGATCGAATTCCAGCGTCAGCCCGCGCGCTTGCGCGCGCGCGCGCTGGCTTTCGACGGCGGCGGCGAGCGTTACGCACGGATCGAAGCCCGCTTGGCTCAAGCCCAGCTTGCCCGCGTCGAGCTTCGCGAGATCGAGCAGATCGTCGACGATGGCGATCAGCGATTCGGCCGAGCCGCGCGCGATCTGCGCCCAGCGCTGCTGTTGGGGATCGAGCGGCGAATCCTCGATCAAATCCAGCGTGCCGACGACGCCGTTGAGCGGCGTGCGCAATTCGTGGCTGATCATCGCGAGGAAATCGGATTTGGCGCGGTTCGCCGCCTCCGCCGCCAAACGCGCGCGCTCGACCTCGGTCATGTCCTGCACGGTCGCGAACAGGCGCGTCGCCAGGCCCATCGCGTCGCGCTCGATGCGGAATTCCTCGCGCACATGGCGCAGCGTGCCGTCGTCGCGCACGACGCGATAGACATGGCTGCCGCGCGTGCCCGGAAACGCGACGAGATCGATCAGCGTGTCGCGATCGGCCGGATAAACGCGTTCGCGCCACGTGCGATAGCGCGCGGGCGCATCGAGCGACACGCCCCAGATCGCGCGCGCGCGCGGCGACCAGATATGCGTGCGCGCCTCAAGGTCGACCGACCACCAGCCGAGTTCGGCGACGTCGAGCGCCAAAGCGAGATTGGCCTCCGCCGATTTAAGTGCGGTCACATCGACGACGGTGCCGACGCGCAGGTTTTCGGCCTCGGTTTGCCCGACCTCGCGATACCAGCGATAGACGCCGCGGTCGTTGCGCCCGCGATAGACGATGTCCATGCGCCGGCCTTCGCGCAGATCGCGATGCGCGGAAAGATAGGCGCGGCGGTCGTCGGGATGCAGGCGGCGCGACAAGGCGAGGAACCCGGCGCGCGCGAATTCTTCCGGGTCGAGTCCCCAAACGCGCGGCAGATTGGGCGAGTAGCGCATCGAATCGGCCGCGATGTCCCATTCCCAGGTCGCGGCACCCGAGATCTCGAGCGCATGCTCAAGCAGCTGCGCTTTCATCGCTCGATCGTGAGGCTGGCTTCCGCCGTTCACGCAGTGCGGCTCCCGTCCGGCAAAATTGCGGGCTCCCGAGTCTAACAGCGCGCGACGCCATACGGGAGTTGTCCGATCCCGCGCATAGACCGAAATTCTTGCGGTTTTTGCAGCCGGGTAGCGGCTAACGTTTCGAACGCAGCCGGGGCGGCCCGAAATTATGCGGATCGAGGGCCGCTTCGGGCGGACCGCCGGCCGCCACGGGGCGCGGCGGATATTTGCCCATGCTGAGCACGCGGTCGTACATCACGAGCCCGCCGGCGAGCGCCACGTTGACGCAGAACTTGGTCGGGATCTTGATCACGTATTCGCACAGCTTCGTCGCTTCGGGCGACAGCGAGCCGCGCTCCGGCCCCAGGATATAGGCCGCCGCGCGCGGATGGCGGAAGCTCGGCAGTTCGATCGCGTCCGGCGTCAATTCGATGCCGACCAACGTGCAGCCAATCGGCAAGCGCAGATCGTCGAGCGTGGGCCAATCGTAGATCGGCACGCTGTCGGCGGCGTCCGACGTATCGGCCTGGTTGGCGACGCGGCGGTCGAACACGGACGCGACCGTGAACACGAACGACGCGCCGAACGCGTGCGCGGTGCGCGTCAGCGCCCCGAGATTCATGGGTTTGGAGATGCCCTCCACCCCGATTCCGAAATAGCCCTTCATGATGGGGCGCAACTTGCCTCGCCGCGCGCGCCGGGGCAAGGTTGGCTTCATCATGAACGCACCCCTGATCGTCGAAGTGACGCGCGGCTCCGCCGTCGAATCCCGCCACAGCGTCGCCGTCGCGATCGCGACCGCCGACGGCCGCATCGTCGAATCGCATGGCGACGTGGCGGCGCCGGTCTTCCCGCGCTCGGCGATCAAGCCGATTCAATCGCTGGGCCTGCTCGAATCCGGAGCTGCCGACGCCTTTGCCGTGCCCGAAGCACGCATCGCTTTGTCGGCCGCCAGCCATGGCGGCGAGCCGATGCACACGACCGCCGTGCTCGATTGGCTCGCGAAGATCGGGCTCGACGAAAGCGCCCTCGAATGCGGGCCGCATATGCCCACGCATGGCGCCACGGCCGAAGCGATGATCCGCACGAGCACGCCGCCGGGCCGCGCGCATAACAATTGTTCGGGCAAGCATACCGGCATGCTGACCGTGTGCCGCCATCTGGATTTGCCGACGCGCGGCTATACCGATCCCGCCCATCCGCTGCAAAAGCGGATCGAGAAAACCTACGAAGACTTTTTATCGGTGAAGCTCGACGGTCAGCCCCGCGGCATCGACGGTTGTTCGCTGCCCCAGATCGCCGTGCCGGTTTCGGCGCTGGCCGTCGGCATTGCGCGGCTCGGCAAACCGGACGGCGTGTTCGACGCATCGCGCGCCGCCGCGTGCAAGCGCATGGCGGCGGCGATCGTCGCCAACCCATTCATGCTGGCGGGTACCGGGCGCTTCTGCACGCGCGCCTTGATCGCGGCGCGCGGCCATGCGGTGCTGAAGACCGGCGCCGAGGGTGTCTATATGGCCGCGATTCCGGCCAAGGGAATCGGCATCGCGTTGAAGGTCGCGGACGGGGCCGGTCGCGCGGCGGAAGTCGCGATGGCCCGCCTGCTCGACAAGCATGGCGGCTTCCCCGACAGCCCACGCGCCGAAATCGACGCGCTGATCAATCCCGTGCTGAAGAACTACGCGGGCCTGACCGTCGGCAATATCCGCCCCGCCCCGAATTGGTGAGCGGCCGCTAAATCCGCGCGGCCTTGCGCAAGATCGCGTTGACGCGGCTTTGCCAGCCGCGCCCGCCTTCGCGGAAATGCGCGACGACATCGGCATCAAGCCGGATGCTGACGGGCGCCTTCACCGGCGCTTTTTGTTTGCCGCGCGCGCGCCGGGCCCGCTCCGCGCGCACGCCCGCGAAGAATTCCGGCAGCAAGACTTCGCGCGCCGGCCGGAACGCGGCGCGATCGCCCGACTTGATCTCGCGCACTTCGCCATCTTCACGCGTCAACGGCTTGGCGGGTTTAGCGGCGGAGCGGTTTTTCATGGCGGCGCGCCTCCTTGGCATTGGCTTTGCGCAGCGAGATCACGCGCAAACCCCGATCGGTGACGACGAAACACAACACATGCAGCCGACCATCGAGATAGCCGAGCGCCACATAGCGCGTCTCGCCATATTCCTTGCGCCGGTCGATCGCGATCGACGCGGTTTCAAAATCGAATTCGATCGCCCGATCGAAAGGCAAACCACGCAAAACGGCGTTGCGTGCACTTTTGTCAGGATCGAATTCGAACTTCACGGCGACACACAGCAAACCACGCATCGCCGCGCGCCGTCAATTAAATCGTATATACGATTTGATTGATTCGATTCGGCGTCGCGAACGGCATCGAAGCCGCTAAGCTGGCGCCATGCGCGCCGTCCTCTGTTCGCGATTCGCCGATCCGCCGGAACTCGTCTTGGGCGAGATCGCCACGCCCGAGCCCAAACCGGGCGAGATCCGCATCCGCGTGAAAGCGGCGGGCGTCAATTTCGCCGATACGCTGATGGTGCGCGGGACCTATCAGGCCAAGCCCGCGTTCCCCTTCGTGCCGGGCATGGAACTTGCCGGCACGATCGACGCGTTGGGCCAAGGCGTGAAGGGCTTCAGCGTCCATCAGCGCGTGCTCGCCACGGTCGAGCACGGCGCCTTCGCCGAATATGCGATCGCACGTGCCGCCGATTGCGCGCCGATCCCGGGATCGATGGACGACGCCACCGCCGCGACTTTCCCCATCGTTTACGGCACGGCGCATGCGGGGCTCGATTGGCGCGCCGGGCTGAAACGCGCCGAAACGCTGCTGGTGCTGGGCGCCGCGGGGGGTGCAGGTCTCGCCGCCGTCGAAGTGGGCCGCGCGATGGGGGCGCGCATCATCGCGGCCGCGCGCGGGCTGGAGCGTTGCGCGCTGGCGCAAGCCCATGGCGCGGACGCGACGGTCGACTACACCAAGGACGATCTGCGCGAGGCGGTGAAGAAATTCACCGGCGGCGAAGGCGTGAACGTCGTCTTCGATCCCGTCGGCGGCGATATCGCCGATTTGGCGTTGCGCTGCCTCGCCTGGGAAGGGCGGCATGTCGTGGTCGGCTTCGCTTCGGGCCGTGTACCCCAGATCCCGGCGAATATTCTGCTGATCAAGAACATCGCCGCGATCGGCTTGTTCTGGGGCGCCTATCGCAAGCGCAATCCCGAACGCTTGGCGGCCTCGATCGACGCGCTGTTGAGCATGTGGGAGCGCGGTGCGTTGAAGCCGCTGGTGTCCGAGCGCTTCAAGCTGGCGCAAGCGGGTGAGGCCTTGGCGCGGCTGTCGCAGCGCCAGGCCAAAGGCAAAATCGCGATCGAAATCGACTAAGCGCCGCGCTCGGGAAATTCCGGCAGTTCCGGATCGAGCGTGAAACGCGCGACGCGGTGCGACGTCCAAATGTGATTGGACGGGACCAGATCGCCGGGATCGTCGATCGCGCCGAAGGCGATATCGATCGTGTCGCGGCCCAGCCGCCGCCAAAACAGCAGCGACCCGCAAGACGCGCAGCGCGTCCAGCGCACATCGGCCGACGACGCATCGTCTTTGGTTTCGCCGGCAACGGAAACCGCGTCGGCCGGGAACGTCGCCCAAGTCATCGCCAGCGCGCCGGACATTTTCCGGCACGAGCGGCAATGGCAGTGATTGGCGCCCAAGGCGGCCGCGCGCGCGGTGAACGTAACCGCACCGCAGCGGCAGCCGCCGTGGAATTCGCCCTTCATGGGCGCCCCCTCATGGACGCCACGGCGCCTTGTGCGATTCGCGCATCGCGTCGCCGCGCGTCATGCCCATATCCTTCAACACCCGCTCGTCCAGTTCCGACAGCCGCGCGCGCTGGCGCGCGCGTTCCTGCCAGATCAGCAGAGCGGTGACGCTCGCCGCAAGGGCGATCTTCACCGCGCGGCCCGCCTGCATCCAAGCGGCCCCGAGTTCCATCCGATTTTCCAGCGCCAGGCTCGACATGACTCAATCTCCCTCATTCGTCGCATCGACGATGATGGGATATTGTGCTTATTATATTGGGGTCACAAACGATCCTTTCTCGCGCAACGCATAAGCAGGATTTGTGCATGAGCTTGAATCGCCTGCCGCCCTTGGGCAGCTTGCGCGCCTTCGAAGCGGCGGCGCGGCATCTGTCCTTCACCAAAGCGGCGGAAGAACTGGGCGTCACGCAAGCGGCGGTCAGCCATCAAGTGAAGACGCTGGAAGATTCGCTCGGCACCAAATTGTTCCGGCGCTTGACGCGCGCCTTGGCGTTGACCGATGCCGGATCGTCGCTGGCCCCGGAGCTGGGCGAAGCGTTCGAGCGCATGACCCGCGCCGTGCAGCGCGTGCAGGAGCGCGAGGCGCATGGCACGCTGCGCGTGTCGCTGCTCTACACTTTCGCGCTCGCCTATCTCGTGCCGCGGCTGGGTCATTTTTCGTCGCGTCATCCGGCGATCGATTTGAAGCTGGAAACGAATAGCCGCGTGATCGATTTCGACCGCGAGCCGTTCGACGCGGCGATCCGCTACGGGCGCGGCCCCTATCCCAGCCTGCACGCCGATCTGCTGTTCCCCGATGCGCTCACGCCGCTTTGCGCGCCGGCACTCGCGCGCAAAATCAAAAAGCCGGCCGATGTGATGAATTTCAAACTGCTCGACGACCAGAATTTCTGGGACGATTGGGCGGTCTGGCTGGTCGCGGCGGGGCTCGATCCCAAAGCACCGCGCCAGCGCACGACCGTGTTCGATTCGACGCGCTTGGCCGTCGAAGCGGCGATGGAAGGTTTGGGCGTGGCGCTGGGGGCGCCCTTCCTGTTCGAAAGCGAGCTTAAATCCGGGCGCCTCGTCCAGCCGCTGAAGCTGGTCGTGCCGGCGGGCAAATCCTATTGGCTCGTCTGCCCCAAGCGCGACGCGGATCGGCCAAACATGCTTGCCTTCCGCCAATGGCTGGTCGAAGAAACGCGCAGCCTTCGCGAAAGGAAGATCGAGCATGCGTAAGGTTCTGGTCGCCGCGCTCGCGGCGCTCGCTTTGCCCGTTCATGCGTTCGATTTACAGGGCCATCGCGGGGCGCGCGGCTTGGCGCCGGAAAACACCCTGCCCGCTTTCGCGCGCGCGGCGGAAATCGGCGTCGCGACGCTGGAACTCGACACGGGCATCACCAAAGACGGCGTCGTGATCGTCGCGCATGACCGGCGCTTGAATCCCGATATCACGCGCGGCGCAAACGGTGATTGGATCGCGGCACCCGGCCCGCGCGCGCGCGACCTCACCTTGGCCGAATTGAAACGCTTCGACGTCGGTACGATCAAGCCCGGCACGGATTACGCCAAGCAGTTTTCTTCGCAAGCCGCCATGCCGGGCACGACGATGCCGACCTTGGCGGAGGTGGCGGCCTTTCCGGGGCGCTTCAATATCGAAACCAAGATTTCACCCTTGGTGCCGGACGACACGCTCGATCCCGAAGCGTTTGCCCGCACGTTGATCGCCGAGATACGGCGCTTGGACTTGACGTCGCGTGCGACGATCCAAAGTTTCGATTGGCGCACGCTTGCCGTCGCCGCACGCGAAGCGCCGGAAATCGCGCGCGCCTATCTGACGACCGAGCGCGGCGCCAACGAAACGGTGTTCAAGGGCAAGGGCGCTTCGCCCTGGACCGGAATCGACGCCGCACAACACGGCAATTCGACGCCGCGCGTGGTGAAAGCGGCGGGCGGGACCATCTGGTCGCCGTTCTGGCGCGACATAACACCCGAGATCGTCGCGGAGGCGAAGGCGCTGGGGCTTACGGTGATTCCCTGGACGGTCAACGACCCGGCCGAGATGGCGCGATTGATCGACATGAAGATCGACGGGCTGATCACCGATTATCCCGATCGCGCGAAAGCGTTGCTCGACGCGCGCGGAATCGCGGTGCGTTAGTCAATTCGCGCCGGACGAACACGATAAAGCGCGCCAAGGCCTTACCGCCCTTGATTCCGCCCGCCAGTCTTGTTGTACTCGCCACCGGCTGCGCAAGGCCCGCATCGGGAGGAGCTATGAAGAAAGTCTACAAGAACGCGAAAGAGGCGCTCGACGGCCTTCTGTTCGACGGCATGCTGATCGCCGCGGGCGGTTTCGGCCTTTGCGGCATTCCCGAGTTGCTGATCGCCGAGATCAAGGAAGCGGGCCCCAAGAATCTGACGGTGGCGTCCAACAACGCGGGCGTCGACGGGTTCGGGCTGGGCATCCTGCTCGCCACGCGCCAGGTCAAGAAGATGATCTCGTCCTATGTGGGCGAGAACGCGGAATTCATGCGCCAATATCTCGCGGGCGAGCTCGAGATCGAGTTCAACCCCCAAGGCACGCTGGCCGAGCGCATGCGCGCGGGCGGCGCGGGCATTCCCGGCTTCTACACGCGCACGGGCGTGGGCACCGTCATCGCCGAGGGCAAGGAGCACAAGGATTTCGACGGCAAGACGTATATCCTGGAGCGCGGCATCGTCGCCGATCTCGCGATCGTCAAGGCGTGGAAGGCCGATCCCTCGGGCAATCTCGTGTTCCGCAAGGCCGCGCGCAACTTCAATCCGCCCGCCGCGATGTGCGGCAAGACCTGCGTGGTGGAGGTCGAGGAGATCGTGCCGCTGGGCTCGCTCGATCCCGACAGCATCCACCTGCCCGGCGTCTACGTGCATCGCCTGATCCAGGGCAAGCACGAGAAGCGCATCGAGCAGCGCACCACCCGCAAGCGCGCAAGCTGAGGAGACGATCATGGCCTGGAACCGCGACCAGATGGCGGCGCGCGCCGCGAAAGACCTGCAGGACGGCTGGTACGTCAATCTCGGCATCGGCATTCCGACGCTGGTGTCCAACTACATCCCCGAGGGCGTGAACGTCACGCTGCAATCGGAAAACGGCATGCTCGGCATGGGCCCCTTCCCGTTCGAGGGCGAGGAAGACCCCGACCTTATCAACGCCGGCAAGCAGACGATCACCGAATTGCCGCAGACCTCGTTCTTCGACTCCGCGACCAGCTTCGCGATGATCCGCGGCGGCAAGATCGCCATGGCCATCCTCGGCGCCATGGAAGTTTCGGAAGGCGGCGATCTCGCCAACTGGATGATCCCAGGCAAGCTCGTGAAGGGCATGGGCGGCGCCATGGATCTCGTGGCCGGCGTGGGGCGCGTCGTCGTCGTCATGGACCACACGAACAAGGCGGGCGAATCGAAGGTCCTGAAGAAGTGCACGCTGCCCTTGACCGGCAAGGGCGTGGTCAACCGCGTCATCACCAATCTCGGCGTGATGGATGTGGTGCCGGGCGGGCTCAAGCTCGTCGAACTGGCGGACGGCGTCAGCGAACAGGAATTCCGCAAGGCGACCGAAGCGACATTGGTCGCCTGAGTCGGGGGTCGCCTGATTTTCCGGGCGCGGGGTCACGCCCCGCGCCCTCGGCACCTTTTACCGCGAGCCCCGTGGCATCGGCAGAGCCGCGTTGCGCGGGCTTCGCTGGCCGTCCGGTATCCGCCCGGTTACTGTGTATGCCGGAAAGGAAACGCGGAAAATGTGGGGGTTGGCGCGCGCCCGGTTGAGGGCGCTCCCGGGGCCGTTGCAAGGCGCCATTTTAATGACGATCGCGGCCGGTGCCTTCGCGGGCATGAACGTCCTCATCCGCGCCCTGAGTTTCGAACTCCACCCGTTCCAGATCTCGTTTCTGCGCGTCGTCGGCAGCTTGGTTTTCATGCTGCCCTGGCTCGCCCATGCCGGGATCTCCGCCCTCGCCTCGGCCAGCCACAAATTGTATTTGTCGCGGACCATCGTCGGCTACATCTCGATGCTGTGCTGGTTCACCTCGCTCGCGATCCTGCCGGTGTCGGAGGCGACGGCGTTGTCCTTCACCTCGCCCTTGTTCGCGACGGCCGCCGCCGCGCTGCTGCTGGGCGAGATCGTGCGCGCGCGGCGCTGGACGGCGACGATCGTCGGATTCCTCGGCGCGATGATCGTCATCCGGCCGGGATTTCAAGCGGTGGAATTGGCGCATATTCTGGTGCTGGTTTCGGCGGCGCTGGGCGGCTGGAACGCGATCACGGTCAAGCAGCTGACCAAGACCGACGCGCCCAACGTCATCGTCATCTACATGACGATCTACCTGACGCCCGTGTCTCTGCTTCCGGCGCTGTTCGTCTGGCAATGGCCGTCGCTGGAAGCGTGGCTGATGGTGGCGCTGCTGGGCCTGTGCGGCACGATCGGCCACCAGACTTTCACCCGGGCGCTGGCGGTATGCGAAGCGTCCTACGTGCTGCCCTTCGATTTCGCGCGCCTGCCGATGGTCGCGCTCATCGCTTATTTCGCCTTCGCCGAAATTCCCGATCCGTGGACTTGGGTGGGCGGCGGCATCATCGTCGCTTCCACCGTCTATATCGCGCGGCGCGAGGCCAGCCTGGCGCGGCTGACGCCGCCCGCGGCCACGGCCAGCGAAACCGGCACCGTCGCCAAACGCCCTGACCCGGCGAAAGCCGGCGAATGATCCTCGCTCCCTCCGCGCGCGGCGCCTTGTGGATGATCGCGGCGGGAGCGGCCTTCTCGGTCCAGGCGGCGATCGTCAAACATGTCGGCCTGCGCCTCGACCCGTTCGTCATCGCGTTCTTCAACGCGGCGTTCGGCCTCGTGTTCCTGGCGCCCGTCGTCCTGCGCGGCGGACCCGGCCTTCTGAAAACGGCGCGGCCCTTCATGCATCTGGCGCGCGGCCTTGCGGGGGCCGGCGGGTTGATCGGCATGGTCTATTCGATGGTGCATCTGCCGCTGGCCGACGCCACCGCCATCGCCTTCACCAAGCCGTTGTTCGGCGTGCTGCTCGCGGGATTCTTCCTGGGCGAGCGCGTCGGCGTGCCGCGCTGGCTCGCGACCGTGCTGGGTTTCGCGGGCGTCTTGTTCATCGTGCGGCCGGGCTCGGCCCAGCTCGAACTCGCGCATCTGGTGGCGCTGCTCGGCGCGTTCTGCGCGGCCGACGTCATCATCCTGGTGAAGAAGCTGCAAGGCACGGAACGCAACACGACGATCCTGATCTATTTCGCGTTCGTGTCGTGCCTGCTGTGTCTGGGCCCCGCCCTGTGGACGTGGTCGACGCCGGATTTGCGCGAGTTCGCGTTGCTCGCCGCGATCGCGTCGCTGACGCTGGCGCTGCAATACTGCACGCTGCGCGCGATGCGCGTCGCCGACGCCTCGGCCGTCGTGCCGTTCGACTATATGCGCCTGTTCTTCGTCGTGGCGCTGGGCTACGCGCTGTTCGGCGAAATTCCGGACGGCTGGTCATCGATCGGCATCGCCATCATCAGCGTCGCCACGCTCTACCTCACCTATCACGAGGCCGCGCGCCGGACGCCGCGCGGTGCCGCGCCATGATCGGCGGCGGACTCTCGACTTGGGCGCATGCGCTGCCCAACGGCACGCGCGGCGCCATGTGGGCGCTGGCCGCCGCCATCGCCTTCGGCACGATGGAGGTGATGGTTAAGTTGATCGGCGCGTCGCTGCATCCGTTCCAGATCGCGTTCTTCCGCAGTCTGGTGGCGTTGCTCACGCTGATGCCGCTCTTCGTCGCCTATGGCCGCGCGCTGTTCAACACGCGGCGTTTGGGCGGGCATTTCCTGCGCGCGATTCTGGGCTATTCGTCGATGATCTTCGGCTTCTACGCGCTGGTGCATCTGCCGCTGGCCGAGGCCGTGGCGCTGGGCTATGTGCGCGGGCTGTTCCTGGTGCCGCTCGCGGTGATGCTGCTGGGCGAATCGATCAATTGGCGGCGCTGGCTCGCCATGGGCTGCGGGTTCGCCGGCGTGCTGGTGATGTTGCGCCCCGGGGCCGGCGTCTTCGACCCCGCCGCGATCTATCCGCTGCTCGCCGGATTCTTCGTCGCCTTCGTCAGCGTGTTCATGAAACGTCTGGCCGAAACCGAACGCCCGCAAGTCATCATCTTCTGGTTTGCGGCCTTCACCACGTTGCTGGCGGCGGGCCCGGCCATCGCGGTGTGGCGCTGGCCCGAGCCCGCTTTGTGGCCGGCGGTGCTGGCCTTGGGCGTGCTGGGCTCGCTCGGCCAATATTGCATTGTGCGCGCCTTCCGCATCGCCGACGCGACGGCGGTCGATTCGGTCGACTACACAAGGCTGATCTATTCGGCGAGCATCGGCATGATCCTGTTCGGCGAGGCGCTGACGCTGCCGACGGTCGCCGGTGCGCTGATCATCGCCGCCAGCACGCTTTACATCGCGCGCCAAGGTGCCCGAAGATCGCCGCCGCCATGACCCTTCGCAACCGTGTGACACCATTCTCGACCATCGAAGCCAATCCCGCGCGCGGGATGTTCATGGGCAATCGCGGCTGCCTGCACGGCGAGTACAAGAATCTCGAAGTCGAGGAAACGCGCGAGAAGCGCTGGCTCGTCTGTTCGCTGAACTTCAAAGGCCGCAAGCGCGTGCTGATGCGGCCCGGCGCCTATACCGAACTGTTCTTCCTCGACGAGGCGACAGCGCTGGCCGCCGGGCATCGGCCTTGCGCCGAATGCCGGCGCAAGAACTACGACGCGTTTCTGAAGCTGTTCCCCGGCAAGCCCGCCAACGCCGAATGGCTCGACCGCAATCTCGCCTCGCAGCGTGGCCGGCCTTATCCCGACGAATTCGCCAATCTGCCCGACGGCGCGATGTACGAGCTGAACGGCGAGGCGTTCCTGAAATGGCATAGCCGCGCGTTTCGCTGGTCCCATGACGGTTACGGGCCCGCCGAGAAACCCGACGGGCCCGTTGAAGTCATCACGCCCGAAGGCACGGTCGAGGCGATCGCCAAAGGCTATCGCCCCGCCGTGCATCCTTCGGCGCGTTAGCCGCGCCCCCGCTTAGCCACGGGCCGTGGGGACGGGCAACGCCAGATAAAGCGGCGTGCCGTCGCGCTCGACGAAGATCGCGACCGCCTCGCGATGTTCGGCGCGCGCCGTGCGCAAGGCGGCGGCGACATCCTCGGCCTTCGTCACCTTCTTGCGATCGATCTCGACCAGACGGTCGCCGCGCGCCAAGCCGGCCTTCTCCGCCGGGCTGCCTTCCAGCATATCGACCACCACGACCTCGCCGCGCGGGCCTTGCGCCAGGCGCAAGCCCACGCCGGCGGCTGCGTTGCCGCGATCATTCTGGCCGACCACCGCCGCTTCCGGTTTCTGATCGGGCAGGCTTGCCAGCGTCACGCGGATCTCCGCGCGCCGCCCGTCGCGCCAATATTCGATATTGGCTTCGTCCTTGGCCCGGCGATCGCCGACCTTGCGGGCCAGATCGCGCGGATCGTTGATCGCGGTGCCATCCAGCGACAGGATCACGTCGCCGCGCCGCAGACCCGCCCGCGCCGCCGGCCCGTTGGGCTCGACCCCGCCGATCAACGCCCCCTTGGCGGCAGGCAGTTTCAGCGCGGCCGCAAGGGCGGAATCGACACCTTGGGTCGACACGCCCATCCACGCGCGATCGATACGGCCATGTTCGCGCAATTCGGCGACGACCTTCTTCACGACATTCGCCGGAATGGCGAAGCCCAGGCCCACCGAGCCGCCATTGGGCGAGTAGATCGCCGTGTTGACGCCGATCACGTTGCCGTCGCGATCGAAGGTCGGTCCGCCGGAATTGCCCTGGTTGATCGCGGCGTCGATCTGCAGGAAATCGTCATAGGGCCCCGCCCCGATATCGCGCGAGCGCGCCGAAACGATGCCCGACGTCACAGTACCGCCCAGGCCGAACGGATTGCCGACGGCGAGCACCCATTGCCCGACGCGCACTTGATCGGAATCGCCGAATTGGACATGCGCGAGCGGCTTGGGCGCTTCGACCTTCAGCAAAGCGAGATCGGTGCGCTCGTCGCCGCCGATGCGCTTGGCGGGCAAACGCGAGCCGTCGGCGAATACGACTTGGATTTCGTCGGCGCGGCCGGCGACGTGGAAATTGGTGACGATGTAGCCCGACGGATCGATCACGAAGCCCGAGCCCAGGCCGCGCACGCGATGGGGCTGCGCCTTGCCTTGGCCGTTGAAGAACGGCGCGAAGGGCGTGCCGCGGAATTGCGGGGGCACGTCGCCTTCGGGATCGATTTCGGTGGCGGTGACGGCGATCTGGACGACGGCCGGGCTGACGGCGGCGGAAAGATCGGCGAAATCGGGAAGGTTCTGGGTGGCGACGCGCGCGGGCATCGACGCGGGATTCGTCTGTGCGGGCAGCGGCGACAGCGGCGAGAAGACCATCAACGCCGCCGCGGCGACGGCGCCCAGCAGGCCGGCGCGGATCGTATTCTTCTTGGTCAGCATGATTCGAACTCCTCTTGGGGTGTGACCCAAGAGCTAGGCTTCGATTGGGGAGGAATCTGGGCGGGCCCGGGGCGAAGCGGGGGAATCCGCGCCACAATCGGTTACGGCGTATTTCCAGCCGCCGCTTCGATGAAGCGGGCAAGTTCGATATCGCGACGGGTCAAACCGCCGGCGTCATGGGTCGACAAAACGATATCGACGCGGTTGTAAACGTTGAACCATTCGGGATGGTGGTCCTTCGTCTCGGCATAGAGCGCGACGCGCGCCATAAAGCCGAACGCCGCGTTGAAATCGGCGAATTTGAAGGATTTGGCGATCGCGTCGCGGCCGGGCAATTCGGCCCAGCCGGGCAAGGCGGCAAGCGCTTGGGCGCGCGCGGGACCGGCGAGTTTCTCCATGGCCGCATCTTCGCGCAGTTGGCGCGAAGATCAAGCCGGGATAGCGTCGCACCCATGAGCGAAACCAAACTCTATGCCCCCGACCTTGCGATGATCGAGCGCCTCGCCGAAGAAGCCCGCGCCAGCCTGCCCAAAGAACTCGCCGTGCATGTGCGCGACGTGGTGCTGCGCGTCGAGGATTTCTGCGACGAAGAAACCGAGCGCGAGATGGAGCTCGAGAGCCCTTACGATCTGCTCGGCCTCTATCGCGGCGTCGATCTGCTGCGCGACAGCGTGGCCACCACGCGCACGCAGCCCGACATGATCTTCCTCTATCGCGTGCCGCTGCTCGCCTATTGGGTCGAGACGGGCGAGGAGCTTGGCGCCATCATCCGCCACACGATGATCCACGAGATCGGCCATCATTTCGGATTCTCGGACGACGACATGGATTGGCTGGAGAAGCAGGGCGACTGACATGAGTCTCGATCCCCAGGACGATGCGTTGGTCCAGTCGGCGCGCGACGCGATCGCGAAGCTCTACAAGGAGAACCGCCACCATATCGGGGCGGCTTTGCGCACCAAGGCGGGCCGCGTCTACACGGGCGTGCATCTCGACACCTATGTCGGGCGCGCGTCGGTCTGCGCCGAGGCGGTGGCGCTGGGCCGCGCGTTGGCGGAGGGCGAGACCGAGATCGAGGCGATTGTTTCCGTCCGCCATCCCCGCCCGGCCGAGCCCGATAGGACCATCCGGATCGTCAGCCCCTGCGGCATTTGCCGCGAGATGTTGGCCGATTTCGCGAAAAATTGCCGGGTCGTCGTTCCGGGCGACTCGGGGCCCGTCGCCGTCGCGGTCGACGAGCTTCTGCCGCGAAAATATGCCGTGCCAAAGAGTCGCGCCGATCGGACTTGATCGCAAGTTAGTGAATTCCGTTTATTATCAGAAAGTTAAGACGGCCCCTTCAGTTGACCGTTTAAGCGGCATGCGGTAGATTCAACACTATCGTCAAGGGACTTGTCGGACGGCCGGCGTTTGCCCTATCTGTCTTCAGAGGGACGCAATCCGGTGTGGCAAGGCGATATTCGCAAATTGCCATCGGCAGGTTCGAGAGAGCGAAAAACCGTAATGTTCGGCTTGTTCGGCAAAAAAGCACCGCCCCCCGCCAAACCCGGCGTGCAGCCGGCGAAAGGCGTGATGCCCGGTGCGACGGCCGACGGCAAACAGCCCATCGGCACGGTGGTTTTGACGGGTCAAACCTGCCCCGAAAGCGGCATCTGGGAAAGCCAGGGCACGCCGTCGGGTCGGTCGTCCTTCTCCAGGGGCACCCGCATGCCGCCGTTCGACAAAAAGTCGGTGGTCTGGAAGCTTGTCCGCTATCCCTGATTTTTTCCGAAGACAGCCGAAAAAGCGCCGCATTCGCACGGCATACAGACGCGGTCGTTCGCTCGTTTTCAGGGGTCTTGCGTTTAAATGCGTCTCTTCGCTTTGGCCATCATGGCCGCCATGTTGATCGCCGCCGGTTTGTCGACCATGGCGGAAGTGCCCGCGCAACGCGGCGACATGTCGATCTACGCGATCGACGCGAGCGAGTAACGCTCGCCTTCTAAATAATCTCGATCTCGGGCAGCGGCACGATGAATTTGCCGCCCGCGCGCCGGAACTCTTCCTCGCGCCGCAGAATCCCGTCTTTGAAATGCCAGGGCAGCAGCAGGAAGTAGTCGGGCTTCATCGCCCGCGCTTCGGCTTCCGACACGATCGGAATATTGCTGCCCGGCGTGAATCGCCCGAACTTGGTCTCGTTGACCTCGGCGATCGCCGCGATATGCCGCGGGCCCAAGCCGCAGAATTGCAGGATCACGTTGCCCTTGGTCGACGCGCCATAGCCGATCACGCGCCGCCCGCCTTCGGCCAGGCGTTCGAGCAAGCGCACCAGATCGTTGCGATGGCGGAAGGTGCGTTCCTCGAATTCGCGATAGGGGCGCGGCGTGGCGAGGCCCATCGCGTCTTCCTGCTCCAGCAGCCAGCGCACGATCAGATCGTTGGCCTTCCAGCCCGAGCCGCGCTTGGCCGCCGTGACCGCGAAACTGCCGCCGTTGATCGAGTTCATCTCGACGTCGACGACATACATATCGGCGGCGTCGAGAATCTTGCGCACCGTCGCCAGCGAATAATATTCGAGATGCTCGTGGCAGATCGTGTCGTAGGAGCCCATGCGCAGCATCGAGGGCATGTAGCTCTGCTCGAAATGCCACAGCCCGCGCGGGGCGAGCGAATCCGCGACGTCGCGCGCGAAGCGCACGGGATCGTCGAGATCGTAGAACATCGCGATCGACGTGATCAGCGACGCGGGGGCCACTTTCGCCGCGCGCAATTTCGCGGCCGAAAAGAAATCCGGGATCAGCGTGCAACCGGCATCGTAATACTCGCGGAATTTTGCACCCGTCGGATCGACGCCGACGCGGTGCAAGCCTTGCGTGGTGTAGCCGCGCAAACCCGTGCCGTCGTTCGAGCCGATATCGACGACCGTGTCGCCCGCTTTGAGTTCGGCAAGGCGTTCGAGCGCGCGAAATTTGCGTTCGAGATGGGCGACCATCGAGCCGTTGAGGCCCGAACGATAGCCGTAATTATCGCCATACATCTCCGACGCGACGAAGGTATGGCCGAGTTGCAGCAGCCCGCTATCGGGGCACCAGACGAGGTCCAGCGGACCTTTGGTGATTTTCTCGTCGCGCGACGAAGGGAAGACGCCGGTCAGGCATTGCTCGCCCAGGCTCAGCACCGTGACGAGATGGCTCGAGCCGCCGAGGCGGCATTTGTCGAGCTTCCGGTATCCGCCCATTCGCTCTCCCTTTTGGGGCGATGGTCCCGCGCTATTTGCGCGCGACCATCAGCTTCTTGATCTCGCCGATCGCCTTGGCCGGGTTCAGACCCTTCGGGCAGGTCTTCGTGCAGTTCATGATCGTGTGGCAGCGATAGAGGCGGAACGGATCCTCGAGATTGTCGAGGCGTTCGCCGGTCGCTTCGTCGCGGCTGTCGGCGATCCAGCGATAGGCCTGGAGCAGCACGGCCGGCCCGAGATAACGATCGCCGTTCCACCAATAGCTGGGGCACGAGGTCGAGCACGAGAAGCACAGGATGCATTCCCACAGACCGTCGAGCTTGGCGCGCTCCTCCTGCGTTTGCAGGCGTTCGCGATCGGGCGGCGGCGTTTCGGATTTGAGCCACGGCTCGACCGAGCGCAATTGCGCGTAAGCCTGCGAGAGGTCCGGCACGAGATCCTTCACCACCGGCATATGCGGCAGCGGATAGATATGCACGTCGCCCTTCACGTCGTCGATCGCCTTGGTGCAGGCGAGCGTGTTCGACCCGTCGATATTCATCGCGCACGACCCGCACACGCCTTCGCGGCAGGAGCGGCGGAAGGTCAGCGTCGAATCGACCTCGTTCTTGATCTTGATCAGCGCGTCGAGAACCATCGGCGCGCATTGATCGAGATCGAGCGTGTAGGTATCGACCGTCGGGTTGCCCTCGCCATCCGGGTCCCAGCGATAGATCTTGAAGTTCTTGGTCCGCGTGGCGCCGGCGGGGGCCGGCCACGATTTGCCTTGCTGGACCTTCGAATTGGCGGGGAGGGTGAATTCGGCCATCGGTCGATCCTTAGTACACGCGCGCCTTGGGCGGGAAGGCTTGGACTTCGTTGGTCAGCGAGGTCAGCGTCACCGGGCGATAGTCGAAGGCGACTTTGCCCTTGCCGTCGACCCAGGCCAGCGTGTGCTTCATCCAGTTCTGATCGTCGCGGTTGGGATAATCCTCGCGCGCATGCGCACCGCGGCTTTCCTTGCGGTTGGCGGCCGACGCGATCGTCGCCTTCGCCTGGACGATCAGGTTTTCGTATTCCAGCGTTTCCACCAAATCCGAATTCCAGATCATGCCGCGATCGGTGCAGGCGATGTCGGGCGACTTCGCCAGCGTCTTGTCGATCAGGCCGACACCTTCTTCCAGCACCTCGCCGGTGCGGTAGACGGCGCAGTTGTTCTGCATGATGCCCTGCATTTCCGAGCGCAATTCGGCGGTCGGGATCGGACCCTTGGCGTAGCGCAAGCCATCGAAACGCGCGATGTGCTTGTCGGCCGCATCCTTGGCGACGGGCTTGTGCGGCGTGCCGGGCTTGACGATTTCGGCGGCGCGAATCGCGGCCGCACGGCCGAACACGACGAGGTCGAGCAGCGAGTTGGAACCGAGGCGGTTGGCGCCGTGCACCGACACGCAAGCCGCTTCGCCGATCGCCATCAGACCCGGCACGACGGTCGCCTTGCCGTTCTTCATCGTCACGACTTCGCCGTACAGATTGGTCGGGATGCCGCCCATGTTGTAGTGCACGGTCGGCAGCACCGGGATCGGCTCCTTCGTCACGTCCACGCCCGCGAAGATCTTCGCGGTTTCGGAAATGCCGGGCAGACGTTCGTGCAGCAGCTTGGCGTCGAGATGCTCGAGGTGCAGATGGATGTGATCCTTCTTCGCCCCCACGCCGCGACCTTCGCGGATTTCCATGGTCATCGCGCGCGACACGACATCGCGCGAGGCGAGATCCTTCGCCGACGGCGCGTAACGCTCCATGAAGCGCTCGCCGTTGGAGTTGGTGAGATACCCGCCTTCGCCGCGCGAGCCTTCGGTGATTAGGCAGCCCGAACCGTAAATGCCGGTCGGGTGGAACTGCACGAATTCCATGTCCTGCAGCGGCAGACCGGCGCGCAGCACCATGCCGCCGCCATCGCCCGTGCAGGTATGCGCCGAGGTCGCCGAGAAATAGGCGCGGCCGTAACCGCCGGTGGCGAGCACGGTCTGGTGCCCGATGAAGCGGTGCAGCGTGCCTTCGAGCAGATTCCAAGCAAGCACGCCGCGCACCGAGCCGTCCTCGTCCTTGATCAGGTCGAGGGCGAAATACTCGATGAAGAACTCGGCGTTGTTGCGAAGGCTTTGCTGATAGAGCGTGTGCAGGATCGCGTGGCCCGTGCGGTCGGCGGCGGCGCAAGTGCGCTGCGCCGTGCCCTTGCCGTATTCGGTCGTCATGCCGCCGAAGGGGCGCTGATAGATCTTCCCTTCCTTGGTGCGGCTGAACGGCACGCCGTAATGCTCGAGCTCGATGATCGCCGGAATCGCTTCCTTGCACATGTATTCGATCGAGTCTTGGTCGCCGAGCCAGTCGGAGCCCTTGACCGTGTCGTACATGTGCCAGCGCCAATCGTCGGCGCCCATGTTGCCGAGTGCGGCCGAGATGCCGCCTTGCGCGGCGACCGTATGACTGCGTGTCGGGAAGACTTTGCTGATGCAGGCGGTCTTCAAGCCCTTCGCCGCCATGCCGAACGTGGCGCGCAAACCCGCACCGCCCGCCCCGACAACGACGACGTCGTAATAATGATCGACGACCTTATAGGCCTTGCCGCCCAGAGCGGGCGCGGAACCGTCGGGCATGGAACTAGCCTCCGAACGCGATCTTGAGAACCGAGAAAGCGGCGATGCCGCCGAACAGCCACGCGGCACCTTTGACCGCGAGCAGCAGGACGAGCTTCACGCCTTCGGCATGGACGTAATCTTCGATCACGACTTGCAGGCCGAGCTGCGCGTGATGGAACACGGCGACGATCAGCGACAGCAGCAGCACCGCCGAAATCGGCGAGGCGATCCACGCCTGCACCGCCGGCAAAGGCGCGCCCGCGAGCGACACGATGCTGGCGACGAACCACAGCAGCAGCGGGATCATCGCGATGGCGGTGACGCGCTGCGCCCACCAATGATGCGTGCCGTCCTTGGCGGAGCCAAGGCCGCGCGCGCGGCCGAGCGGGGAGCGCAGCGACGGGGTGGTGTTGCTCATCTCAGCGCCCTCCCAGCACGGCGAAGCCGACGATCCAGGCGAGCAGCGTGGCGGCCACGGCGAAGGCGATCACCGCGTAAGCCGATTTCTCCGCCGTCGCGATGTCGAACCCAAGCCCCGCATCCCAGAACAGATGCCGGATGCCGTTGCCCAGGTGATAGAACAGCGCCAGCGACCAGCCGAACAACAGGATCAGCCCGATCGGCGACCCGATGAACGCCGACACGCTGGCGAACGCCGCCGGGCCGTTCGCCGCGGCGACCAGCCAGCAGACCAGTAGCAGCGTGCCCACACTCAACGCCACGCCGGTGGCGCGATGCGTGATCGACGACAGCGCCGTCACCGGCAGGCGATAGATTTGAAGATGCGGGGATAGCGGCCGCGGGCGTTTGCCGCCGGCGGCTTGCGTCTGATCGTTGGCCATGCTCCCTCGTGCGGACGAATCCGCGTGCAAAAATCCGTATGCCCTCATGGATTTAGACCGGGTTGGCCAAAGCGTCAATCGCAGTGCGGCTATGCAAGCCGTCGTTTCGTCCTGTGGATCGATCTGTGGATGGCGGTTGAATGGCCTGTGCGCAATGCGGACTTCCATCAACAAGATTCTGCCGGCGCGCGGGCGATTGCGATTGTCGCCCCGGGGGGCGTTTTGAGACCCTTTCCCTCGGCAAGCGTGAGAGGGGAGATCCAGAGCCGCCACCCCGACGACACCCGCAGCCGGCGTTGAGCTGACGCCGAGAGTCACTGGCAGACGCCCGACCCGAAAGGGCTTGGGCGCGGGGTCGAGAGGTGGGGGACGATCTTCCGGAGCTTTCCAGGCCCAAGCCGGGGTTAACCCGGCGGCGGCGGGAAACTCCTTCCCGATGCGACGGTCGTCCGGTTCCCTTGAGGGGCCGGGCCACGCCAAGTCGGTCGGGGCGGCATCGGCGGTTCGCCGAGCCATCGCTGTCGGCCCCGTGATCGGGGTCTCGACGTCCCGCAAGGGGCGGGTTGTCGGCGGAACGACGGGTGGGCGCCCTCAAGGGGTCGTCGCACCGGGGCCGCCGGGGATCGCGAGGGACGCGTCCGCATCCGCCGCAAGGGGGATGGGCCCGCAAGGGCCGACGGGCGCGAGGCTCGCACGAGGCGCGGGTTGGGGACGGCGACGACGGCAAGGCGACCGGGATGTCTCGAACGACGGGGTGGCGGGGCCGCGCGTGGCGCCCTCATCCCCTGCCGGTGGAACGCGCGGGATCGGCCGGACCAGGGGCCGGTTCCGGGTGCGAAGCAGGTCCACCGGCGGCGGGTTCGAGTTCAAGGCTGCCAGGAGGCCATCGACCCCGGCGGGAGCACCCGCCAAGGCCGGTGCGACAGTCACGACCGGCGGTGCATACCGGTCCGACCAGCCTCGATTGAGGCGTCAGGGAGCCTTTTGTCCCGCCCGGACAACGGCCCGCGATCGCAAGATCGCCCCTGACGCCTCATTTTATTTCGGGATTTTATCGGGGAGAGGTGGTCCCGGCAGCTCGCTTGCGCGAGCCGCCGGAACCTCCATCGGAACGTCGGAGCCTTGGTTGTCCCGCCCGGACAAAACGGCGCGAATGTCAAAAGACGGTTCGCTTTCCTGACGTCGATTTGGGTAGCACGCGGGGGGCCCCCCGCAAACGGATTTTGACCCATTTTCTTAAGTCATTGTTTTAGAATAGATAAAAATGGAACGTCCAAAATGGCGGATGCCCCCCGTCCCCGAGTCGCACGGGCCCCTTAAATCGCGTCGGGCGTTGATTTTACTGCAAAAATAGCTGTCGGGCCGGTTCGCCAGAGGACACTTGCCCTGCGCGGGCTGTCCGCGTGATTTCCTGTCAAGACATCAGCTTGGCCGATGCGCCGCCCGAAATTCTAAGATTTCTTGACGTAAAACCCGTCGCCCCAGCTGGGATGGTACGGCGTTGCCGTCGCCACCCGCACGAAGCCGAACGCGGCCAGATGGGCGTCGATCTGCGGGGCGAGCGCGCAGCCTTCGTAGAGTTCTTCGAAGGCGAGTTCGCAATTGATCGCGCGCACGCGACCGACCAGATCGGGGCAGCCGCGCATCGCCATCAACTCGGCCCCTTGGATGTCGAGATTGAGCAGATCGAATCGCGCGGCGGCGAAACCCGCTTCGACGAGCGCATCGTCGAGACGGCGCACCGGCACCTTGATCGTGCCGGTCTCGACGATCTCCGGATAGATCTCGGCGTGGCGCTTGAGCTTCAACAGCGAGCTCGATTGATCGAACGAGGTGAGGTGGAATTCCGCCTCGCCCGGCGCTTCGCCCGCCGCGAAGGCGAAGATCGAAATTTCCGGCCGCGCGGCGAAGCGCGCGCGCAACGCAGCGGCGAGATTGGGATTGGCTTCGACGAAGACGACGCGTTTCACGCCCATCGCATCGTAGGTCGCGATCTCGTCGCCGCGATTGGCGCCGACATGCACGACGCTTTCGATCGCCAGCCCGTGTTCGCGGCACAAGGCGGGCAGATCGAGCACCGCCGGCGCGGGTTCCGGCTTCTTCTTGCCGCCGAAGAGTTTTTTCCAGATCGACATGATGCGATTCTAACCCGGGAAGCCCAGCCCTTGCAGCGCGTTGTTGGCCAGATGCAGCAGCATCGCCGCGAGCACAAAGCCTGTCGTGCGCACGGTGAAGCCGAGCAACACGCCGAATACAAAGACTTGCGCCAATAACAGCGTCAGCGTTTGCGCGTCGAGTTCGATCAACGCGATCCAACCCGGCAAGTTGATTGCCGCGAACAACGCCGACGCGATCAGATTGGCGGGCCAGAAGGCGAAGCGGGCGCGCAGCGCCTTCAGCACCAGCCCGTAAAAGACATAAACCTCGACCAATGCCACGAAGGCGAGCCCGACCAGCGACACGTAAAACGCCATCGGCGGCAAATCGGCGGGGATCAGATGCCAATGCTCGCCCACCGCCATGCCCGCAGCACGGCTGGCGATCAGGTAAGCGACGGCGAAGACCCAGCCGAGCCAGGGTCGCGTGCCCGGCCGTTGATCGGCGGCGCCACGCGGGTCGATCTTCTCGACCGCCACGCACCAAGCGATCGGCAGCACGAGCCACAACAGAAGCCGCCAGCCATCGGCGATCATCCGCGCGGCATCGACCGTTTCGGCCGCCGCGTCTGTCCAGGGGATCAGCAGAATACGGATCGTCCAGGCGGCGAAAAACACCGCCAGGAACAACGGCAAGCGTTTGAGCGTGGGCTCAGAAGTCAACGCAGCGCCCGCCGCGTTCCCAATCGCCGTAGCGCGTCGGTTCGGGGCCTTCCGGTCCGCCAATTTCCGGCTTCTTGGCGGTGGGTTTCTTCGGATCGGTCGGCTCAGCCGGCGGCGGCGGTACCGAAGGGGCGTTTTTCTCGTCCATGGGACAGGGATATGCCTCCGAACCCTGCCCCCGGCAAGGCTTGAACGGGAGGCGGGTTTCGCTACATCTCAAGCCATGAATTACACCAAGACCGCCCTCCTGCTCGCCGCCATGACCGGCCTGTTCCTCGCCGTGGGTTTCGCCTTAGGCGGCGAACAGGGGATGCTGATCGCCTTCGTCGTGGCGCTGGGCATGAATCTGTTCAGCTACTGGAACGCGGACAAGATGGTCCTGCGCATGCACGGTGCCCGCGAAGTGACGCCGCAGGAAGCGCCCAACTTCCACGCGATGGTCGCGGAACTGGCCCAGCGCGCGCAATTGCCGATGCCCAAGGTCTATATCATCGACAATCCGCAGCCCAACGCCTTCGCCACCGGCCGCAACCCCGAGAACGCCGCCGTCGCCGCGACAACCGGGCTGTTCGACATTCTGGACAGCGACGAAGTCGCGGCCGTGATGGCGCACGAACTCGCGCATGTGAAGAACCGCGACACGCTGATCATGACCGTCACCGCGACGATCGCGGGAGCGATCGGCATGCTGGCCCAGTTCGGCATGATGTTCGGCGCGGGGCGCAGCAATGACGGCCGTTCGTCGGGCTTCGGCATGATCGGTACGCTGATCGCCGTGATCATCGCGCCGCTGGCCGCGATGCTGGTGCAGATGGCGATCAGCCGGTCGCGCGAATACGCGGCCGATCACGCGGGCGGCGAAATCGTCGGCGATCCGCGCTTGCTGGCGCGCGCCTTGGCCAAAATTTCGCGCGGCGTCGAAGCGATCCCGAACGAAAGCGCCGAGCGCAATCCCGCGACCGCGCATCTGTTCATCATGAATCCGCTGACCGGGGCGGGCGTCGACAATCTGTTCTCGACCCACCCCAATCCGGCGAACCGCATCGCGGCGCTGGAAGAACAGGCGCAGGCGATGGGTCTGGCAAACCGTGGCACGGCCGCTCCCGCGCGCGGACGCAGCTCCGTGCCGTCGGCCGGAAAACGGGGCCCTTGGTCGCGCTGAGGTTTTAGCGAAGCCCTTCGGGCAGCTGGGCGGTCGGCAGATCGGGGACGTAATCGGCCCGCGCGATCGCGACACCCGCGACGATCAGCAGCAGCGCGATCGCCAAAGCCTGCAAGCGCCCCAAAGAGCGCGGCGGTTTAACGGACGTGCGGGCGATCATGTCGGCCACTGGTACCCTTCCCGAAGCGGGGCATATCGATTCCCCGTTCGTGGGAATAACGCAAGAAACATTCCGCTTATTCCGCCAAGAATCTTCGCCGCCCCTTCCCTCCACCCGCCCGGTGGGGTAGTCAGGCCATCGTCGTTTCTAATGGGAAGCTTTCGGGATGGGCGCCGTCGATTTCGGGATACCGCGAACCCTGGCCACGCTGCTGAAATCGAAGCTGGCGCTCGCCAATTTCGTCGAAACCGGCACCTATAAGGGCGATACGGCCGCTTGGGCGTCGGGCGAGTTCGCCAAGGTTTGGACGGTCGAGGCCGATCCGGCCCTCGCCGCCGCCGCCCGCACGCGTTTCGCCGGTGCCCCGCATGTCACGGTGGTCGAGGGCGATAGCGTCGCCGGCCTCGAACAGCTCGTCCCCACTTTGCCCGGACCGGCGCTTTTTTGGCTCGATGCCCATTGGTGCGGCACCGATCAGACCGTGACGGCGGGCGAGCTCGACCAATGCCCGCTGCTGCGCGAGCTGGCCGTCATCGCCCGCTCGCCGCACGAACACGTCATCCTGGTCGACGATGCGCGCTATTTCCTGGCCCCGCCGCCCTCGCCAAACCGGCTGGAGCAATGGCCCGATGCCGGGGCGACGGTCGCCGCGCTGAAAGACGGGCGCGACGATCGCTTCGTCTGCGTGATCGACGACGTGTTCATCCGCGTGCCCGCGACGATGAAGGCCGAATTGCAGGCCCATATCGATCGCATCACCGCGCATCGCGAGGCGCGCGCGCGCAAACGCGACGCAAGGCCGATGCGGCGCTTGAAGCGCTGGATCAAATCCCTCGGCGCTTGAACCAGGCCTTCAGGCGCTTGCGCCACGGCCGGGATTTGAGCCGCGTCGCCGGATCGTCCTTGGCCGCGACCGGCCCGAAATGCGCCCAAAACGGCCGGTCGTTCCAGGTGTCGCAAGCGACCAGCGCCTTGGCGTTGAAGTTCGCGACCGCTTGGCGCTGCCCTTCCGCCGCCAGCAGCCCGGCCAAGCGGCCATACGACGAATTCCCGAAACCCAGCGCATCGGCGCGCGACAGTGCCAGCAAATCGGCAATGCGATCGTCGGCGGCGAATGTCGCGACCGGCAGCGGGTTCCAGCGCGCGAAAGCCGGCAGAATCGCGTCGCGGCTATCCGACGCGATATAGAGCTTCGCGTCCGGCGTTTTCGCCATTTCGCCGGCGACCCAGTCGACGAACCAGTCGACCGGCACGGGCGCGAATTGTGGAATTCCGGCATGGACCGGATCGGCCAAATCGCCGCGCCGAACATGCACGGCGATCAGTTTGCCGGGAATGCCCGCGCGCCACGCATCGGCGGCATGTTCGGCGCCAAAGCGCAGCAGCTTGCGGAACAGCGCGCGATGCGGGGCCCAGCACGCGGGCAATTCCTGGAAATACCCGTCGAAATCGACATTGGCGAACGGAGTGGGCTGCTCCCACAGCGCCAACGCCGCCGCATCTTCGAACGGCCCGTAAGCGATGGTCGGCACATCGTCGAAAGCGGGTTGCGGGACCGCACCCACCAGCTTGCCCGCTGGGAACGCGGGCGCTTCGATCCGTAGATCGTGGCGCCAAGCATAGAAATTCAGGAAGGCCCATTGCAGCAGCTGATTGGCCATCCGGCCGTTGAGGCCGAGATTGCGCATCGACACGACGCCGCTTGTCCCCGTCGCGATCTCGCCGGGCTCGATCTCGGCCGATTTCACGTACACGCCGTCGCGGCGGCGCACGCGGCCGCGATCGAATTCGGCGATATGGGCGCTGAGATCCATGCCCTGCCCTTATCGACAGGCGGACAGGCCCGGGTCAAGCCGCGCTTGCGCATCCGGTCCCGGTCCCCTACTTAGCGGCCCATGAAAACAGCACCCTCCGCACGCCTTGCCGCCGCCCAATTGCTCGACGCCGTGCTGCAAGGCAAGCGCACGCTGGAGGATGCGATGGCCGGCGTGCAGACCCTGCGCGTGCTGGAACCGCGCGATCGCGGCTTCGCGCGGATGCTGTCGGCAACGGTGCTGCGCCGTCTGGGCACCATCGACGCCATTCTGGCGCAATGTCTGGACAAGGGTGCGCCGCCCAAGCCGGTCGAATCGCCGTTGCGGTTGGGCGTCGCCCAATTGCTATTCCTGGGCACGCCCGCCCATGCGGCGGTCGGCGAGACGGTCGATCTGGCCCCCGAAAAACTGCGCGGCCTGGTCAACGCCGTGCTGCGCCGCGTGTCGCGCGACGGCGAAAAACTGCTGGCCGCGATCGACGCCCCGCGCGCCGACACGCCCGCTTGGCTCTGGGCCATCCTGGTCGATAGCTGGGGTGAGGCAAAAGCGCGCGACATCGTCGCCGGGCAATTGCGCGAGCCGCCGCTCGACATCACGGTGAAATCGAACGCCGCCGACTGGGCCACGAAGCTCGGCGCCAAATTACTGCCGACCGGCATGCTGCGCTTGGAAGAAGCGGGCAATGTCGCCGAATTGCCGGGCTTCGAAGAAGGGGCGTGGTGGGTGCAGGACGAAGCCGCCGCCTTGCCCGCGCGCTTGCTGGGCGACATTTCGGGCAAGCGCGTGCTGGATCTGTGCGCCGCCCCCGGCGGCAAAACGCTGCAGCTCGCCGCGGCCGGCGGCAAAGTCACCGCCGTCGATCAATCCGCCAAGCGTCTCGACCGGGTGGTCGAGAATCTCGCGCGCACGATGCTGGAAGCGGAGATCGTCAACGCCGACGCGTCGAAATGGACGCCGAAGGCGCCCTATCCTTTCATCCTGTTGGATGCGCCGTGTACGGCGACGGGCACGCTGCGCCGCCATCCGGAAATCGCGCATCTCAAAAACTCCGCCGACGCGGTCAAGCTGATGGCCGCGCAAGATCGTTTGCTGGATGCCGCCGCGAAGATGCTCGAGCCCGGCGGCACGCTGGTTTACGCCGTCTGCTCGCTCGACAAGCGCGAAGGCAGTGCGCGCGTGGCGGCGTTCCTGGATCGTCATCGCGATTTCGCACGCATCCCCGTGACCGCCGCCGAGATCGGCGGGCGCGGCGAATTGATCGACACGGCGGGCGATCTCGTCACCACGCCCGCGAACGGCATGGACGGGTTCCAGGCGGCGCGCTTGCGGCGACGCGCCAACTGACGCAAGCTTGCGGCATGTTCGCGCCGTTTTTCGCCGGCAAACGCGTATTCCTGACCGGGCATACCGGCTTCAAAGGAAGCTGGCTGCTCGCCTGGCTGCATTCGATGAAGGCGCAGGTTTGCGGCTTCGCATTGCCGCCCGCGACCAAGCCCGCTCTGTTCGATCTGATCGGCGGATCGAAACTCTGCGCGCGCCATGTCGTGGGCGATATCCGCGACATCGATGCACTTCGCGGCACGATCGCCGAGTTCCAGCCCGAAATCGCGATCCATATGGCGGCGCAAGCCTTGGTGCTGCCGTCCTATGAAGATCCCGCCGCGACGTTCGAGACCAACGTCACCGGCACGGCCAACGTGTTGGACGCCTTGCGCGGCGTGAAGACGCTCACGCGCATTCTGGTCGTGACGTCGGACAAGGTTTACGCGAATGACGGCTCGGGCCGCGCTTTCGTCGAAAGCGACCGGCTGGGCGGGCACGATCCTTATTCGGCCAGCAAGGCGGCGGCGGAGATCGTGGTCGAATCCTTCCGTGCCTCGTTCTTCAAGAACGACGTGGCGCTCGCCGTCGGGCGTGCGGGCAACGTCATCGGCGGCGGCGATTGGGCGGCCCATCGCATCGTGCCCGACGCGGTGCGTGCGCTGACCGAGAACAAGCCGCTGGTGCTGCGCCGGCCCGGCGCCATCCGCCCGTGGCAGCATGTGCTGGATCCGCTTTCGGGCTATCTGGCGCTGATCCAATCGGGCGAATCGGGCGCCTATAATTTCGGGCCCGACCCGAAGAATCGCCGCACCGTGGGCGAATTGATCGAGCGTTTCGCCGCCCTCAACGGCGGCAACCCCACCGTGACGCTCGAGAATGCGCCCACACCGGACGAAGCGCCCTATCTGCTGCTGTCGTCGGAAAAAGCGGCGCGCGAGTTGGTGTGGCGGCCCGAAATGGATTTCGCGCACGCGGTCGATGCGACGGCCAAATGGTACGCCGATTGGCGCGCGGGTAAGGATCCCGCTGCTTTGGTCCGCGCGGAAATCGCGGCTTACGTGGGTTAAAGCTCCCAGCGCGCGAAGCCGGGCAAATCCCGGCCGCGCCACATGCCCTTGATGTCGGCGATCAAGGCGCCGGGTTTCGCGGCGTTCTGGAAATCCGCAACCTTCCACGCCGCGAATGCGTCGTGCGAAACCGCGCCGACGATCGCGTCGTAGCCCGCCTTGGCTTGCAGCATCTTCAATGGTGCAAAACCGTATTCGTGTTTGGCTTCGTCACCATCGCAAATCGGATCGAGCACGTCGACCTGATGGCCCCATTCGCCCAAGGCGCGCACCAGATCGGCGACCTTGGAATTGCGCAGATCGGGAACGTTTTCCTTGAAGGTCAGGCCAAGCACCAAAATACGCCGCGCCCCCGCCCCGCCGATCCCGACGAGTTCACGCGCGATACGCGTGGCGACGTAGCCCGCCATCGCATCGTTGATGCGCCGCCCGGCGAGAATGACTTCCGGATGATGGCCCAGGCGCTGCGAAAGATCGGCGAGGTAATAGGGATCGACGCCGATGCAATGCCCGCCGACGAGACCCGGCGTGAAGCGCAGGAAGTTCCACTTCGTGCCGGCGGCGGCCAAAACGTCGTGCACCGACACGCCGATCTTGCCGAAGATCATCGCGATCTCGTTCATGAAGGCGATGTTGATGTCGCGTTGCGCGTTCTCGATCACCTTGGCGGCTTCGGCGGTTTTGATGTCGCGCGCGCGGAACGTGCCGCCGCTGGTGACGAGGCCGTAGAGCCCCGCGAGCAGATCGGCGACTTCGGGTGTTTGTCCTGCGACGACCTTGGTGATGCGGTCGACCGTGTGTTCGCGATCGCCCGGATTGATGCGCTCCGGGCTATAGCCCAGGAAGAAATCGACGCCGGATTTGAGGCCCGATTCCTTTTCGAGCGCCGGCCCCGCGACGTCTTCGGTGACACCGGGATAGACGGTCGATTCGAGGACGACGACGGCCCCCTTGCGCATGACCTTGCCGACCGTGCGGCACGCGGACAGCACCGCACCCAGATCGGGCCGGTTGGCGACATCGACCGGGGTCGGCACGGTCACGATATAGACGTCGAGCCCGGCGATATCGGCGACATCCGACGTGACCTTCAGCTTGCTGGCGGTCAGGCGGTCCTTCTCGATTTCGTTCGTGCGGTCATGGCCGCGCGCGAGCTCGCCGACGCGCGCCTTGTCGATATCGAAGCCGATCGTCGTGACCCCGCGCGCCAAAGCCACCGCCAACGGCAGGCCGACATAGCCAAGGCCGATAACGCCCACGCGGGCTTTGGCGGGTTCGGGCAGCTTCACGCTCATGCTCTCGCTCCGACTGACAATCCGGCCTCGTGCGGCACACCGGCCGCGCTTCGTGGCGACACTTTCTAGACGCTATCCGGGCGCCGCCAAAGGGCAAAAGAATCCCGGCGGCGGTGCGCGCCGGCGGCACAGGCCGCGCCTGCCAGCGCCATCGCGATTGGTTCGATCGGCAGGCGATATTTGGCCGAGGCGACCGGCCCCTGCACCGCCAGAATGAAGCCAATCCAGGCGATGGCGAAAATCGCGGGGGCGCGCGTCGGGCGATTTCGCAGCAATAGCCACAATCCGAGTACGCCCAGCAGACGCATCGGCCATTCGATCAGCGCGCCGCCGGCCATCCAGGCGAGATAGCGCGCGGTCGAGCTATCGGTGATGAAGTTGCGCATTTTCGACAACGGCGTTTCGCCCTCGGTATCGTAGAATCCGATGCGCCGGATCTTCATCACTTGCGGGATCATCAATGTCGCGGGCGAGGCGAGATTGATCGCCATGCCCGACAGCCAAGCCTTGACGAAAGCTTGCGGCGGCAACGCCCAAAGATATTCGCGGGTCAATTCGCGGTAGATCGCGGCGGCATCGAACGGATTGCGGTCTCCGTGCGGCGCTGCGCGGCCTGCACGTAATTCGAAGTAACGCGCGCGCATTTCGGCAAAGGATTGCGGATAGGGTGTGCCGTCCTCCGCTTCGCGGACCAGCGGGTACCACCACAGCGCCATATGGATCGGCCCTTGCGAGGACAGCGCGAAGTTTCCATGGACGAATCCGTTGCGCAGGATCATCGGCGCCGCGAAGGCCGCGACGATGCCGAGTACGATCACCGCATCGCGCACGCCGATTCGGCCGCGCTTGAGGAGAAAAATCGCGAGGCCGAGCACCGGCAGGAACGGCCACACCACCGCGCGGTTGAACAGCGCCAAGCCGAACCAAAACCCAATCGCGGCGGGCCCGCCTTCGCCCTTCCACAGCCGGGCGAGCGACAGAAAACCGAACGCCAAGCAAGCGACGAAGATCGTGTCGCCGAGCATCGTCGCGGCCAGCACGATCTGCGTCGGGTTCAACGCGGCAAACAATCCGGCATAGCGCCCCGCCCCCGGCTTGACGATCTCGGCCGTGCGGGCGATGGCGATGCAGGCGATCGCATCGATCGCCATCTGCACGACGATCGGCGCCCAATAAGAGTCGGGCCCGAACGGCATCATCGTCAGATGTAGAAACAACGTATAGCCCGGCATCCGGTCGGCCGAGCCCTGCCACCAATCCGGCCCGGCGGCGAGCGTCAAGAACATCGGGCTGTCGGGGTGAAACGTCGCGGGCTCCGAAACGCCGGTGAAGGCGAGCCAGGCGAGCCGCAGCGCGAAAGCCAGCGCAAACAGTGCCGCCGGCTTTTCGAGGCCCAGCTTATCAAGAATGGTCAATACGCCTTGAGCTTGCGCCATGCGAACACGACCATTTGCAGCAGCAGGAAGCCGTGCCGGAAGCGCGAGATCTGCGTTTCGCCGTAGGTGCGCGCGAGATAGCGGATCGGCACTTCGACGACTTTCAGATTGAGCTTCACCGCGCCGAAGATGAGATCAAAATCGCCGAACGGATCGAAATCGCCGAAATAAAGGCGGTTCGCGGCGATACGTTCGTAATGCGTTTTGCGCAAAACTTTGGTGCCGCACAGCGTGTCGGTGAAACGCTGATTGAGCAGCCAGGAGAAGATCACCGAGAAGCCGTGATTGGCGATCCAGTTCAAGGCGCGCATCGCCTCTTCTTCCATCGGATAGACGAGGCGCGTGCCGTTGACGAATTCGCCCCGCCCGTCCGCGATCTGGCGGAAGAATTTGGGCATCTGCTCCGGCGGCACGGTCAGATCCGCGTCGAGGATCATCAGCACGTCGCCGGTCGCTTCGGCGAAGCCCTTTCGCACCGCGTCGCCCTTGCCCTTGCCTTCCTGCACGAACACCTTGATGTCGCGATCGGGATAGGCGGCCTGCACGCGGCGCATTTCGTCGAGCGTGCCATCCTTCGAATGGCCTTCGACGAACACGATCTCCACGCGCTCGCAGAAAATCGGCAGGCGCTTGACCGCCGCTTCGATATTGCCGCGTTCGTTGCGCGCGGGGATAATCACGCTGGCCGAAGTCGGCACGGGATGCTGGATCTGGCGCGAACGCGCGACCAGATAATGGCGCAGGCACAGGCCGCGCAAAATCGGCAACGGGGCCAGCACGCGATTGACGAGGCCGCCCAGGCCCAGCAAGCGCAGCGGCGACAAGGTGCGCCATTCGCGGCGGATCACTTCGAACCCGGCGAGGTCGAGCAACGCCGCGAGATCGCGCATGCCGAGCCAATTGGTCGGCGGCATCGGCGCCTTCAGCCCGAAGCTTTGAGCGACGCGCAACGCGGGCTCCCAAATCGGCGAGTGATAGGACAGCACGATGCGCGTATCGGGATGGCAAACCGCGTGCAGGCGGCCGAGCACGAGCTCGATATCCTCGATCCAGCCGATCGTGTCCGATAGCAGGACGAAATCGAACTTCTCGTCGAGGGCGGTCAACGCGTCTTCGGTTTCGAAATCGGCGACGCGGAATTCGCAATTGGGGTGTGCTGCGCGTGCCGCTTCGATCGCGGGTGCGGAGGGATCGATGCCAAGGCCGCGGCGCGGCTCGAGTGCGGCCAAAGTCGCCCCGTCGCCGCACCCCACGGCGAGGACGCTCGCACCCGGCGGAATCACGAAGCGCAACGCGCGCGCGTCTTCGGAATGATAGAACGGATGGCGGCGGCGCCAGTTTTCGCGCTGCGGCTCGTTGCGGTCACGGAACGCGGCGACTTGGCTGCGGCGATCGGTCGTCGTGGTCGTCATGTCGCCGCCCTTACGTCGCGTTCGAGAATGAAAAAGGCGCGCAAGGCCAAAGCCCGCAACACCGCTTGCGGCAAGGCGCCCTCGATCGCCGTCAAAGCCCGGACGAGACCGGCGGGGGCGCCGCGCGGCTGGAAGCCACCCGTGGCGAGATAGCCTAAGCCCCCGAAAGCTTCAACCCGTACGACGCTTAAACCCGGCGCATGGGCGCCCAATTCGCTCGCCCGGCGCCACAAAAGTGCGCGCGGGATCCAGGCATTACCGTCCATCGCGTCCTTGCCGGGCGCGAAAGCATCGGTCCAAGGCTGGGCCACCGCGCGGCAATCCTCGTGATGCAGAAAGCGATAGACGGGCCAGCCCGCCGGTCCCGCCCAAGGCTCGACCAACAGGCAGCGCCCGCCGGGTTTCAGCAAACGCGAGATTTCCGCCAATGCCTTGCCTGGTGCGGAAAAGTGATGCAGCACATCGATGCCGACGACATTGGCGAAAGCGCCGCTCGCGAAGGGCAGCGCATGCACGTCGCACGCGACGTCCACACCCGACTGCACGCCCAAATCGACATTGACGAAATCCGGCCGCCCGGCGCCATAGAAGCCGGGCCCGCAGCCAAGCTGCAAGGTGCGGCCCGGCGTCAGATTCGCGTCGAGCCGCGCGAAAATCTGGCTGCCATACCATTCGGACAGGATCGGTTTCGCGGCCCAAACGTCGCGATGACGCGTGACCCAATCGGGATCGATCACTTGCCGCCCGCGATCCGTTTGAACGCCCATTTGACGGTCGCACCGGAAGCGCCCGCCATTGCCGTGACGACGACTTGTTCGCCGCGCCGCGCGGAGCCACGCTTGCCGAAATAGACGCTTTCGCCCAGATCGACGCGGGCTCCCGCCGTTTGCAGGCGCCACGCCTGACCCGACGGCAGACGCAGCAACGCGGCCGCGCCGTTTTGAATGACGGAGACCTGCACGTCAGGATGCAGATGGAAGCGGATATCAAAGCGCGTCGTCGTCAGCACCGGCGGTTTGCCGTCGACGGACACGAGCGAATCTTCGCCGCGCAGATCCTGGCCGTCGCCGGCGACGAAAATCCGGCGACGATGAACGAAACCCAAGCGGCCGACATAGCCGTCATGCGCGAGGTCGAGCCAGACATTGCCGTCGGCCTCCTCGCGATTGGCGTCGACATGGCTGGGCCGGCTGAGCAAGCCGCCCGGCGCCACCGGCGAGGAATCGGCGTCTTCGGCGCACAGCGTCGAGTGCGCGGCTGTCGCGCGCAAGGCGAGTGACCATTCGCTGTCGTCGCGCGGACCGGCCCCGCAATTGACGATCAAGCGCTCGCGGCCACACGACATTTCGAAGGACAGCGTGCCGGCATGGGCTTGCGCCGCGTAATTGCCGTCGACCGGCAGGCCGGAATCGACGATCAGCGTCAGACGATCGGCGGTGATGCGATCGAATCCCGCCGCGACCGCGCGCGCGGTCGGCAGATCGGGCCACTGCGCGCGCGCCAAGACGGCGTCGATGGCGGCGGCTTCTTCCTCGTTCGAATCGTTGAACAGCGCGAACGCGCCGTCGCCGTGGCGGAAGAACCGCACGGCGGGGGCGAGTTTTTCGATCGCGCGATGCAGCGCATCGGGCGTGCGCCCGCTTGCCCCTTCGATCGCGGCACGCGCATCGACCAGGCAGGCCAATGCACGCAATTGCGCGGAGGGCGAGCGCGACGCGTGAAACCCATCGGTCAACATATCCATGCCCGCCGCGCGCGCCATTGCTTCGGCCAAACCGGGCAAACCGGCGCCGTTCACCACGCCGCAGGCCTGGGCATAAACGAGACCGCGCAACGCCGACAAGCGGCCGAGGCCCGTGGGTTCGTCCATCGCCACGCGTGCCAGATGGCGCGCTTGGCGGGCGACGGATTCGAGCAAAAGCGGGCCCAGTGCATCGCCTTCGCCGCGCGACAGGAAGGGGGCGTGCGCGAGCCACGACGCGATACGCTTGCCCGTCGGCTCGGCATCCCACGCGACCGGCTTCCAGCCGCGATGGGCAAGGATCCAATCTTCGACCAAGGCGCGCGCGCGCGCTTGCGCATGCTCGGTGCCGAGGGCCGCGAGATCGTCGAGCCATTCGAAGGCGTTCAATTCGACGACGGCGGCGCGCGACAGATCGGGTGCGGTCCAATCCGGCCGTTCGGGCTTCAGCGCGCGGCCCGCACAAACCAAACGCCCGCCGACGATCGCTTCGCCGCGCGCGATGGAGCCGGGCAAGGGCGGCGGGGCGAGACGTGTCAGGCGCGACGGCGCGCGCCCGCCGATCAGCATGCCGTAGAGGAACGAGCCGTGCCAGGCATCGGCCATGCGCGAGCGCGTGGCTTTGCGCTTCGGCATCGTTCAGGCTCCGCGCAAGCGGCGCAGATTGTCCGCGTATTTGGCGGGGCCGCCGGCGAAACCCGCCGTGCCCGCAACCAGCACATCCGCGCCGGCGGTGCGCACCAGCGGTGCGGTCTTGTCGTTCACGCCGCCATCGACTTCGAGGTCGATCGCGCGGCCGGTCGCGTCGATGCGCTTGCGCAGCCGCGCGAGCTTGTCGAGGGCGGTCTCGATGAAGCTTTGCCCGCCGAAGCCGGGATTGACCGACATGACGAGCACGAGATCGACATCGCCCAGCACGGGATCGACCGCTTCGATCAGCGTGCCGGGATTGATCGACACGCCGGCTTTTTTGCCGAGGCTCTTGATCAATTGAACTGTGCGATGGATATGCGGCCCCGCTTCCGGATGCACCGTCAGGATATCGGCCCCCGCATCGGCGAATTCCTTGATGAAGGGATCGACCGGTGAAATCATCAGATGCACGTCGAGCGGCAATTTGGTGTGCGGGCGGATGGCGCGCACGATCATCGGCCCCAGCGTGATATTGGGCACGAAATGCCCGTCCATCACATCGACATGGATGTAATCCGCACCCGCCGCTTCCATGGCGCGGATTTCCTCGCCCAGTTTCGCGAAATCGGCCGACAGGATCGACGGTGCCAGACGGATTTTCTGCTGCACGAGGGCACCTCTTGTATCTACCAGCCCATGTATCAGCGTGGGCCCACCGGGGCAAGGGATGGTAGGTCGCGGGATTGGCGGGAATGCCGTGGATTTATCGCATGTCAGCGTCGGGGACGATGGCTATAATCCGCCGCCTTCGGACGACCTGGTTTCCGTTAGCGCCTTGTAACGATTGTCGATTTGCCCCCTATGCGTCGTCTTGCGGCCCCTTCTTTGACCGTTCTCGCCCTGGCCTTCGGGCTCTGGGCCGGGACGCCCGACGCCGCGACGGCGCAAGGACGAGCGTCCACCGACAATCTGCCGGTGCTGCTGACTTCCGACGAAATGACGTCCGACGAGGAGCTGGGTGTCGTCACCGCGTCGGGCAATGTCGAGATCGCGCATGGCGGCCGCATCCTGCGTGCCGACACGCTGACCTATAATCGTCGCACGGGCGTGGTCACGGCGTCCGGCAACGTATCGGTCGTCGAGGCGTCGGGCGAAGTCGCGTTCGCCGAATACGTGGAACTGACCAGCGACCTGCGCGACGGCGTGATGCGCAATATCCGCACCATGTTGGCCGATCAAAGCCGCTTCGCGGCCGTCACCGCGCGCCGTGCCGACGGCTCGCGCACCGTGATGCGCCGCGCGACCTACAGTCCGTGCGAGCCTTGCGAGAAGGATCCGACGCGCGCACCGATCTGGCAGCTGCGCGCGAGCCGCATCACCCACGACGCCGCGCAGAAGGAAATCGTCTACGACGACGCGTGGATGGAAATCGCCGGCGTGCCGGTGTTCTACACGCCCTATCTTTCGCATCCCGACGGCACCGAGAAGCGCAAATCGGGCTTTCTGCCGCCGGACGTGTCGACCTCGTCGCGCAACGGCTCGATGCTGGCCACGCCCTATTATTGGACGCTGGGCCCGTCGGCGGATTTGACCGTCACGCCGGTGTTCATCTCCAACGACAATCCGCTGATGGCGGCCGAATATCGCGAGCGGATGCGCAACGGCGAGTTCAGCATGGACGGCTCGTTCCTGCGCACGAAGCGCGAGGGCGAAGGGTTCCCGGATTGGCGCGGCCATATCCGCGCGCAAAGCAAAGTCGATCTCGACGACAATTGGCGCACCGGGTTCGATCTGGCACGCGCATCCGATAAAACCTATATCGAGCGCTATCGCATCCGGCAGCGTTTCCGCTTCCTGGAACAGGATGCGCTAACCAGCCGCGCCTATGTCGAGGGGTTCCGGGATCGCGGCTACGCTGTCGTCGATGCCTTCTCGTTCCAAGGTTTGCGCCCCGAAGACGATCCCGGCCGCACGCCGGTCGTGCTGCCGCAAATGCGCTACAGCTGGTACGGCGAGCCCGGCACGATGGGCGGGCGCTACACGTTCGACGCATCGGCCGCATCGATCTACCGCGACGACGATGTGCGCGCCCAGCGCGGCACGATGCTGGGCGGCTGGGCCTTGCCTTATACGACGCGCACGGGCGAGATCTACACTCTCGCCGCCAATGTGCAGACCGATGTCTTCCACTCGTCGAACGCCTATTACGGCGAGCGTACGTTCCAGCCTAGCGAAACCGGGTTCGCCGCGCGCGCTGTGCCGCAATTGGCTTTGTCGTGGCGGTTGCCGTTGATACGGCGGTTCGAGAACGCGAATCTGATCGTCGAGCCGATCTCGGCGTTGTACGTGGCGCCCAATGCCGGCAGCCAGCGTAATTTGCCCAACGAAGACAGCCGCGGCTTGACGTTCGACGACACCAGCCTGTTCCGTTTGAACCGTTTCTCGGGCTACGACCGATTGGAAACAGGCCAGCGTTTGGTGACCGGCGTCAACACCGAATGGTCCAATAGGCATAGTCAGCGTTTCGGCGTGTTCCTCGGCCAGCAGTATCGGATGAACGATGAAGCCGCGCTGCAAAAGGGCTCGGGCGCCGATACGCGGTTCTCCGATTTCGTCGGCCGGGTATTGGCATCGCCGCATGAATGGGTGAGTTCCAGCTATCGCTTCCAGATCGATAATAAGAACCGTGAGCTACTGCGCTCGATCACCAGCGTTTCGCTGGGACCGCAAGCCCTACGCTACGGGCTATCGCATACGCGCGTCGATCGCTCGATCCAGCCGACAGCGCTGGTGTCGATCAACCAGCTGTCTCATTCGCTGACCACGCGCTTCAATGAGGTGTGGCGCCTGACCGGCCGCGTCGTGCAGTCGCTCGGCCAGGACGACGGCATCCTGCTGGCCGGCGCCACGCTGATCTACGACGACGATTGCTTCTTGTGGGGCGTGGATCTGCAGCGCCGGAATATCGGCCGCGCCGAAATTCCGCCCGATACGGCGATCCTGTTCCGCTTTGGGTTCCGCAATCTGGGCGAGCTCGCCCTGCGCGGGCTCTGACGGGTGGCGTTACGGCTGGGTTCGCCGTGGCGCGCGGAATTCGATGGCGATCTGATTGCGGATGTCGTCGGCGACAAGCTCGAGCACCCGATCACGCGCGTTTTGTTGCGCCGCCAGCGTCGCAAATTCCGAATTCGTGATTTCGTAGTCGGTCGAATAGCTCGAGTTGCCGACGACGACTCGCTTGCCCGCCGCGTCGATCAATTCGTATGAAGCGACGGCGCTGTAGCCCATACGGCTGATCACGTCGTCGCGGCGCAGCGCCAAAACCTGACGCGGCTCGAAAAGACGGATCACCAGCGTATGGGCCTGAGCGCCGCCTTCGCCGCGCGGCGATACGCGATCAAGCAAATAGTTACGCAAGATCTGACCCGAACGCTCGGGGATCGGTTCGATTCGGATCGGCGGTAATGCCGCTGCGGCACCGCGTTGCGCATGCAGCGGCTCAAAACCGCATCCGGCAAGCAGCAAGCCGGCGGCCAGCAGGATCAACGTCGCACGACGATTAAATTCCCGCATCATTCATTCCCGTGGGATTGAGCAATCGAATCAGACGATGAGATTAGCAATTCTCGATAGGCGCTGGTCCGCCCGACGATCAGTCATGATTCGTCAAGTTCGTGCGTTGAACCGAAATCGCCATTAGTGACCGAAACGGTTTGCGCGCCGAAAAGCTTGCGGTATAGCGCGTTCGAACGCAACAGCTCTTCATGCATTCCTTGCCCGGCCAGCGTTCCGGCGTCAAGCACCGTAATCCAATCGGCCCCCTGAATGGTCGACAGCCGGTGCGCGACGACGATCACCGTCACCTCCCCGCGCAACGCCAACAACGTCCGCCCGATCGCCGCCTCGGTCTCCGAATCCAGCGCCGCCGTCGGCTCGTCGAGGATCAGGATCCGCGGACGGGAAAGAAGTGCGCGGGCAAGCGATAATCGCTGGCGCTGCCCGCCCGACAGGCGGGCCCCTCGATCGCCGACATCTTCGTACAGCTTTTTTGGCAGGGCGCGCACAAACGCGTCGGCGCTCGCCGCTTCCAAGGCGGCCCAAATTTCAGCGTCCGACGGCTCGGGCACGAGACCGTAACCAAGATTGTCGCGCACCGTGCCGTGGAAAAGCACCGTCTCCTGCGACACGACGGAGATCGCGCGTTGCCAGGAATCCAGATCGAACTCGCGAAGATCGACGTCGTCCACGAGAATACGGCCGCGCGTCGGATCGTAGAGCCGCGACAGCAGATCGACGGCCGTGGACTTTCCCGCCCCCGATGGGCCGACCAGCGCGTTGATCCGCCCGGCCCGCAGGTCGAACGAAGCCGCCGTCAGCGCGGCCGAGCGTCCGCCGGACCCGCGATAGACGAAATCGACGTCATCGAAGCGCAACCGACGGTCAAGCGCTGCGAACTTTCGCGGACCACTGGGCAACGGCGGGAACGCGCGGGCTTCGCCGATCATCCGTTCGACGGCCATGGCGCCGGGCACGTTGTTCCGCAGCGCGCCGAACGCCTGACCGAAAACGCCGAACTGCGGCAAAATCCGCATCACCACGAGAGAGAAAACAGCGGTTTCGCCAAGCGACAATTGAAAATTGGCGAGACCCAGATACAGCGCGAGGCCGGCGAAGGCGAGACCCAGCGGCATCACTGTCGCGGCCGACAAGGCCTCGGCGCGAGCGGAAAGCACCCGGTTGTCGGCGAGCGATCCGAGCAGCTGGTCGATCCTGCGGATCGCTGTCTCCTCCTGCCGGCGCAGCTTCACCAATCGCGTCGCCGAAAGGATTTCCCCCGATTCGATCGTCGAACGCGATTGGATCGCCGATAGATCGCGGCCCAAGCGGGACATGCGTTTGCCGATCGCGAAATGCACGATCGCCAAGGCACCCGCAATCGGTATCGACAGCACAGCCAGGATCGGCGCGAACGAGGCGAGCAGCACGGCGCCCATAAAGATGATCGACAGACTCGTCGTCATCGTGATGATCGAGGGGGCGAGTTGCGCCGCACGTTTGGATTCGATCACGAGCGTATTGAACAGATCGCCATGATGATGGCGCAGATGGAATCCCATTTGCGCACGGATCATCGCTTCGAGCAGCCCGCCCCGCACCTCCGCGAGCGCGGCAGCCGCGACCTTCGCTTGATGGACTTGGCGGGCATAGTCGATGAACTGGCGCAGAATCATCGGGACGAACACGAAGCTCATCAGAATACCGAGGCCGACCTCGATCCCTAAAGCCTCGAAGCGCGCGATGACTCCGCCGAAGACGGAGCCGGGCGCCCGCAACGCATCCATTCCGTCGGTGAAATAGACGACGATCGGATAGAAAGCGCTGACGCCCGCTCCCTCCAAAAGGGCCGCGACGAATCCTAGGCCGGCACCCAGCGCGAAATTTCGCCGCGACAAGCGCGTACGCTGGATCGCCCCGATAACGTCGCGGATCTTGTCTTTCAATGACGGCCCGGTGCCGCTCATATTTCTCTCTCCCGCGACAAAAACCGCGCGAAGTCCAGATCGAGCGGCGTGTCGATATTGACCGCCGACAGCCAATCGCCCTCGACGTATCCGATTGGCTCCGCCATCAATTCGCCCGCGTCGACGGCGTCCGCCGCGCAGACGTAAACTGCGCTGTCGATTCGTCGGAGGTCGGCCATGTCCTGTCGGCGCGCATGCCGCCGGACGGGATCGCGGATATAGCGCTCGAGATGCCGTCCGGCGACGAAAATATTCTCCGGCTTGCGCTCGAGCGGCACGACGGATACGACGCTTCGACAATCTCCGGCCGCGAAACGCTCCACTGCGGCGGCGACGAGCGCCGTCGTCCGGAACGGGCTTGTCGGCTCCAGCAACACGATCGCGGGCGGGCGCATGCCGTTCGAGCGGGCCCAATCGAGCGCGTGACGCACGACGGGCAAAGTAGGCGCCACGTCGCCGGCAAGCGCGGCCGGCCGCAGAAACGGCACCGAAGCGCCCGCGGCGCGGGCAGCGTCGGCGATCTCGGCGTCGTCGGTGGATACGAGCACGGTCCCGATGCCAGGGACGCCGCGCGCCGAATCGATCGCCCGAACGAGCAGGCTGCGGTCGCCGACGACGCGAAGGTTCTTCCGCGGTACGCCCTTGGAACCGCCGCGGGCCGGAATGATGGCGAGAAGAGGTTCCACGCGGATCAATAAACGATGGGTTTGTCGAGATCGAGCGGCATCGTGGCGAGCGCTTCGGTGATCTTCTCGCCCGCGTTGCCGTCGCCGTAAAGCGTATCGCGCGGATAGCGGCCATGCGCGACTTGGCGGCGCGCCGCCGCAAGGATCGCGCCGCGTTCGGGCGGGGCGTCGGCGACGTTGGCCGCGCGCGCGCGGCCGGTTTGCCGCGATCCGACATTGACGGCCGGGACGCCGAGAAACGCGCCCTCCCGCAAGCCGCTCGACGTGTTTCCGATCAGACAGGCGGCGCCCGTCAACAATGTGGCGTAGGCCTCCATCGGCATGCTTGGCCACACGCGCGCGGGAACCTTCGCCGCCGGGCGCCAGCGGCCGATCTCCGCGACGATCGCGGCGCCGCCCGCGTCCATGTTCGGCAACAGGATCGCGACGGGCAAGCCCAACGCATCGACGGCGGCCAACGTCTCGGCGATTTGCGCCGCCGCCGCATCGTGTTCGCCCACGACGGGATGCTGGGAGACAACAGCATAAGGCGCGCGGAAGTCGATCGCGTCCCCTTCGCCCGGACCCGCGGCGGCGATCGCGCGCGTATCCGACAGGTCGATATCCGCGATGAGGTCGAGACTCGGCGAGCCGACCACCGCGATCCGATCGGCGGGCTCGCCCATCCGACGGATACGCTCGGCCGCGTCGGCGTTCGCGGGCAAATGGAAATGAGCGAGTTTCGTGGTCGCGTGCCGGATCCGCTCATCGATCGAGCCGGAAACCTCGCCGCCCTCCAAATGCGCTATCGGCAACGCAAGGCAGGTGGCGGCGGTCGCGAAAGCGAGTGTCTCGTAACGATCGGCGATCAGAAGAACGGCGTCCGGCTTCGTCGCGGCGCTAAGTGCCGCGAAAGCGCCGATGGCGGCGGCCGAGGAGCGCGCCTGCGCGACCGGCGTGGCACCGTCGTCGACGAGGAAATCCAGCGTGGCCGCGATCGCGAAACCGTCGGCGGTCAAACGCGCGCGGAAATCGCCGAATCGCTCGCGCACGATACCGCCGCCGACGACGATCGACACGTCGAGGTCGGTTCGCCGCGCCGCCGCGCGGAACGTCGACTTCATCTTCGCGTAGTTGCCCCGCGTCGTCAGCGGGATCAGGATGCGGCGCGGGGCGCTCATGCGGCTGCCAATTCTCGCGCGAGCGCGGCGACGCGCGTGCCGTAGCGTGGGCCGTCGAGAACGACGAACTTTGCCGCGTGCCGCTTCAGCGCCGTCGCCGTCGCCGGATCGCGCGCGAAGGCCAACAAGTCGGATGCCATCGCCGGCAACTCGGCTGAGTCGAACGAGGCACGCAGCAGCGGCGGCAGCCAGAATTCCGCGAAATGGGGCAGGTTCCGCCACAGTTGGCCTTGGGCTTCGCCCAGATCGGCGACGTCGCTGGGCAGGAAGGCGAGTCCGGGCTTGCCGCAGATCGCCGCCTCGAGAAGTATGGTGGAGAGCGGCGAGATCACGCCATCGCAAAGCGTCAGCAGCCGCACGGTGACGCGGTAATCCGCCGGCTCGAAACCGATCGCTTCCCCACCGACGGCCCTGGCGTAGAATTCGGCCATATGCGGATCCAGCGTCGTATGGCGCAAATTCAATTGCCGGAAATCCGTTTCCCCGGCGATCAGCGCGCCGCGCCACGGATGCGGCCGATAGATCACGTGGCAGCGCGGCACGCGCCCGTCTGCAATCGCCGCATCCAGCGCGGCAAGATGCGCCGATTCGTTGATGCTCTTGGAAACGCCCGCGTAAAGCAAAATCGGCCGATCCGCCGGCACGCCGAACTCGCGCGCTAGTTCCTCGCGGTTCGCGCGTAGCGGCTCGCGATATACGTCGAACTGCGCCGCGCCGAACTCAAGCACTCGTTCGGGCGGCATGCGCATATAGCGGATCGCATGGTCGCGCGTCTGCGGACCCCAAACGACAAGCCGATCGGGCGTGCCGGTTCCCGTGGCCTTGGTGCTGGGGTTGTCCCAAGAGTTCATCAACAGCACGATTGGAATTCCGAGCCGCGGGCAAATCTGCAACAGCTCGTTGATGAAATAGCCCGTCAGGATCGACGGGTGTATGACGATGTCGGGCGCTTCCTCGCGCACGAAACGTTCGAGTGGCGCGTAGGCGCCCAAACGTCGGAGGTGGCGCCACCGCACGAAGGGATAGACGAAGGGCAGCGACAGCCGCGCGTAACGGCGCACGTTTTTGGGATCGTTGACCGTCGCCATCAGATCGAGCCGGTGCTTGAAGTTCCCGGTACCGCGCTGATTGCGCAGCGCGGTGATCGAGAACATGTCGTGCCAAAGCCCGTAGCGCGCGCGCGGGATCTCGAAGCCGACCGCATCGCGCAGACCCAAGGCCCGCCAGTCGAGATAGATGCCCTTCTTAGACGAGGTCGAATCCTCGTGGAAGACGTAGCGCACGTCGAACGACTCTTCGAGTTCCCGGAACGTCCCCGAGAGCACGAAGTGCCGGACGATCATGTCGAAGTCGACGAAGACGAGCGCCTTCTTCCGGCGCCCGGATCCTCCGCCTTCGTTCACTGCGCCCACTTGATGGTCGGCTGGATGATCTGCCGGTCGACCTTCTCGACGTGACGCCGCACCGATTCGAACATGGCGTCGATGGATTCGTCGGTCAAAAGATGCGGCTTCAGGCCGAGATCGAGAAGCTTCGAATGCTTGGCTTCGTAGAAGTGCGATTCCAGCTCGACGCGGGGATTCGGCAGGTTGCGCACCGTTACGTCGACGCTCGCGCGGCGCGCCGCCGCGACGACCTTGCCGGCCAGATCGTTGACCGAGAATTGCTCCGTAAACTGGTTGAGGACGCGGAACTCGCCGGGCTTGGCGGGATTGTCACAAGCCAGCGTCACGCACTGAATCGTGTCGCGAATGTCGAGGAAGCCGCGCGTCTGGCCGCCTTTGCCGTAGACCGTCAGCGGTTCGCCGATGGCGGCCTGCACGAGGAAGCGGTTGAGCACCGTGCCGAAGATGTGGTCGTAGTGGAACGACGTGCGCAAGACCGGCGCCATCTCGGTTTCCGGCGTACGGATGCCGTACACGACGCCCTGGTTGAGATCGGTCGCCGCGACGCCCCAGATCCGGCAAGCGAACTCAATATTCGCCGAATCATGAACTTTGGAGAGGTGATAGAAGCTGCCGGGCTTCTTGGGATAGAGCACGGTATCCTTGCGGCCCTCGTGCTCGATTGTGATCCAGCCTTCCTCGATGGCGATGTTGGGCGTGCCGTATTCGCCCATCGTGCCGAGCTTAACCAAATGCGCCTTGGGAACGTGCCGGCGCATCGCGAAAAGCAGATTGAGCGTGCCAACGACGTTGTTCACCTGGGTGTAAACGGCCGTTTCGCGGCTGTGCATCGAGTAGGGCGCGGAAGGCTGCTCCCCGTAATGCACGATCGCGTCGGGCTGGAACGTCTCCAGCACCTTGTAAATGAATCGCTGATTGCAGATGTCGCCCACGCGCAGATCGATGTCGCGGCCCGTAAGGCGCTTCCACTCGCGCACGCGGTTCTGGAGCGTCGGGATCGCGAGCAGCGGCTCCACGCCTTCCTCGAGTTCCCAGCGCCGCTTGTCGAAACTGTCCACCACGCAGACCGCGTCGCCGCGATTGGAGAAATGCATGGCCGTCGGCCATCCGAGATAGCCGTCGCCGCCGATGATTAGAACTCGCATGATTATGTCGTCCGTCGTTGACTGGGGTTGATGCGCGAAATCCGGCTGTCAGCCGAACTGGTTGAGGCCGGTCAGCGCCGCTTGGCCGAAGCGCAGTTCGTCGTCGGCCGCCACCGTGGGCGGCACGCCGGCGACCTCGACGGCGCTGCGGAAAAGCCGCCGGATATAAATTTTGGCGAGAATGCGGCTCAGTCCCGCCAACGAGCTGCCGTACACGCCGAGATAGGAGCGGATGATGCCGAGCTGGTCGGGCGTATGCTCGAACCGCAGCAGCACGGGGGCCGGCCGGCGATAGGAGTCGACCGGACCGGGGGTCTTGTCCGCGATGTAGGCGGGGACATCGAACTCGAATACGCGCTCGATGGCGATGTCGCGGTTGTCGAAAATGCCGGCGGCGCGCGCTTCTGCGAAGACGATGAGCTCGCGGCCGAGACGGGACGCGGCGGCCACGCCGGCGGCCGCGAGCGTCGCTTCCAGAGCGCGGGCCGCGACGACGGCCAGATCGCCGATGTTCTCGAGAAGCGCGCGCGAGCGATACTTGAAGATGAGGTTGGAGCCGAACTCGCCCGAGATGAATCTTTCGATGTGCGATTTATCGCGCGTGAAGGCGCGGAAGGCGTCGCGGTCGTCCCACAATTCGCGCCGGGTCTCCTCCAGGAAATCCTCAAACAGCGCGTTCAGCGCCGGATTGGAGCGGTCCTCGTAAATCCGCTCGAGCCAATCGTAAACGCGCACGCCGGAGCTCTTCAGAAGGCGGAGAACCTCCTTGAAGATGCCGTCATTGTAGAAAAGGTTCACGATCAGGTGCATGCGCCGGCATTCGAGATACTGCGCGAAAGTCAGGCTTTCGTTCGATACGCAGATCCGCTCGATCTCGCACGCCACGATCCGCTCGCCGAACAGCTCAAAATGGCCGTAGCAGCGCGGGATCGCGCGGTAGCGCGTCGTCATACCCCAGCGCGCCACGCTTTCCTCGGAGGCGAGATCCGTTCCCGGCAGAAGCATCAACTGATAGAGACAGACGATATTGAAGTCGGCCTCGACGATGCTCTGGATGCTCGCCAAATGCCGCTCAAGCGTGTCGCCGGGCAATCCGAGAATGATCTCCGAATAGCTGTTCGCACCGATCTCGCTGGCGCTCAAGGCCAAATCCATGATCTGCGGCAAGCTGATATTGGCGCGTTTGATATTCTTGAGGACGACATCGTCCATGCTCTGCACGGTGCCCGACAGTCGGATGGCGCCGTTGACCGTCCGCGCCACTTCTAGGACGCGGTCCTTGTTGTTCTTTCCGGTCGCCACCATGATGTACTCGGGATACCGGTAGCGGCTCTGAAGCCCGGCGATGGACCGCGCGATCTCGACGTCCTCCTTGAACATGCCGAAATTCGAATCGGCGATGTGCAGGTCGCTGCGGCCGTTGCGCTCGTCGCGCAGTCGCGCCATGCGCTCGGCAATGTACTCGAGCTCGCGCTCGATCTTCTCCAGCGCCTGCGTCTTGGCGACTTTGTTGTAATAGTCGGTACCCTCGACGCAGAAGGTGCATTGGAACGGACAACCGCGGTTCGTCTGGACGATCGGCAGCATCACGCCGTCGAAGAATTCGTCCATGCGGCCGGCGAGATAGGGCGAAGGAATCTCCGTGAGGTCGCGGATGCGCTGAACGGTCGGCGACGCCTTGAACGTTCCGTCCGGCGCGATCCGGTGTACCGAAGGAACGTCGTCGCGCACGCGCGCGCAATCGAAATCGACCTCCATCAACGCCCGCACGAGTTCGACGAATCCGATTTCGCCTTCCTTGACCACGTAGAAATCGATCTGCGGGTACTTGCGCAGAAAATCGGCCTGCTCGACCGCCGTCGTCGGATAATTCGGCCCGCCGAAAATCGTGACGATGCTGGGCCGATGAAGCTTGATCACACGCGCGAATTCCGCGCTCAGATCCTCATTCCATGCGTAGTTCGAAAAGCCGATCGCGCGCGGCGCCTCGTCGGACTCCAGCGCTGCGATGAGCTTCTCAGGAAATTTGAAGATCCGCGTTTCGATGGCGTCGCCGAGGATCTTTTCCGCGTAGGTCGCGACGCAACCCACCGCCGCGGGCATGATGTCCGAAGCGATCGTCTGCTGGGTATACGTCAGATCGCAAATCCAGATCTTCACCGGAGTGGCGGTCATAGGCGCATCCGCAGGATCGGGGTTTCGGGACATGTCATCCCCACAAAAAACGCCGCCCCGCCGGAGCGCGTCGCCGGGCGAGATCGCGACACGCCCTTCGACGATCGCGGCGCGGCAGGGTTGGACCGGGAGAGACGGGGGCCAGCATGACGCTATGCGCCCGCCTTTTCGAAGAGCCACCAATTCATACTGTCGGCGGCGCCCGCGTGCCGCCAGAAAAATCCGTGGCCCCGCAGGACGAGGTCGGGACACGCCGTCATCCACATATGGCCGAAATCGCGCAAGAACAGCGCGCCGGTAAAGCCATGATATGGAATCTCGCGCGGCCGGTCCGCGAAATACTCGATGCACCCGATGTAGCGCCGCGAGACCCGGTACATCTCCTTACAGACTTTTTCGTGATCGCTGGGATGGATGTGGATCAAAACGCCCGACGTGAACGCAAGGTCCACGCTCGCGTCGGCGAACGGAATGTTCGAGCCGTCGGCCACCTTGACGTTGGCGGCGGGCAGGACGCCGTCGCCGACCATCTGATCGGCCGCCCGTTGGTTCGGCTCGACGGCGTAGAATTCGGCGTCGGTCAATGCGCGCAGTGCGCGCAGATTGAGTCCGATATTGGCGCCGACTTCGAGGATCGATCGCGGAGGGGCGCCCGCGACCGGCGCGAGGAATTGCGACCACTGGCCGCGCAGCGCACGCAGCATCGATTCGGTCGCCCCGTTGCGTTCCCGATAGGCGTCGCCGAATTCGCCGCGCCAAAGATCGAGACGCTTTTCCAGCGAGTCGAGAGCGATTTCAGTCATCCAATAACTCCATCGGCCGGGTGCCGGCTGGTCCATCGGCCGCCGCCGCGACCGCGTCCGGCGCCTTCGCATGCGAAAGGGCAGTCCGAAGCCGCCGCGAGCCTCGATCTCTTGCCACAACTATAGCCAATTTTCACTCCCGATCCATGAGGATGTCGCCAACGATCGGATCGTCCGCGGCGACGGCGCGGCGCAGAGCGCGGCCTAGGATTTCGCCGATCCGCGACGGCGGAATCCCGTCGCCGGGGCGCTTGGCCGCCAGGTCGGCTTGCGTCAGCACGTACCCCGCGGGCAGGTCGCGCACCGCGACCAGCGATTTCGTCGCCCAAGCGGGACCGGCGGCCTCGGATGGCGCCGCCTCTTTTCGGCCGTGGCCCAGCATCGCCGCCATCCGGCGCAAATCGGCGACGAGCGTCGCCAGATTTTCCGGGCCGGCCGACACCTTCCAATCCTGCGCGTTAGGAACGTCGCGCAGGATCGTGATGTGCTTTTCGACGATCGCCGCACCGCGCGCGACCGCGCCGTAGCAGGCGAGCAGATCTTCCGTGTGATCGGAATAGCCGACCGGCCCCGGGAATACTTCGCGCAACCGGTCCATGGCACGCAGATTGATGTCGGCGGCCGGCGCCGGATAACTCGTGACGCAATGCAAGAGCGCCAGCCGATCGCAGCCGCCGCGCGCGCAAGCGGCGACGGCCTCGTTGACATCGGCCTCGCCGTACATCCCGGTCGACACGATCATCGGCTTGCCGAGTTCGGCAAGCCGGGTCAGGAACGCGGGGTTGTTGCGCTCGCCCGAACCGACCTTGATCGCCGGCACGTCGAGCCGGCGCAGCCAATCGATGCGGCTCTCGTCATGCGCTGTCGACATGAACAAGATGCCCTTGGCGCGGCACCGCTCGGCGATCTCCGCCGCTTGGTCGAAGGTCAGATTGCGCGGCCGCAACCGATCGCGCCAAGCCTGGGCGCGTTTGGCATAGAGTTGCTCGACGTCGAAAAACTGCGTCTTGAAGACGTCGGCGCCGGCGGCGACGGACATATCGACGAGTTCGCGCGCGAGCCCCATATCGCCGAAATGCGACACGCCGGCTTCGGCGATGAACAGCGGCGGATGGCCGGCCCCGACGGGCCGCCCGGCGATTTCGAACGCGGCGGGAAAACGGGTCATCGGCTTTGCGCTCCTGGAGCCGCCAATCGCGCGGCGATCGCCGCCGCGACGAAAGCGTGGCCTTCGGGGGAGTAATGGGAACCGGGGTAGTAGAAAAGGCGCGCGGGATCGGGATGCGCGGTGAACGCGCCGTGCAGATCGAGCGCGGCGATACCCGCGCGCGTCAAGGCCGCCATGACCTCGGCGTGGGGCCAATGCCAAGCGCCATCGACGACGTTGAGCGCGTCGCAACTGCGATCCCATGCCGGCAGATAGACAACGAGGAGTTCTCCGCCCCAGGATTCGACTTTCGTGCGCGCCGCGCGCATCACGCGTTCGAAATCGGGGAAGAACATTTGCGCGCGCGTCGGGCAGACAGAAAAGCCCGCGCGCGCCATGATCTGGCGCAGCCGCACGATCTCGCCGAACGGCGGGAAACGGGATTCCGGTCTCGTCTCGGGCTGGGCGAGGGCGGCATCGATCAAGCGATCGGCCGTGGCGCGCAGGAAGGCGGCGATCTCGGGCGCCGCGCCGATCTGGCCGTCGTCCGGCGCGCCAGGTTCCGTCCGCCGGCGCAACGCTTCGAACTCGATCTCGCGCGCCAGATTCGTATGCAGATCGTTACCCTCGAAAAACAGCCAAACCACCTTGCGCGGCGCGAAACGCGCCCCGAATTCCGAGAGCGTCGCGAGCTGATAGAGCGGACCCGTGCCGCCCATGCCGAGATTGACGAGGGACGGATGGGTCGCGCGCAGACGATCGGTCATCCCCTGCCCCTGGGGCACGCACGCGCCTTGCGCGAAACTATCGCCGACCACGACGATATCGGCATCGCTTCGCGACCAGGTTCCGGCGGGATTGTTGAAACCCATTTCGTCCGACCGGAAGATCAGGAAACGCCCGCCTTCGTTGCAATAAACCGTGGTGACGTCCGGGATCGAAGCGAACGGCAGAATCTTCCGGCCGTCGGACAGCGTGAGCGGTCCATTCGCGCGGTCCGCGGCCGCAGGCCCTTCGGCGTAAAGGAAATTCGAGATCGAAAACATCGGCCAAGCGTCGACGCCCGCCTGCCGGAGTTCGGTGACGACATCCATATCCGCGCGGCCATCGAAGCGTTCGCCGCGTGCGTCGGCCGCCGCGCGGCCCGCCTGATAGACGGCCCAGCGCTTCGGCGCGTCGTCGCGGCCGACGACGAAGGCCAGTTCGCTGGCGAGAAGCCCCGCCCCCGCCGAAATCAATGTCGCCACGATCGCGTCGCGCGCGCCGCCGCGGCAAATCGCGGCCAGGCCGAATCCAAGGCCGAACAGCGCGGGCACGCCCACGATGAAGGCGATCTGCACCGCGCTGACGTAAGCGGCCGTCGGCCGGAGCGGCACGCCGATCGCCTGGCGCAGAAACGCCGCGCACATCAAAGCCAGAATCGCGGTTACGAGCGTCTCGGCCCGGCCGCCCGCCGGCCGCACGATGGCCGCCCGCGCGCCAAGGACGACGACGGCGGCGCCGGCGAAGGCGAAAGGTCCGGGGATCGCCGCCGTCAGGCACGCGGCGAGCAAGGCTGCCGGCGAAGCGGCGGCGGCGAGCGCGCGGACGGGCAAGCTGTTCAACCTATCCTCAAAGCTCGACCGGATCGAAGGGCGTTTCGCCCAACGCAGGTTTGCGCGCGCCGAAAAGATGGCTCGTCTGCGGACGGCCCGCCGAATTGATCTTGTCGGACGGGGAGTAGAAATAGATCTTCAGGCCGGACTCGCGCAAAGCCGCGAGAATGTCGCGTCCCGGAACGCGGTCGCCGCCGCCGAAGCGTTCCATCTTCGGGTCGTGAACATGGTTGAACACGAAACGGCCGCCGGGCCGCAGCACGCGCGCGATGCCCTTGACGACCGAGACCGGATCGCCGGAATAGCCGAGCGTGTTGATCATCGTCACCGCGTCGAAGGTCGCGTCGGGATATTCGAGCGCCTCCATGTTCATCACGCGAATTTTCGGATTGGTCGAGAACAGGTCGATCGCGTCGATATTGTCCCATTTGTAGCCGTAGAGTTCGGCGATCCACAATTCGTGGATATTTCGTCCGCCGATCACCAGAAGCTTTTCGTTCGACAGGTCGCGCCACGGCGCGGTCAGCACTTGGTAGAAAGGCTCGACGCGCCGCGTGCGCACCACCAGCTTGCGCTGCACCTGTCCCAGGTTGTGGGTGACCGTCTCATCGACGGCGTCGCGGTTCTTGGCGCCGCCCAAGGCGGGCGCGCCGGTCTGCGCGAGGGCGAGGGTTCGGCGCGCGTCGCGCAGCTGGATGAACGCCGAGACCAAGTCGTGCACGCGCGGCTTCAGCAGCAGCCGCCGGAACAACCCGGTATCCGACGGACACGGGGCCGGGTCGAGCAACGCGCGTTTCGCGTAGCGCAAATAGTTTGCAATCATTCGCTGGGTTCGCTTTAGAAATCGGGGCCGGCGGGATTGCCGGCGACTTTTTCCACGCCCCGGGCCGCGTAGGTTTCGAAGGGGGTCGGCGTCATCGACGGATAGGCGTGCAACAATGCGACCTCGCGGATCTGTCCCGGCTCGGGGTAGCCGCCGCGGTGGATCACGTTATTCGAGAAGCACAGCAGAGTGCCCGGCGGACCGCTCGCCCGCACGACCCGGCTCGTATACTCGGCCGCGATCGTCCGCTCGTAGAAACGGCATTTGACGTCGCGCAGCGCCATACGGTCGGGGTTCGGGCCCAGCGCCTTGGCTTCGGCGTCCAGCGCCTTGGCGGCGCGGCGCTCGGCGCGCATCACCTCAACCGATTGGGGCCACGGCAGCATTTCCGTGCCGCCGTTGTGCGCGCCGATATCGGACAGCGCGAAGATCGCGATGACGCAGGTTCCCGGGCCGCCATCGGCGTGCCAAAGCTGGGAATAGATCGGCGTATCCGCATCGCGGATCGATCGAAAGATCATGCCGTAGAAGATTTTGAAATGCGCCCGGTAGATCGCCCGATACAGCTTGCCCAGATCGCCCGCGAGAAGCTCCCGGACCTCGGGAAAATCGCGATAGGTGTCGCCGCCGTAGAACCGGTCGTCGCGCCACGCCTGGGTGCCGACGGACTCGGCCAGCGTGGCGACGCGCGCGCGCATCGATTGCGCAAGCTCGGTTCCGCGCGCGGGCATGAAGGTGCAGTAACCGTTGGCCCAGTAATCGCGGGCGAGTGCGGCGAATCGCGGCTCGTCGGGTTCGGCCGCCTTGTAGGCTTTGCGGCACGCCTCGAGATAATCCATGTAGCGCTGGCCTTGCTCGTAAGGCAGGCGCGAGCGCGTCCGTTGGATCATGCGCTCCCAACGCCAATTCCGAGCCAATTGTTTCGCGGCGCTCAACATGACCGAGTTCCTTGGTACGGACGGCGGATCGCCGAAGTTTTCGCCTTCGCCATCGACACTTCCGACGGGGACGGTCTACTGCGTTCACGGCGTGAACGTCAAGAGCGGGGACGGGAATCGGCCTTAGGTCAGCCCCGCCGCACGACCAGCGCCCAAAACGCCGGTGCTTCCGACAAACGTTCGGCGTCCGCCGCTACCGCTGCCCGAAACGCGGCCCGGTAACCTTCGGGATCCGCCGCACGCCGATCCGGCCGGCCACGCAAGGCGGGCCAGGTGATCCAGCGCCAATGCAAGGCGATCGCCGCCGGGCCGCCCAAGGCGACCGCCGAAACCCGCGCGTCGCCCGGTTGCAAATCGGCCAAACGGGCAAGGACGCCCGCAGGGTATTGCCGGTAGCCGTGGAAAAGATAAAGCCGCAAGCACGCCGCCGACGGCAAGTAATGGATCTGAAGCGTGGGCCCGGGCGCCGCCGCGCAAGCCCGCGCGACAGCGGTGAAATAGTCGAGATCGGCCGGGATATGCTCGGCCGCCGACTGCGAGAAAAAGAAATTGTCGCCGGGCGCGATCGTGCCTGCGAAATCCTTGCCGTCGAACGCGGCGAAGCTCGCTTGCGGCGCGGGCCGCGCCCAGGATTCCCGTGCGGCGATATCGAAGCCGCGATAACGGATCGCCTGGCCCGACGCCGCCGTCACGAGGGCGCCGGCGCGGCCCGAGCCGCAGCCCATTTCATGCATCCTTATGCCGCCCGCCGCGCGTGCGAATTCGTCCCAATCGAATGCGGCGAGATGGGCTTCGCACAACGCGCGCGACGGCGACGGCGTTCCGGCGACGGCGCCGAGGCCGGCCGGCGCGAAGCGTTCGACCGTCAGCGCGCCGGGCCGATCCAGAATCGCGTTGCGCAGCGCGTTGCCCGCCAAGTAACCAAGCTTGCCCGCGAAGCCGAGGGCCGCGTCGCCGTTCAAGCGCAAGCGTGCGGTCGATCCGGCGCTCATCGCGCGGCCCCCGCGATCTCGGACGGAAGGACTGTCGTGGCCACGCGCGTCAGACGTTGTGCCGCGCGCGATGCCAGCGCCAAGCCGTGCGCACCACCGTGTCGATATCCGAATGCGCGGGCGCGAAGTCGAGTTCGGCGCGCGCGCGCGCGGGATCGGCGACCAAGGCGGGCGGATCGCCGGACCGGCGCGGACCTTTGCGCAGCGGCAGTTTCTTGCCCGTGATCCGCTCGACCGCGTCGACGATCTGCCGGACCGAAAGTCCGCTCCCCGTGCCGAGATTGAACGCGTCGGAAGCGCCGCCGTTTTCCAGCCGCCGCAAGGCCGCGACATGGGCTTGGGCGAGATCGGCGACGTGGATGTAGTCGCGCACGCAGGTGCCGTCGGGCGTGGGCCAGTCCTCGCCGAACACATCCAGATGCGGAATTTGGCCGCTTGCGGCCATCAACGCGCGGGGAATCAAATGCGGTTCGGGATCGTGCAACTCGCCCGTCTCGCCCTCGGGATCGGCGCCGCACGCGTTGAAGTAACGCAACGCCGTCCACGCGAGGCCGTAGGCGCGGCCCGCGTCGGCCAGCACGCGTTCGATCATCAACTTGGAATCGCCGTAAGCGTTGACGGGCGCCGTGGGCGTCGCTTCGGGGATCGGCGTGCGCGCGACGGCGCCGTAGACCGCGCAGGTCGACGAGAATACGAATCGCCCGACCCCGGCCGCGCGCATGGCCTCGAGCAGCGTGAGCGTGCCCGCCACGTTGTTGCGATAGTAGAGATAGGGATCGGCGACGGATTCCGGCACGAACGCATAGGCCGCGAAATGCATCACGGCCGCCGGCTTGTGCTCGGCGAAAGCGGCGTCCAGCGCTTGGCGATCGGCGAGATCGGCGCGCACGAACGGGCCCCATTTCACGAGCTCGGCGTGCCCGCGCGACAGATTGTCGAACGTCACAGGCAGATAACCCGCGCGCGCCAACGCTTTGCACGCATGGCTACCGACATAGCCGGCGCCGCCGGTAACGAGGACGGATTTCATCGATCTACGCTCCGGCCGATCAAATGTGGGTCAACTCCGTGGCGCGGCGAATCTTGAACGGATGGTAAAGGATTTCGCCGGACGCGTACCAATCCCGGATCGTCGCCAGTTCAAGGCGAACCGCCGGCGCGCACGCGGCCAGGCGCGCCGGGATCGCGTGCAGAATCCGGTCACGCGAACATGCGACGTCGTCATCGAGCCGCCAATCGCCTTGCCAGGCCGGATAGCCGAACCGATAGGCCTGCACGATCGCCGCGCGTTCGGGATCGGGGCGCCAATCGCCGTCGCGCCACCAGACGCGCCGGATTCGATCCGCGTAATCCTCGCGCGAGTGGGCGAGGCGCACGAAGGCGTGACGGTGGTACCAGCCGATATCGGGCACGAGCACCGGCTTGCCGAACATCGCGTATTCGAGCGCCGCGCTGCCGTAGAAGGTCACGAGCGCGTCGGCGGCCTGCATGACGCTGCGGCCGTTTTTGCCGTAAGGGCATACGCCGATATTCGGCGCGCGTTGGCCGCCGATCATATCGGACACATAGACGCCGTCGTACCAGCGATCGGCGGGGTGACCCCGGACGATGAAATTGACGTCGGCGGCGCCCGCTGCGGCGCGCAAGGTGACGCCGACCCAGTCGGCGAAATCGCGGAAACGGCTCGAGCCGTAAAGATGCGGGAAGTCGAACCATGTCGACGTGAGGATCGCGACGATCGGTTTCGCGGGGTCCCAGCCGAAATCGCGGCACATCTCCTCGCGCGACCAATCGGTTTGCCCGGGTCCGAAGGCCAGCTGCCCCGCGAACTCGCGCGAATTGCCGCCCAGCCGGGCCATCACCGCCTGCCGGCCCAACACGGCGAGGGATTCGCGCCGCGCGGACGGCATGGCGTCGATTTCCTCCGGTTCGACGGGATCGAAGAACCGGTAAAGATCGGGTTCCGCCTCGACGCGGTGCAGATGCAGGTTTTCGAAGAATCCGTTGGGCACGACCATCGGCACGCCATGCCGGATCAAGGCGCGCGCCAAAACGCCGTAACCGTCCCGCCCCGATTGGGTGTGGCTGAGGACCGCGAAACCCGGGCGCAAGCGGCGGACCAGATCGTCGGCCGAATACGCGGCGGCAAGCCACGTGGCGACGAAGTCCGCGATATCGGGATGGCCGAGATCCACGCGCGCGGTCCGCTGCGCGCGCAGCAGCCCGTCGTAAAGGTCGAAAGCCGGGATACCGAAGGGAAGCTCCGCCCGGAACAAACCGTCGGCGTCGCCCGCGCGCGTCAGAATTTCGCGCGCCTCGACACGCCGGGCGGCGACGGCGGCCGCGTCGGTCAACGGCGCCAACCTGTGCCGGATACCCATCCGGCGCAACGTTCCCGCGAGCCCGAGGGTCGAGAAGCGGCCCGGCAGCGCGTATTGCTCGAGATTCTCGAATCCGAGTGCGGCCCGCAGCAAGCCGAAACGCTGCCAGTAATTCGGGTGCTGGAACGCGGCGTCGACCAAGACGGGACCATCGACCAGCGACGGCCCCATCGTCGGCAGCGCGGCGATCGCGCGCTCGGCGGCGCGCCGCGCGGGCGCGATGCGCAGTTCGCGGGCCGTCGTTTGCAGGCGTCCGTAAGCGGCGAAGGCACCGCGGACGGCGGATTTGACCGCTTCCTTCATCGCGGACCCGACAATAGCGCCAAGGCGGCCTCGGGCGCGTAAGCGGGCCGCCCCAGCAAGCGGGCTTCGTTGCGAACCGCCTCGGACAGGCTGACGACCACGTCCGACGCGGCGAAGGCTTCGGCGGGTGTGCCCGAGCGATCCACCACCGCGCGGGTTCCAATGGCTTCGCATGCCGACTCGTACTTGCCGTCGGGATCGCGCGGGTGCGGACGCACGGCCAAGGCCGATGCTGGCTC